>NZ_JBEXNQ010000003.1:0-392463 GCF_040611155.1 Streptomyces sp. NPDC002994
TTCGGGCGTGTCCTCAAACGCCGGACGGGCTGGATTCGGCCGCACCATCCAGCCCCTCCGGCGTTTGAGGAGCGGGGTCTGGGGCAGCGCCCCAGGTCGGGAAGGGGCGGGGTGGGGGAAAGGCCCGCCGCAGGCGCCTGCCACGCGCCACGCGCGGCCTACGCGGTGAAGCGCCCCGTGCGCCGGATCTCCGGGTAGTCCGTAGTCGCACCGTCCAGCTCCAGCGCCCGCACCAGCCGCAGATGATCCTGCGTGTTCACCACCCACCCAATGACCCGCAGCTCCGCCGCGTGCGCCCGTTCCACCGTCTCCAGGGTCAGCCTGCGGATGTTCAGCGCCAGGGTCGGCGCACCCACCGCCCTGGCGCGGTCCACCACGTCGTTGCCGTAACGGCTGGCGATCAGCACCGTCCGTACGCCGGGCACGAGCGACGCGATCTCGGCGATCGCCTCGTCGTGGAACGACGACACCTCCACACGGCCCGTCAGATCACGCCGGTGCATCACGGCGGCCAGCGCCCGCGCCGCCGCCGCGTCCTTGATCTCCGCCTGGAGCGGCGACTTCACCGCGTCCAGGACCTCCTCGAAGAGCGGGACGCGCTCGCCCTGCCCCGCGTCCAGTCCCCGCAGTTCCGCGAGGGTCAGGTCGGCGATCGCGCCCCGGCCGTCGGTCGTACGGTCCACCTCGGCGTCGTGCATGACCACGAGCGCGCCGTCCTTGCTCAGATGCAGGTCGAGCTCGATGGCGTCCATGCCGGCCTGCTCGGCACGGACGAAGGAACGGAGGGTGTTCTCCGGCTCGACACCCATGACCCCGCGGTGACCAATGGTGAGGAAACTCAAGGCAATCTCGCTTCCGTCGACGGCGGCTCCCGGGCAGCCTAACGGCCCGCTTCGCTGAGGGAACCCGTCTCGCGCAGGGAAGCGGAGTGCTCCGCTCGGGCTCCGGCGATCCCGAGGATCAGACCCGTGATCAGGGCGGCGACAAGGACTGCACGGGTACTCACGCGGTATGGCTCCCGGAGGATCGCAGAGAAGGGGATCGAGGCGGCTCCCCTCCGTCCTACCGCCGCGGGGCGGCTGCCCGCGACCTGCGTCACTCGTGCGTGGGCGCGCCCGGCGAGTGTTGACGCGGCGCCGCACTCAGCCCGTCCAGATCCGCCAGCATCGCCTCGGCCAGCTCCAGCTCCGCCAGATGCTGCCGCTCGCTCCAGCGCAGCGCCACCTGGGGGTGCCCCCACTCCGCGACTCCTTCGGTGCGGGCCAGGGCGTCCCGTACCTCCTTCAGTTCGCCGTTCGTACGGGCGATATGGTCCGCCACGCGCGCGCGGAGGCGTTCCGGGTCCGCCAGGTGCCCCAGCCACACGCGCAGCACCAGAGGGTGCTTGAGAACGGGCGGGCCCGCGTCCCGGGAGCCGTCCGCCCACGCGGCGAGCGCCGCTCGGCCCGTTCCCGTGATCGCGTATCGGCGCTTCGCGCGCGGCTCCTCGGGGCCCGAGCGCCGGGAGGCCGCGTAACCGAGGGCTTCGAGCCGGCGCAGCTCCGCGTAGATCTGGCTGATCGCGGGCGCCCAGTAGAAGAAGCGCAGTGACGCGTCGGCCCATTTCTTCAGCTCGTACCCGGTTCGCTCGCCCGGGAAGGAGAGCAGGCCGAGCACCGCCCATGCGGTCGGCGGCAGTTCGGACTCTTGCTTCTTTTCAGCCTGACGACTAGTCATATGGCTAATTGAAGTAAGCGCAGCCCCAAGGACGCAACCCCCTGGAGGCACCGTGAAGTTCTCCGTCATCTTCGAGGCACAGCTGGCCGACCCCACCGTCGAACGCGAGCATCAGGTCATCCGCGACAGCGTCGAACAGGCGGTGCTCGCCGAGCGGATGGGATTCGACCGGATCTGGGCCGTCGAGCACCACTCCCTGAAGTGGTACGCGCACATGTCCGCCCCGGAGATCTTCCTGACGTGGGTCGCCGCGAAGACCACGACCATCCGGATCGGTCACGGTGTCGTCTGCATGCCGTTCAACTTCAACCACCCGGCCCGCGTCGCCGAGCGCGCCGCGATGCTCGATCTGCTCTGCGGCGGGCGGCTCGACCTGGGGGCCGGGCGCGGCGGCACGGAGCAGGAGACCTCGCTGTGCGGCGTCGACAGGGACCGTACGACGCAGGAGGTGGAGGAAGCGCTGCGGATCATCGGCAAGGCCTGGCAGGAGGACGAGCTGGAGTACCACGGCGAGCTGATCGACATCGCTCCACACCCGATCCTGCCCCGCCCCCAGCAGACCCCGCACCCTCCGCTCTTCCTCGCCTGCAGCCGCACTGAGACCCTCGCCCAGGCCGCCGAACTCGGCGTCGGGGCACTGGTGATGGGCTTCGCCGGGCCGGAGTCCATCGCACAGATGCGGACGGCGTACGACGCCGCGCTCGCCGCCCGTACACCGGACCGCTTCGTCTCAACCGCCGTCAACGACCACTTCTCCGTGCTCTGCCCGACGATCGTGCTCGACGACCGCGAGCAGGCCCGGCGCGTCGGGACCCGTGGCCAGCGCTTCTTCGCGCAGTCCATCGGGCACTGGTACGGCGGCGCCGGCATCCCCGACGAGGCGGTCGTCGAGGGCGCCGACGAGGCGGCGGAGATGCGCAGGGCCGCCGAGCAGGTCGTCGCGCGGCTCCACGAGCACAGCATCCCGGTACGCCCCGCCGCCACGGCCACCTTCAACGCCGACCACGCCTACGGCACGGCCGACGACGCCATCGCCTACGTCGAACGCCTCCATGACGCCGGCGCCGACGAGATCATGTGCCTGATCCAGATGGGCACTGTGCCGCAGGACGCGTGTCTGGAAACGATCCGGCAGTGGGGCGAGAAGGTCATTCCGCACTTCAGGGGGAGCTCCCGATGACCGTCGAGCCCGACCGCCTCACCCCCGAGGCCAGGACCCTGGTCGACCTCATGGCGTCCGTCTTCCCGGATCTGGGCGGGTCCGTGACCGACGCCGTCGAAGCCCGGCGCATCATCGACGCGCTCCCGAGGCCGTCCGTGCAGCCGCCGGCGGTGGGCTCGGTGGAGGACCGTACTGTCCCCGGCCCCTCCGGGTCCCCCGGCATACCGGTGCGGGTCTACCGGCCGGACGCGGCGCCCGGCCCCCGCCCCACCGTCGTCTACTTCCACGGCGGCGGCTGGGTCATCGGCGGCCTGGACAGCCACGACAGCTCCGTACGCGAGCTCTGCCGCGCGTCGGGCGCCGTGCTGGTTTCCGTCGGCTACCGGCTCGCGCCGGAGGCGCCCTTCCCCGCCGCCGTCGAGGACGCGTACGCCGCCCTCCTGTGGGCCGCGGACCATGCCGGGGAGCTGGGCGGCGACCCGGCGGCCCTGGTCGTGGCGGGCGACAGCGCGGGCGGCACCCTCTCGGCTGTCGTCGCGATCGTCGCCAGGGAGCGGGGCGGCCCCGCCCCGGCCCTCCAGGCGCTCGTCTACCCGGCGACCGATGCCGCGCAGGACACCGGCTCCTACCGCGCGAACGCCACCGGCTACTTCATGGAGGCCGCCGCGCTGCGCTGGTTCTGGGAGCAGTATCTGGGCCCGGACGGCGACGGCGGCCACCGGTACGCCTCCCCGCTGCGGACCGGCGACCTGTCCGGGCTGCCGCCCGCGTACATCGTCACGGCGGGCTGCGACCCGCTGTGCGACGAGGGGCGGGCGTACGCGCAGCGGCTGCGGACGGCCGGAGTGCCGGTCGCCGAAGCGCACTATCCCGGGATGTTCCATGGTTTCTTCGCCTTCCCGGCGCTCCTCGCCGACGCCCGGGACGCGCTCGCCGGAGTGGCAGAAGCCATCGCCCGTACGGCAAAAGACAGGAAGAACGGCGGCGATCACGGGGGCCCGGCAGGATAATTTACTGAGGGTGGGCTTGAATGGGAGAGCTGAACACCTATACGGTGCCTTAACGCGAGTTTCTCCCGTGGAGGAAGTGACATGACGGAAATTCTTGTGCAGGACACAGTCTCCGACGGCATACCTGGTGCCCGGCGCGTGGTCGAGCACCCGGCCTGGCCCGAGCTCAAGAATGCCGTGGAGGCGGTCCGGCCCTGGCAGTCGGCGGACGGATCCATTGCTTTCGACGCCGAGGGCGCCCCTACCCGCGCCACCGCCGAGGCCGCGGTCGACCGAATGATCAACGCGGTCGAGGAGCTCGCACCCCTGCTGCCGCACGACGCGGCGTACCACCGCGCGCTCGTCGCCGACCTGCGCCAGTGGGTCGCCAGTGGCTTTGTCGTTCCCGACTTCCTGGACTCGCTGCTCGCCTTCCAGCCCGCCCAGCAGCGCGCCGACGGCCGGCAGCACCTGGTCGTCTTCCCGATGTACACCCAGAACGGCAACCCGGACCGCAATTTCGAAGCGGTCGTGCTGCGCATGGTGTGGCCCGAGTGGCTGTCGGAGCTGGAGCGCACCCGCTACGACAACCCGCTCTTCCTCGGCATCACCTTCGAGGACTTCACCGCCGGGTACGACACCCACTCCGCGGTGCTCTTCCCCGAGACGATCGCCGTGCGCCAAGCCCCCGAGCGCTTCAGCTGGGGCGGCATCTTCTGTGACCGCGAGGCTGCCCGCTTCCGCCGCGTCACCGAGGCCTCCGTCGACATCCTCGGCCTCGAGCTGCCGGACGACATCCGCGCGATGGTCTCCGACCAGAAGCGCTGCCAGGACGCGTTCGTCCTGTGGGACATGGTCCACGACCGCACCCACAGCCACGGCGACCTGCCGTTCGACCCCTTCATGATCAAGCAGCGTCAGCCGTTCTGGATGTACGGCCTGGAGGAGCTGCGCTGCGACCTCACCGCCTTCAAGGAGGCCGTGAAGCTGGAGTCCGAGGGCAACACGCACGGCCGTGACGTCCAGTACGCCGTGCTGTTCGACCGGATGTTCCGCTTCCCGGTCAGCGGCGACCGTGTCCGCAACTACGACGGTCTCGGCGGCCAGCTGCTCTTCGCGTACCTGCACAAGCACGACGTGGTGCGCTGGACCGACAACACGCTGAAGATCGACTGGGAGCGGGCCCCGCAGGTCACCAACCAGCTCTGCGCCGAGATCGAGGACCTCTACCGGGCCGGCATCGACCGCCCGAAGCTGGTCCACTGGTTCGCCGCGTACGACCTGGTGTCGACGTACCTCGCTCCGCACCCGGGCTCGCGCTGGGCCAAGGGCCCCGACGCCCTCGACCTGTCGCTGCCGCCGCGCAAACTCGTGGACGATGTGCTTCCGGACGAGTTTCCGTTGAGCATGTTCTATGAGGCCCTTGCCAAGAAGCTGAAGAACGTGATCGCCTCCACCAAGGGGATCACCGCGGCGAGCGCCGAGCGGGTGTCCGCGTGAGCCCTCGCGCCCAGGAGGAGACGACCATGACAAGCAGCATCGGCAACGGCAACGGCGGACCGCTGGAAGGCGCCGTGGTCGCGGTGGCCGGAGCGGGCGGACCCGCGGGCCGGGCCGCCCTGCTCAGGCTGGCCGAGGCGGGCGCCATCGTGGTCGGTTCGGACGCGAATCCCGCGCGCCTCGCCGAGGCCGTCGACGCCGCGAGGTACGCCCACGGGGGCGCCACCGTCACCGGTGACACCGTGGACCTTCTCGACCTCGCCGCGACCCGCGAGTGGGCCGACAAGACCGAGAAGGAATTCGGCCGGATCGACGGCATGGTTCACCTGGTCGGCGGCTGGCGCGGCAGCGCGACCTTCGCCGAGACCGACCTCGCGGACTGGGATCTGCTGGAGAAGCTGCTGATCCGCACGGTCCAGCACACCTCCCTCGCCTTCCAGGGCCCGCTCCAGCGCAGTGACCGCGGCCGCTACCTGCTGATCAGCGCGGCAGGTGCCTCGCAGCCCACCGCCGGCAACGCCGCGTACGCCGCCTCCAAGGCCGCCGCCGAGGCGTGGACCCTGGCTCTCGCGGACGCGTTCCGCAAGGCGGGGGGCGAGGAGGGCCCGCGTACGGCGGCTGCGATCCTGATCGTCAAGGCACTGGTGCACGACGCGATGCGCGCCGAGCGCCCGAACGCGAAGTTCGCGGGCTTCACGGACGTCAAGGAACTGGCCGAGGCCATCGCCGGAGTCTGGGACAAGCCCGCCAGGGAAGTGAATGGACAGCGTCTGTGGCTGACTCCCAAGCCGTGAATCCGGATCCGACGAACGCGGGCAAGACCGACGCACGCCGGCACCACGACCCGCGGGTCCGCGGTTTCGCGAGCGACAACTACGCGGGCGCCCACCCGGAGGTGCTCGCCGCCCTCGCCCTCGCCAACGGCGGCCACCAGGTCGCCTACGGCGAGGACGACTACACCGACCACCTGCAGCGGATCATTCACAGCCACTTCGGCCCGTTCGCCGAGGCGTTCCCCGTCTTCAACGGGACCGGTGCCAACGTGGTCGCCCTGCAGGCGCTCACCGACCGCTGGGGCGCGGTCATCGCCGCCGAGTCGGCGCACATCAACGTCGACGAGTGCGGCGCCCCGGAGCGCGTCGGCGGCCTGAAGCTGCTGACCGTACCGACGCCGGACGGCAAGCTCACCCCCGAGCTCATCGACCGGCAGGCGTACGGCTGGGAGGACGAGCACCGCGCCATGCCGCAGGTCGTTTCGATCACGCAGAACACCGAGCTGGGCACGGTCTACACGCCGGACGAGGTCCGGGCGATCTGCGACCACGCGCACCAGCACGGGATGAAGGTGCACCTCGACGGCGCCCGGATATCCAACGCCGCGGCCTCGCTCGACGTACCGCTGCGGACCTTCACGAACACCGTGGGCGTCGACATCCTGACGTTCGGCGGGACGAAGAACGGCATGCTCTTCGGTGAGGCCGTCGTCGTACTCAACCCGGACGCCGTGCGCGCCATGAAGCATCTGCGCAAGATGTCGATGCAGCTCGCTTCCAAGATGCGTTTCGTCTCGGTGCAGCTGGAGGCGATGCTCGCGCGCGACCTGTGGCTGCGCAACGCCCGCCACGCCAACGCCATGGCCCAGCGGCTCGCCGACGGCGTCCGCCAGGTGGACGGCGTCGAGATCCTCTACGCGGTGCAGGCCAACGCCGTCTTCGCGCGCCTGCCGCACGACGTGAGCGAGCGTCTGCAGAAGCGCTATCGCTTCTACTTCTGGAACGAAGCGGTCGGTGACGTGCGCTGGATGTGCTCCTTCGACACCACCGAGGACGACGTGGACGGCTTCGTGCAGGCACTCAAGGAAGAGATGGCCAGGTAGCCAGGTAGCTCGTCGAGCCGCCGCGCGACGCATAAATATGCGACCGACTGGAAAGTCATTGACTTCCGGTCGGTCGCATCTTTACGCTCTGCTGCCATGGAACTGATTCAGGAAAGCCCTGACCTGGCAGCCTATTTGGCCGCTGACGACGTCATCGACCATGAGCATCCGCTGGTCCGGGAGGCTGCGGGTCGACTGCGTGCGGAAGGGGCTGATGCATACACATACGCCAAAGCGGCCTACGAATTCGTACGCGACACCATCCCGCACTCCCACGACGTGGACGACATGCGCGTCACCTGGCGTGCCTCCGACGTGATCGCGCAGCGCACCGGAATCTGCCATGCCAAGGCCCACGCCCTTGCCGCGCTGCTACGGGCGGAGGGCATCCCGACGGCCCTGTGCTACCAGCGCCTCGCGGACGACGACGGCTCGAACGCCGTGATCCACGGACTCGTCGCGGTCAAGCTGCCCGGCAGCGACGGCTGGGCGCGCCAGGATCCGCGCGGCAACAAACCCGGCGTTGACGCGCGGTTCTCCCTGGAGCGTGAGCGGCTGGCCTTCGCCGTACGCCCGGAGGCCGGTGAGGTGGACTATCCGATGCTGTACGCCTCACCGCACCCGGTGGTCATGCGCGTTCTGCGAGCCGCTCCCGACCGCCCGTACCTCTGGCGGACACTCCCGGCCGCACTCTGAGAGCCGACGGCCGGCCGACGCCTAACCGGCCTCGCGCACCTGCGCCGGAGTCGGCGCCGTACCGCCGAGGTGCGCCGGGATCCACCAGGTGTCCTCGGCGTTCTTCGGACGTACGGGATACGCGCGCTGGGCGGCTTCGAGCAGCTCCTGCACGCGGCCGCGCAGCCTGCGCGTGATCGCACCCGCGTACTCGTCCGTGGGCGCGTCCATCGGCTCGCCGACTCGTATCGTCACGGGGATGTGATTGCGGCCGAAGTTGCGCGGCCTGCCCTTGGTCCAGACGCGCTGGGTGCCCCACAGCGCCATCGGAATCAGTGGAACGCCGGCTTCCTGAGCCATCCGCGCCGCACCCGACTTGAAGCTCTTGAGCGTGAACGACTCGGAGATCGTCGCCTCGGGGAAGACCCCGATGATCTCTCCGGAGCGCAGGGAGTCGAGGGCGTGCGCGTACGCCGTCTCACCGCGCTCGCGGTCCACGGGGATGTGCTTCATGCCGCGCATCAGCGGTCCGGAGATCTTGTGGCGGAAGACCGAGTCCTTCGCCATGAAGCGCACCAGGCGCTTCTGCGGCAGTGCGCCGAGTCCCGAGAAGATGAAGTCCAGGTAGCTGATGTGATTGCTCACCAGCACGGCGCCACCGGTGCGGGGGATGTTCTCAGAACCCTGCGTGTCGATCTTCAGGTCCAGCGCCTTGAACAGGGTGAGTGCGGCACCGATGACCGGTCGATAGACGAGTTCTGCCATGTCAGGGGTGACCCTTCTGTGCCCGGGGAGGGCTCTCCCGGCGGAGGTTACGCAGCCGTAGGTTTAGCGGCATTGGGCAGATCGTGCCCCATGAGCGGCCGAGTAGCCAGCCCTGAGGACCTTCATGCGCGAGATTCTCGTCACGTCCGGAAACATGAGGAATCGTCTCTCTGTGGTGAACGCTGAGACTGAAGCCGGGAAGAGGCAGAGATCAAGGGGAGGCCGAAGGTGGCAGGGCACGACGGCGGTACGCGGCTGAGTGCGGCCGAACTGGGCGCTGAGCCGGGGCGGCGGGCGACGCTCGTGCAGTTCTCCAGCGCCTTCTGTCAGCCCTGCCGCGCGACCCGCAGGACCCTCGTCGAAGTGGCTGACATGGTCGAAGGCGTCGCCCATGTGGAGATCGACGCGGAGGCGCGACTCGATCTCGTACGTGAACTCGGCATCCTCGCCACGCCCACCGTGCTCGTGCTCGACGCGGATGGCCGAATCGTGCGCCGGGCCTCCGGGCAGCCGCGCCGGGCCGATGTCATCGCCGCCCTCGGCCACGCCGTATGACAGCGCGTACGGGCGCCGTGACGCACGTCCCATCTCCCGGATTCGGCTTGACTGCACCGGCCACGAATCGCCAGTCTGACCGCGTGCCGTCAGAACTCCTTCTCTACGGGCGGGCCCATGTCGACCTGGCCCGCAACGCGAGCGCGCGCTGTCCCGGTGCCTGAGCACCCACGGGCACGTACGCATCCGCCGCAGAAGGACACCAAGGACACCTCCATGACGGCTTCACCCGACCTCGCCGCTCCGCTCCGGATTCCGGCGCAGCCCCTCGAAGGCTCGCCCGAGCTGTTGCGCTCGGTCTTCCGGCGGCACGCCGCCGGCGTCGCGGTGATCACCGCCCAGGGTTCTGGCCCCGTCGGTTTCACCGCCACCTCGCTCAACTCGGTCGCCGCCGACCCGCCGATGATCTCCTTCGGTGTGGGTACCGGTTCGTCCAGCTGGCCGGTGCTGGCGGAGGCCGAGCACATCGGCGTCCACATACTCGCCGAGGACCAGCAGGAGCTGGCGGCCACGTTCGCCCGCAGTGGCGCCGACCGTTTCGCGCCGCCCACCCGGTGGCGTACGGGACCCGAGGGAGTGCCCGTGCTCGACGGCGTACTGGCGTGGCTGGTGTGCCGTGTGGTGGCGCGCGTGCCCGCGGGGGATCATCGGATCGTGCTCGGCCAGGTCGTCGCGGGAGACCCCGCGGGCCACGGCCGGCCGCTGCTCTATCACCAGGGACGCTTCAACGCGCTGAGGGACTGAGAGTTCCCCGTGCCGGCCGAATACGCCGATTACGCAGGGTTGGCAAGGTCACAGTTCAAAGCGCTTGCTTACTGGGAATGCACTGGGTGTACTGACGAGTAATATTCCAGTCGGAGTGGGGGTCCGCCCCGACCGGGATCCGCCCTTTCAGGCGCCTATGCTGCCTGCAACGAGGCAGTCAAGAAATAGACGATGCAGTAGGAGAGCCGGCGTGAGCTTGAGGATCGTTGTCTGTGTGAAGTACGTGCCCGACGCCACCGGCGACCGGCACTTCGCCGATGACCTGACCGTCGACCGCGACGACGTCGACGGCCTGCTGTCGGAGCTCGACGAGTACGCCGTCGAGCAGGCGCTGCAGATCGCCGACGAGGCCGACGACGCGGAGATCACCGTGCTGACCGTCGGCCCCGAGGACGCCAAGGACGCCCTGCGCAAGGCGCTGTCCATGGGCGCCGACAAGGCCGTCCACGTCGAGGACGACGACCTGCACGGCAGTGACGTCATGGCCACCTCGCTGGTGCTCGCCAAGGCCATCGAGAAGACCGGTTACGACCTGGTCATCTGCGGCATGGCGTCGACCGACGGCACCATGGGTGTCCTCCCGGCGATCCTGGCCGAGCGCCTGGGCGTACCGCAGGTCACGCTGCTCTCCGAGATCTCCGTCGAGGACGGTGTCGTGAAGGGCCGTCGTGACGGCGACAGCGCGAGCGAGCAGCTCGAGGCTTCGCTGCCGGCCGTCGCGTCTGTGACGGACCAGTCGGGCGAGGCCCGCTACCCGTCCTTCAAGGGCATCATGGCTGCCAAGAAGAAGCCGGTGGAGTCCCTGGAGCTGGACGACCTGGAGATCGACGCCGACGAGGTCGGCCTCGAGGGTTCCTGGACCAAGGTCGAATCCGCCACCGAGCGCCCGGCGCGTACCGCGGGCACGATCGTCAAGGACGAGGGCGAGGGCGGCAAGCAGCTGGCCGAGTTCCTTGCGGGTCAGAAGTTCATCTAGGACTCGTACGTCCCCTCAACGCCCCCAGATTCTTCGCACTCGCCACTCGCAGGAGAGCATTCCCATGGCTGAAGTTCTCGTCTATGTCGACCACGTGGACGGCGCCGTTCGCAAGCCCACCCTTGAGCTGCTGACGCTCGCCCGCCGCATCGGCGAGCCCGTCGCCGTCGCGCTCGGCAACGGCGCCGAGGCCACCGCCGCGGTGCTCGCCGAGCACGGCGCCGTCAAGGTCCTCGCCGCCGACGCCGCCGAGTTCGCCGACTACCTCGTCGTACCGAAGGTGGACGCGCTCCAGGCCGCGTACGACGCAGTGTCCGCCGGGGGCTCCCCGGTCGCCGTACTCGTCCCGTCCTCCGCCGAGGGCAAGGAGATCGCGGCCCGCCTCGCGGTCCGCATCGGCTCCGGCATCATCACGGACGCCGTCGACATCGAGGCCGGCGACGAGGGTCCGGTGGCCACGCAGGCCGTGTTCGCCGCCTCGTACACCACCAAGTCCCGTGTCTCCAAGGGCACCCCGGTCATCACCGTGAAGCCGAACGCGGCGCCGGTCGAGGCCGCCCCGGCCGCCGGCACCGTCGAGACGCTCGCCGTCTCCTTCGGTGAGAAGTCGACCGGCACCAAGGTCGTCTCGCGCACCCCGCGCGAGTCCACCGGCCGCCCCGAGCTGACCGAGGCCGCGATCGTGGTCTCCGGCGGCCGCGGCGTCAACGGCGCCGAGAACTTCCACGTCATCGAGGAGCTCGCCGACTCGCTCGGCGCCGCTGTCGGCGCCTCGCGCGCCGCCGTGGACGCCGGCTGGTACCCGCACTCCAACCAGGTCGGCCAGACCGGCAAGTCGGTCTCCCCGCAGCTCTACATCGCCTCCGGCATCTCCGGCGCGATCCAGCACCGGGCCGGCATGCAGACCTCGAAGACGATCGTCGCCATCAACAAGGACGCCGAGGCCCCGATCTTCGACCTCGTCGACTACGGCGTGGTCGGCGACCTCTTCGCGGTCGTCCCGCAGCTGACCGAAGAGGTCAAGGCCCGCAAGGGCTGACCTGCGCGGCAGCGACAAGCCGTAAAGCTCCGGGGTCGTGTGGTGAGGGTTCACCGCGCGGCCCTGGCTGCTTTCCGGAGACCATTGACGCAGGTCACGACCGGCCGTTAACTTCGCTATGCGGATTATTGATTCCGTGAAGCGGAAAACTGGAGGGTTGGTAATGGGTCAGCAGGAGAAGGTGGCGACGAGCCTCGCGGGCGCGGTCAGCGAGGGCATCAGCGCCTCCCTCGTACCGGTCGACGAGGAGCTCACCCGCCGTTACCCGGGAGACCCAGGCACCCGCCAGCCCGTACACACGGTCTACGTACCCGGTGACGTCTTCGCCGCCGACACCGTGCGCTCGTGGGGCGACCAGGCCCTCGCCGCGCTCGACGAGCACGCCCCGGACGCCGCGTCCTTCGCCGCCGTACTCGGCCTCTCCGACGACCTCGCCGGGCCGGTGTACGACCGCGTACGGGCCAAGCTGGAGCGCGAGCCCATCGAGGACCTGCGCGTCGACTTCGAGGACGGGTACAGCGGCAAGGACGAGGATGCCGACGCCGCCCGCGCCGCCCGGCTGATCAGCGAGGCGTACGCCAACGGCACGGCGGCCCCGTACATGGGCATCCGCATGAAGTGCATGGAGGCGGCGGTACGCGACCGCGGCATCCGCACCCTCGACATCTTCCTCACCGGCCTGATGGAGGCCGGCGGCCTGCCCGACGGGCTCGTCCTCACCCTCCCCAAGGTCACCTACCCCGAGCAGGTCACCGCGATGGTGCGCCTCCTCGAGGAGTTCGAGAAGGCGCGCGGCCTGGACGCCGGCCGGATCGGCTTCGAGATCCAGATCGAGACCAGCCAGTCCATCCTCGCCGCCGACGGCACCGCCGCCGTGGCCCGGATGATCGACGCCGCCGAGGGCCGCGCCACCGGACTGCACTACGGCACGTTCGACTACAGCGCCTGCCTCGGCGTCAGCGCCGCCTACCAGGCCAGCGACCACCCGGCCGCCGACCACGCGAAGGCGATCATGCAGGTCGCGGCGGCGGGCACCGGCGTACGCGTCTCGGACGGCTCCACCAACGTCCTGCCGGTCGGCAGCACCGAGCACGTCCACGAGGCCTGGCGGCTGCACTACGGCCTCACCCGCCGCGCCCTGGCCCGCGCGTACTACCAGGGCTGGGACATGCACCCCGCCCACATCCCGACTCGTTACGCCGCCGTGTTCGCGTTCTACCGCGAGGGGTACGAGCAGGCCGCCGCGCGTCTCGCCGCGTACGTCAACCACGCGGGCGGCGACGTGATGGACGAGCCCGCCACCGCCAAGGCGCTCAGCGGCTACCTGCTGCGCGGCATCGACTGCGGCGCCCTCGACACCGCCGAGGTCGCCCGCCTCACCGGCCTGACCCGCGCGGACCTCGACGGCTTCTCGTCGCCCCGCCGGGGAGACCTCACGGCGACGGCCCAGTAGGGTCCGGCGCTGTCACCGCTGCCCCGTACTCTGTACCCGATCTCAGTCGGAACACAGGAACGGGGCAGCGGTGGCTACGGGGGAGAACGAGCGGTTGGCCGGCCGCTACCGGGTGGTCGAACAGCTCGGCAGGGGCGGCATGGGCGTCGTCTGGCGCGCCGTCGACGAGGTGCTCGGCCGCGAGGTCGCGGTCAAGGAACTGCGTACGTACAACGACTCGTCGGGGCCCGAACTGGACGGCCTGCGGATCCGGATGCAGCGCGAGGCGCGGGCCGCCGCGCGCGTACGGCACCCCGGAGTCATCGCCGTCCACGACGTCACCGAGCACAACGGCCGCCCGGTCATCGTCATGGAACTCGTCGACGGGCCCTCGCTGGACGACGTACTGAGCGAACGGGGACTTCTGGACCCGCGCGAAGCCGCGTCCATCGGCGCCAGGGTGCTCGAGGCGCTGGGCGCCGCGCACGCTGTCGGTGTGCTGCACCGCGACGTCAAGCCGGGCAATGTGCTGCTCGACCGCACCAGCGGGCGGGTGGTTCTGACCGACTTCGGGATCGCCGCGATGGACGACCCGGGCGACGGCTCCACGACCCACCTCACGCGCAGCGGCGAACTGGTCGGCTCCCTCGACTACTTGGCGCCCGAGCGCGCCCAGGGCCAGGAACCGGGGCCCGCGTCGGACGTCTGGGCGCTCGGCGCGACGCTGTACGCGGCGGTGGAGGGCGGTTCGCCGTTCCGCCGTACGTCAACGTGGTCCACGCTGACCGCGATCGTCCAGGATCCGCTGCCGGAGCCGCGCCGGGCGGGGCCGCTCGGGCCCGTACTCCAGCAGCTGATGAGCAAGGACCCGGCTCAGCGTCCCGACGCCCAGGAGGCGGCCCGGCTGCTCGCCGCGGTCGCTGCCGGGGAGGACACGGCGGCGCTCGGCGGCGTCTCGCAGCAGAACGGCCCTTATGGCGGTGCGCACCGCGAGCCCACTGTGCGCAACGTGCTGCGGCACCAGCCGGAGGGATTCGGCCCCGCCGTGAGCCCGCAGCCCGCGCGGTCGGCGCCCGCCGGCCCCGCTGCCGCGCCCGCGCCCGTGCCCGCTCGGGAGCCGAGGCCCGGGCGCGGCAGGACGGCTCTGGTGGCGGCGGGCGTGGCGGCGGTCCTGCTGGCGGGTGGCGGCGTGACGTACGTACTGACGGACCGTACGGAGCAGGCATCCGGCGGCTCGGCTAAGGGGGCGGAGGAAGAAGCCGGGTCGCCCAGCAGCCTCGACCGGATGCCTTCGGGCAGCGAGCCCGCCACGACGAAGAAGCCGGCCGCGTCCAAGTCCACTGAGCAGGCCTCCGGGAAGACCTCGCGACCGGACGCCAAGCCGCCCGTCGGCGGCGAGGACTCCGGCGGCAAGGACTCCGCAGGCTCGGGCGCCGGCGCTTCCGGTACGTCGGGTTCCACGGGCGGCGCGGACACGTCCGGCGGGGCCGGTGATTCCGGCGGCGCGGCGACGGGCGGCTCCGGCTCCGGCAGCGGCGGCTCGACGACCACGACCAGCGGCGGCGGGAGCGGTCCCGGCGAACCCGCTCCGGAGCCCGTCTGCCACAGCATCGGCGCTGGCAAGTACAACTGCACGGTCTGGAAGACGGCTGCGTCCTACACGGCGTCCGGCGCCGAGGTCGGCGTCCTGAACGCGGGCACCAACTACTTCTACTGTCAGCAGAACCTCGGCCGCAGGGAGACCTCCGGCGAGTGGACGAACGTCTGGTGGGCCAAGACCGACGACGACCGCGGCAACACCGACGTCTACGTCAGCGACGTCTACATCAAGGGCGGCAACAACGACGAGCCGGTACCCGGCCTGCCCGTCTGCTGACGCAACGGTGCTCGGCCCGGTGGCCCCGTTCGCGGCGGCGTTCGCCCTGCAACGCCGTGGCGGCTGTCGGCGACCCGCCGCAGCGGCGGCCACCGGCGCGGCACAGGCCTCAGGGGTGCAAGGTGCCGACGGTTCGCGGCGCGGTGGTGTCTTTCGCGGTGGGGTTCGCTCTTCTGCACGTACCTGGTGCGGCCGGGGGCCGCCTGCCGCAGCGGCGGCCGCCGGCGCCGCATGGCCCTCAGGGGGTCCACGGGGGGATCTCGCCCGATCCCCGCGCGATGAGGCGTGTCGGCAGTTCCACCCGCGCGGGAGCGTCGTTCACGCCGTCCAGGCGGCGGAAGAGGCGGTCGGCCGCGGCGCGGCCCAGCATCGCGGCGTCCTGCGCGACGACCGTGAGGCCCGGCTGGAGCAGGTCGGCGAGTTCGATGTCGTCGAACCCGACCAGGGCGACGGGACGCTCCCGCTCGGCCAGGACCCGTACCGCCGTCACCGTCACGCGGTTGTTGCCCGCGAAGATGGCGGTGACGGGGTCGGCGGTGTCCAGCATCGCGGTGACGGCGCCCCGTACGCGCTCGGGAGCCGTGCTGCCGAGTGAGACCCACGCGTCGTCGGCCGGCAGCCCGGCTTCCTCCATCGCGGCGTAGTAGCCGCGGAGCCGCTCGCCCGCGGTGTGAATGCGCGGCTGGTCGCCGATGAAGCCGATACGGCGATGGCCGTGCCCGATCAGATGGGCCACGCCCTCGCGCGCGCCGCCGAAGCTGTCGGAGAGCACCACATCCGCGTCGATCTTCCCCGCGGGGCGGTCCACGAAGACGGTGGCGACGCCCGCCGCGATCTCCGGCTCCAGATAGCGGTGGTCGTCCCCGGCCGGGATCACGATCAGACCGTCGACGCGCCGGGCGCAGAGCGCCAGTACCAACTCCTGTTCCCGGGCCGGGTCTTCGGCGCTCGACCCGTTGATGAGCAGGGCGCCGTGGGCGCGGGCCACTTCCTCGACCGCGCGGTTCAGCGGCCCGTAGAACGGGTCCGCGAGGTCTTCGAGGACGAGGCCGATGCTGGCGGTGCGGCCCTTGCGCAGCACCCGCGCGCTGTCGTTGCGGCGAAAGCCCAGCGCCTCGATCGCTTCCTGGACGCGCTGTTCGGTGTCGGGCGTGACGCCCGGTTCGCCGTTCACGACGCGCGAGACCGTCTTGAGGCCGACTCCGGCGCGGGCGGCGACGTCCTTCATGGTCGGCCGGTTGCCGTAGCGGAGCTCGGGGCGGCTTTCGGTCTCGGCCACAGTGCGATGTCCTGTCGTAGTCGGGTGAGGTCGGCGTTCGAACGGTGTGGCGTCGAGCATAGGGCCTGGACAACGTTGTCAACTGAATAGAGACTGGCTCTGACCTGCCACACGCCTGCCTCGCCTGGAGATCCAACCCCCCATGCACACCGACACCGACCTCGTCGCGGCTCTCGACATCGGCGGCACCAAGATCGCCGGCGCGCTGGTGGACGGCGACGGTCGGATTCTCCTGCGCGCGCAGCGCCCGACGCCCGCGCGTGAGGACGCCGAGAGTGTGATGGGCGCCGTTGGCGTGGTGTTCGCGCAGCTGACCGCATCGCCCTTGTGGGAGCGCGCCACTGCCGTCGGCATCGGCAGCGCGGGCCCGGTGGACGCCTCCGCCGGCACGGTCAGCCCGGTCAACGTCCCGGCCTGGCGTGACTTCCCACTGGTCGAGCGGGTACGCCGGGCAGCGGCCGGCCGACCGGTCACGCTCGTCGGCGACGGCGTGGCCATGACGGCCGCCGAGCACTGGCAGGGCGCGGCCCGCGGGTACGACAACGCGCTGTGCCTGGTGGTCTCCACGGGCGTCGGTGGCGGCCTGGTCCTGGGCGGGCGGCTGCACCCCGGCCCGACAGGCAACGCGGGCCACATCGGTCACATCAGCGTCGACCTGGACGGCGACCCGTGCCCGTGCGGCTCCCGAGGCTGTGTCGAGCGGATCGCCAGCGGCCCCAACATCGCACGCAGGGCGCTCGATCAGGGCTGGCGGCCGGGACCCGACGGTGACGCCACCGCCGCCGCCGTGGCGGCCGCCGCCCGCGCCGGAGACCCGGTCGCCGTCGCGTCGTACCGGCGGGCCGCCCAGGCCCTGGCCGCGGGCATCGCCGCGACCGCGACGCTCGTCGAGATCGAGATCGCGGTCATCGGCGGGGGAGTGGCGGGCGCGGGCGACGTGCTCTTCGCACCCCTGCGCCGCGCACTCGGCGAGTACGCCACGCTCTCCTTCGTACGGCGCCTCAAGGTCGCCCCGGCCCTGACCGGAACCGACGCGGGCCTGGTGGGCGCGGCAGCCGCGGCCTCGCTCGGGCTCGGCGGGAAGCCGGGCGAGGCGGCGACGTACGTCGGATAACACTTTGCCCGGTGCCTCCCGCCGTGCGAGCGTGGGCGCGTGAATGGGGATCAAGAGCGGGACACGGCCCTGGCGGAGGCGGTACGGCTGCGCGCGGACGGCCGGGCCGCCGAGGCCCGCGTCCAGTTGGTGGCGCTGGCCGAGCGGTACCCGCAGGACGCCGAGATCGCCTACCAGACCGCGTGGGCGCACGACGTGCTCGGCCTGGAGAGCGAGGCCGTGCCCTTCTACGAACGCGCCCTGAGCGTCCCCGGACTGCCCGCCGAGGACCGCCACGGCGTCTTCCTCGGCCTGGGCAGCACTTACCGCGTGCTGGGCCGCTACGAACCGGCTCTGCGAACCCTGCGCCGCGGCCTGGCGGAGTTCCCGCACGACCCGGCCCTGGAGTCCTTCCTGGCCATGGCCCTGTACAACACCGGCAAAGGCCGCGAAGCCGTACGGACGCTGCTGAGGGCCCTGGCGGCCACCAGCAACGACCCAAGGGTGCGCAGCTACCGCCGCGCGATCGAGTAATACGCCGACGACCTCGACAACCTCGACGCCACGGAGCAGCCGTAACCGCCTAGCCGCGCCCCTGCGAGCCCGCTTCCGCTGCCCGCTGTACCACGACCACCAGGAACGCGTCCGCCTCCAGGTCCATCACGACCTCCGCCGGGCACCCCTCCGCGCGCCGTGCCAGGGCGAATTCCTCAGCCGGCCAGCTGCCCCGTGGGCCTCCGGCCGGGAACTGTTCCAACACCATGCGACTCATGCCGCACCCCGCTCCCATGCCTGCTGAACTCTTGCTCCGGTTGCCCCAACGAGACTTCGCGCACGTGTGTCACGGTTCCCGCGTCCCACCAGGGCATCCACTCATACGGTTCGACGCCACCTGTGCCCCGCACCGTTGCCCCTGGCATGCAACAGCATCGGCACGGTTGTGTGCCCAAACGGTCGCGGGCACCATGCGGTGACCCCCGGTTTCCGTGGCAGTGTGTTGCGGGCAAGCCACTGGGGGCTACGGAAGAGGGGGAACCGTGATCGTCTGGATCAACGGTGCGTTCAGTGCGGGCAAGACCAGCGCCGCGCGCGAACTGATCGATCTGATCCCGAACAGCACCTTCTACGACCCCGAACTGATTGGCGGGGAACTGCGGAACCTGCTGCCGCAGAAGCGGCTCGCGGAGGTCACCGACTACCAGGACCTCCCCATCTGGCGCCGCCTGGTCGTGGACACCGCGGCCGCGCTGCTCGCGGAAGTGGGCGGCATGCTGGTGGTGCCCATGACGCTCCTGCGCCAGGAGTACCGCGACGAGATATTCGGCGGGCTCGCCGCGCGTCGCATCCCGGTGTGCCATGTGCTGCTGTCGGCCGACGAAACGATCCTTCGCGGGCGGATCGCCGCCCGCGAGGAGCTGGTGGACGACCCCGAAGGCAGCGAGCGCGTACGGCAATGGGCGTACGAGCACATCGAGCCCTATCGCGCCGCGCTGTCGTGGCTCTCCCACGACGCCCACGTCATCGACACCAGTGCGCTGACCCCGGCCCAGACCGCTGTACAGATCGCCGACGCGGTACGGACAGGGGCGGCCGGCAGCTGCGAGATCGTGCAGACGCCCGAGCCGACGGCCGAGACCGTGGCCGCGGGCGTGCTGCTCTTCGACGAGGAGGGCAGGGTGCTCCTCGTCGATCCCACCTACAAGCCGGGCTGGGAATTCCCCGGCGGTGTCGTGGAACCGGGGGAGGCGCCCGCGCGCGCCGGGATACGTGAGGTCGAGGAGGAGATAGGGCTGGAACTCGTCGACGTACCAAGGCTGCTGGTCGTCGACTGGGAGCCGCCGCGGCCACCCGCCTTCGGCGGTCTGCGCCTGATCTTCGACGGCGGCACGCTCGACAGCGCGGCGGCCGGACAGCTGGTGCTGCCCGGCTCCGAACTGCGCGGCTGGCGCTTCGTCACCGAGGAGGAGGCCGCCGGGCTGCTGCCCCCCAACCGCTACGAGCGGCTGCGCTGGGCGCTGCGGGCCCGCGAGAGGTCAACCGTGCTCAATCTGGAGGCCGGAGTCCCGGTCGGCTGATGCCCGGTCGGCTGCTGCCCGCAGGATGTACGCCGCGTCGTCCGTCAGCGGGTCGCCGTGGCCGAAGCAGGCGGTGGAGGGGGCGAGCGCCGCCAGGCGGCGCAGCGACTCCAGGGCCCGCTCCCGGTCGGTGTTGAACACGCCGAGCATGATCTGACCGACCCCGGCGACGCAGTCGCCCGTGAACAGCACACCGTGGTGCGGGAGATGGACGGCGATGCTGCCGTCCGTATGGCCGGGGGAGTGGACGACCCGCGCGCCGTCGCCGAAGCCCAGCAGGTCGCCGTCCTCGGCCTCCCGGTCCACCCGGGTGGCCGGGGCCGGCGGCACGGTCAGCCCGTGGGCGTACAGCGGACGCTCCCAGTCCAGCAGCACCGGCTCCGGCACCGGTTGCTCGCCGCGGATCACGGGGGCGTCGAGCCGGTGCGCCACGATCTCGGCGCCGTACCGCTCGGCGAGTTCCTGGGCGGCGCCGACGTGGTCGCGGTGGCAGTGGGTGAGGACGATCCGGCGGATGTTCTCCGGGCGCAGGCCCAGGCTCCGTATCGCCTCTTCGATGTCCGGGGCGGCGTCCTTGTTGCCCGCGTCGATCAGCGTCAGCTCATCGCCGTCGCGCCAGAGGTACGCCTGGCCGATGGGGAAGCGGAACATGTGCAGGCGGTCGGGGACTACGTCGAGCACGTCGAGATCCATGCGGCGAACGTACGGCGGACCGGCCGCCCGCCGCACGGACCTACGCTGTCGGCGATCTCCGCTCAGCGCGTAACCCTCGCTTCTAACCCTGCTTGGAGCGGGCGTAGTTGACCAGGAACAGTGCCTCCGCGACGGACAGCCGCTCCAGCTCCTCGGGCGAGACACTCTCGTTCACCGCGTGGATCTGCGCCTCGGGCTCGCTCAGCCCGATGAGCAGGATCTCGGCCTTCGGGTAGAGGGCGGCGAGCGTGTTGCACAGCGGGATCGAGCCGCCCATGCCGGACGTCTGCATCTCCTCGCCCGGGTACGCCACGCGCATGGCCTCCGCCATCGAGGTGTACGCCGGGCTGCTCACGTCCGCCTTGAACGGCTGGCCCTGGCCCACCTGTTCCACCGAAACCCGCGCGCCCCACGGAGTGTGCGCTTCGAGGTGCGTGGTCAGCAGCTTCGTCGCCTCGGTGGCGTCCTGGCCCGGCGGCACCCGCAGGCTGATCTGCGCCCGCGCACTCGCCTGGAGGGACGGCGTCGCGCCGACCACCGGCGGGCAGTCGATGCCGATGACGGTGACGGCGGGGCGGGCCCAGATGCGGTCGGCGACCGTGCCGTGGCCGATCAGGCCGACACCGTCGAGTACCCGCGCGTCCTTGCGGAACTCGGCCTCCGGGTACTCCAGGCCGTCCCACGAGGCGTCCGTGGTCAGCCCGTCCACGGTCGTCGAACCGTCTTCGGCGCGCAGCGAGGCCAGCAGCTGGATGAGCGCGGCCAGCGCGTCCGGGGCGGCGCCGCCGAACTGGCCCGAGTGCAGGTTGCCTTCGAGGGTGTCGACGCGTACGCGCAGCATGGTCATGCCGCGCAGCGTCGCGGTGACCGTCGGCAGGCCGACACGGAAGTTGCCGGTGTCGCCGATGACGATCGTGTCGGCGGCGAGGAGGTCCGGGTGCGCCTCGGCGTACGCCTCCAGGCCGCCGGTGCCCTGCTCCTCCGAGCCCTCCGCGATCACCTTCACCGAGACCGGGACACCGCCGTTGGCCTTCAGGGCGCGCAGCGCGAGCAGGTGCATGATGAAGCCGCCCTTGCAGTCGGCGGCGCCGCGCCCGTACCAGCGGCCGTTGTGCTCGGTCAGCTCGAACGGCGGGGAGACCCAGGCCGACTCGTCCAGCGGCGGCTGAACGTCGTAGTGCGCGTACAGCAGAACGGTCGGAGCACCCGCCGGGCCCGGGAGGAACCCGTACACGGACTGTGTGCCGTCGGGGGTGTCCAGCAGTGCGACGTCCTGGAAGCCCTCCGTGCGCAGCGTGTCGGCGCACCAGAGCGCTGCTGCCTCGCACTCGCTCTTCGGGAACTGCGCGGGATCCGCCACCGACTCGAAAGCCACCAGCTCGGCGAGCTCCGTCTTCGCGCGGGGCATCAGCGAGGCGATGGTCTCGGCGATCGGATTCGCGGTCATGGGCACGCTCCTCGTGAGTGCGACGTTGTTGTGCGTGTATGTGTTCGTACGGGGTGGCCGACAAGCACCGCCCGATCCTCCCACAGAGAGATCGGCGGCTCCTGCGCCGTAGGATGCGTCAGCAGTACGGATCACCGGGCCGATCAGGAGCAGAAGCACATCGTGAGCAGCGAGAACGCAGACGCCGGACGTGAGCACGAAGAGCCGGTGTGGGACGTGGTCGTGGTCGGTGCGGGTCCGGCCGGGTCGTCGGCGGCATACGCGGCCGCGGTCGCGGGACGGCGCGTACTCCTCCTGGAGAAGGCGGAGCTGCCCCGTTACAAGACCTGTGGCGGCGGGATCATCGGGCCTTCGCGCGACGCGCTGCCGCCCGGCTTCGAACTGCCGTTCAAGGATCGTGTGCACGCCGTGACGTTCTCGCTGGGCGGGAAGCTGACGCGGACGCGCCGTTCGAAGCAGATGCTCTTCGGGCTCATCAACCGGCCGGAATTCGACGCCGCCCTGGTCCAGGAGGCCGAGAAGGCGGGCGCCGTGGTCCGTACCGGAGCGACGGTGGCGCGGGTCGAGCAGCACGGCGCGGCCGTGCCGGACCGGCGCACGGTGGCCGTTGTCCTGGCGGGTGGAGAGACGGTGCTGGCGCGTGCGGTGGTCGGCGCGGACGGCAGCGCCAGCCGGATCGGGGCGCATGTCGGGGTGAAGCTCGACCAGGTGGATCTGGGGCTCGAGGCCGAGATTCCGGTGCCGGCCACGGTCGCTGAGGACTGGGCGGGACGGGTGCTCATCGACTGGGGGCCGATCCCGGGCAGTTACGGCTGGGTCTTCCCCAAGGGCGAGACGCTGACGGTCGGGGTGATCTCGGCGCGCGGCGACGGCGCCGCCACCAAGCGGTACCTGGAGGACTTCATCGCGCGGCTGGGGCTGGCCGGCTTCGAGCCGGCGGTTTCCTCGGGGCACCTGACGCGGTGCCGCAGTGACGACTCGCCGCTGTCGCGCGGCCGGGTACTGGTGTGCGGGGACGCGGCGGGACTGCTGGAGCCGTGGACCCGCGAGGGCATCTCCTTCGCGCTGCGCTCCGGGCGGCTCGCGGGGGAGTGGGCGGTGCGGATCGCGGAGGCGCAGGACGCCGTCGACGCTCGCCGCCAGGCGCTGAACTACGCCTTCGCGATCAAGGCGGGGCTCGGCGTGGAGATGGGTGTCGGACGGCGGATGCTCGCGCTGTTCGAGCGGCGGCCGGGGCTGCTGCATGCGGCCATAACCGGATTCCGGCCGGCCTGGACGATGTTCGCCGGGATCACGCGCGGCTCGACGACGCTGGCGGAGATGGTGCGTACGCGCCCGCTCGTCCAGCGGGCGCTGAGTGCGCTGGACCGGCCGTAGCCTCTTTCATGACGTGACGGTGATGCGGAAGACGGGGTGGTCGGGGGCGGCCGCCAGGAGTTCCTCGTCGGAGGACTTGGCGGTCACGCCCTTGAAGTACTGGTTGACCTCCCAGCCCCAGCGCTCCAGGTAGGTGCGGAGCACCAGCGGCTTCTCGGCGTCGGGGATCTCGACGGCGGTGAAACCGCGGACCTTCCGGCCGACCTTGAGCTCGCCCTGGCCGGCTGCGCGCATGTTGCGGACCCAGTGGGAGTGGCCGCGCGCGGAGACCAGGTACTGGGCGCCGTCGTGGGTGTGCGGGTTCACGGGGATGCGCTGGAGCTGACCGCTCTTGCGGCCGCGTACGGACAGCTCGGCGGAGCCGAGCAGGCTGAAACCGTGGCGGGCGAGCCAGCCCACGGCGTTGTTCAGCCGGATGGCCATCGGACTGCCCTTGAGGTAGTACGGCTGCGACTGCGACATGACGGCCTCCACCAGTTGAGAGAGCACTGCTCTCGCTTGAGAGCAGTGTGCACGGAATCAGTGTTCCAAAGCAAGAGCAGTGCTCTCGTTATTGGTCGGTGCTCTCCGGCGTGGCAAAATGCTCTTCCATGAGCACCATGCGCGGAGCCAGAGAACGAGCACGGATCGAAGTGACAGCGGCCATCAAGGAAGAGGCGCGCAGACAGCTTGCCGCCGAAGGCGCCGCGAAGCTCTCCCTGCGCGCCGTCGCCCGCGAGCTCGGCATGGTCTCCTCCGCGCTCTACCGCTACTTCCCCAGCCGCGACGAACTCCTCACCGCCCTGATCGTCGACGCGTACGACGCCGTGGGCGCCGCCGCCGAGACCGCCCTCGCCCGGCAGCCCGACCACGCCCCCCACCCCGCCCGCTGGACCGCCGTCTGCCGGGCCGTACGCACCTGGGCGCTCGCGCACCCCCACGAGTACGCCCTGATCTACGGCTCGCCCGTCCCCGGGTACACCGCGCCCATGACAACCGTCGGCCCCGCCTCCCGCGTCGGCCAGAGCCTCATCTCCGTCGTACGCACCGCCCACCAGGACAACGGCCTCGCCGTTCCGCCCCTCGCCGCCGCCCTGCGCGCCGAAGCCCGGCGGATCACCGCGGACGTGGCCCCGGACCTCCCCCCGCCGGTCGTCGCCGCCCTGGTCGGCGCCTGGTCGCAGCTGTTCGGCCTGATCTCCTTCGAGCTCTTCGGTCAGTTCAACCGGATCGTCGAGGACCGCGACACGTTCTTCGAGTACGCCGCCGAGAACCTTGCCCACAGCGTGGGCCTGATCGGCGGCAAGTCCGCGGGCGGGGTCCCCTTCGCCGCGCCCGGCAGCAGCGACGGACCCTGACTACGCTGGCCGCACGCCTCGGCCGTACCCCGACGACCCAGTTACCTACTGCGCAGGGAGTACGCGTGATCACGCCGCCCGGCTGACGCCCCGGCCGCCGTGCCCGGTCTAGCGTGGCCGCTATGAAACCGCAGCATGAACGGTGGTGCGGCGGTCCTTCCTGGCAACGGGGCGGGCCGCCGCCATGGCAGTCCTGGATGACCCGGCAGACGGGCGGGCGGCTGCCATGGGTCTCGACGCTG
Organism: Streptomyces sp. NPDC002994; assembly: GCF_040611155.1. Classification (NCBI taxonomy): domain Bacteria; kingdom Bacillati; phylum Actinomycetota; class Actinomycetes; order Kitasatosporales; family Streptomycetaceae; genus Streptomyces; species Streptomyces sp. NPDC002994. The sequence goes on from NZ_JBEXNQ010000003.1 coordinate 24,870, forward strand.
CTCGTGATCGCGTTCGTGCAGATGGGGTCCGGGTTCGCGGCCGGGGAACAGATCGACCGGGAACAGCTCGACGTCTTCGCCCGCCTCCTGCTGTTCGTGGGAGCGGCGCTTCTCCTGCTGCGTCACCGGTACCCCGTGTTCGTGGCCTTCGGTACGTCGGCGGCGGCGATGGTCTACCTGGGTGCGGGATATCCGTACGGACCGGTCTTCATCCCCGCCGCCATGGGCTGCTTCGCCGCCATCGTCGCCGGTCACCGGCGGGCGGCCTGGTGGGCCCTGGGGATGCTCTGGGTGGGCCACGTCCTTAGCTCGCACTGGCTCTACAGGTGGCTGCCACCGGGTGGGGACGAGCCCGCCCCCTGGGGGCAGGAACTGGTCGTAGCGGCCTGGGTGGTGGCCATCCTCGCCGCGTCCGAACTCGTGCGCGTACGCAGGGAGCAGTGGGCGCGCGAGCGCGTCGAGCGGCAGGCCGCCGAGAAGCGGCGCGCCGACGAAGAACGGCTGCGCATCGCCCGCGAGCTCCACGACGTACTCGCTCACAGCATCTCGGTCATCAACGTCCAGGCGGGCATGGGCCTCGCTCTCCTCGACGCCGATCCCGAACAGGCCCGCAGCGCCCTGACCACCATCAAGGCCGCCAGCAAAGAGGCCCTCGGTGAGGTGCGGCAGGTCCTCGACACGCTCCGCGCCCCGGGGGACGCACCGCGCTCCCCGGCGCCCGGACTCGACCGGCTTCCCGAACTGGTGGAACAGGCCTCGGGAGCCGGCCTCACCGTGGAGGTCGTGACCGAGGGAGTACGGTCCGACCTGCCGCCCGGCGCCGACCTCGCCGCCTTCCGCGTCGTCCAGGAGGCCCTGACCAACGTGGTCAGACACTCCGGCTCGCGCACGGCCCGCGTCAGGCTCGGTTATGCGCCTGACCGTCTCGACCTGCGCATCGACGACGACGGCCCGGCCACCGGCGGCGCCGCGGGCGGCAGCGGCAACGGCCTGGTGGGAATGCGGGAGCGCGCCGCCGCCCTCGGTGGCACGATCGAGGCCGGGCCGCGCCCGGACGGCGGCTTCCGCGTGGAGGCCACACTTCCGTTCCCCGCCGCACGAAACTCGCCCGACGCGCAGAAGGAGAAGTCGTGATCCGCGTACTGCTCGCCGACGACCAGTCGCTCGTACGGGCCGGTTTCCGCGCCCTGCTGGACGCGCAGCCCGACATCGAGGTCGCGGGGGAGGCGGCCGACGGCGAGGAAGCGGTACGCCGGGTGCGCGAAGTGCGCCCCGACGTCGTACTGATGGACATCCGCATGCCCCTGCTCGACGGTCTCGCCGCCACCCGCAGGATCACCGGTGACGCGGCGTTGGACGGCGTAAAGGTGATCATGTTGACCACCTTCGAGCTCGACGAGTACGTCTTCGAGGCGATCCGCAACGGAGCCTCGGGATTTCTCGTCAAGGACACCGAGCCCGAAGAGCTGTTGCGGGCGGTACGGGCCGTGGTGGACGGGGACGCGCTGCTGTCGCCCGGCGTCACCCGCAGGCTGATCGCGGAGTTCGCGGCCCGCTCCAAGGAGCCGGCCGGGGACGAGGCGCTGGGGGAGCTCACCGAGCGGGAGCGGGAGGTGATGGCCCTGGTGGGCATCGGCCTGTCCAACGAGGAGATCGCCCGCCGTCTGGTCGTCAGCCCGCTCACCGCGAAGACGCACGTCAGCCGCACCATGGTGAAGCTCGGCGCCCGCGACCGGGCCCAACTGGTCGTACTGGCCTACGAGTCGGGTCTGGTACGCCCCGGCTGGCTGGGCTGACGCTGTACGGACGCGTCCTTGACCGCCGAGAAGCGGCCGAAGATCAGGAGCAGGCCGCCGTACCCGGGATGTAGCCGCGCCACGCCGGGGCCCGGCCCCTCCAGCGCGCGGTGCTCGCGCGGATGCCTGCGGACCGGACCGGGTAGTGGCGGGCGGGATCAGATGCCTGACTTCTCCTGCCACAGGCGCACGAGCGCGTCGTCACCGGACACGGTGAGCGAGGAGAGCGGCAGCCGGTTCCAGAGGGCGAGGTAGAGCTGCTCGGCGGGGCGCTCACCTCGCAGTCGGCAGGCCCGTCGTCGTTCTGCTCCGTGCGCGGCGGTATGTCGGAGAGGCGCATCGTCCACACGTCGCCCGAGTCTGTCGCTCGTACGCGCAGAACGCGCGGCCCCTCGGTGCGCACCCGGCTGCGGTCACGGGCGTGGAACCCGCGCAGCAGCTCGTCGACGCCGTCCGCCGCGAACTCGGAACCCACCGGCGACACTCCGGCGCCCAGCGCCGAATCCGCGTCCACGCGGTGTACGGCCGTCTCATGCGCCTGACGCCGCGCCCAGAAGGCGAGCGGCGAGGGCGCGGGCAGGAAGGCGAAGCACTCCAGGTCCTTGGGGGCACTGTTCAGTGCCGCCACCAGCAGGCTGTGCCCCTCCCGGAACCAGTGGAGCAGCGCGTCGCCGTCCAGGTCGGGCTCGCTCCCGAGGGGCCGGCGCTCCGTATGGCCCTCGATGACATACGTCGTCGCCCACCGGTGGACCACGCCCGTGTGCCGCAGCAGATCCCGCACCTCCCAGCCGGGGCAGGTGGGCACGGGGGCGCCGGTGCCCGCCTGTTCGGCGGCTGCGGCCAGCAACTGGTCTTGCTGGTCGAGTGTTTCGATGAATTCGGCAGTCTCCACGCGGAGGATTGTGTCAGCCGGGCCTGTTCACGCGCCCCTGTATTTGGGCCCGAACGACAGGTCATCGAGGAAGTGTTTCCTCCATAAGCGCCGATCCGAAGTCATGAGAGCGTAGGTACGGCGCCGCCTTCCGCCCATTCGATCTCAACCCCCGGCAGGCCCCTGAGCCATCCGGCGGCCAGGTCGGCGAGTTGGGAGGCGTCCGGTGGGGTGTGGCCGAGGCCGATCGCGTAGCGGGCGGAGCCCGGTGTGGTCTCGAAGGGGCGGGGCCAGGCATGAGCGTCCGGAGAGCCGGCCTGTCCGAGAGTGGTGAGCAGTGCCCCGAGGCGGGCCCGGAAGCGTCCCAGGGCGACTTCGAGGTCCTCGAGGTCCTCGGGGTCCTCGGGGTCCTCGGAGGATTCGCCTCCTTTTGTTGTTCGTACGGTCACCACCGCCCAGGCCGCGTGACGCCGGTGGAGAGGCGGTGGCGAGAGGAGTTCGGTCCGGGCGTCACTGCCGGTCCGGGCCGCTGACTCCAGGCTCTCCCAAGCCTGGTAGAGCTCCTGGGCCAACAGGTCTCGTCCCCCGGGGCCGACCTGTTCGGTGCACAGCCGGACGGGCGCGGTTGGGGTCGTGATCGACACGGGTCGCCCAGGTCGCCCAGGTCGCGCGGGTGGGGTGGTGTGGGGAGCGAGACTCACCGGTTCGCGCCAGTCCCAGGCGGCCCACGTGGAGAAGAAGCGCCGGAGCAGGTCGGCGGCGGGAAGGTTCCCCGCTTCTCGGGCCGTTCGCGCCGCCAGTACGGTCCAGGCCAGGCCCGGCAGCCCGCCGAAGGGGGCCGAGTCCAGGCCGCGTGCCCGGGCCCAGGCCTTCACCTCCCTGGCCAGCCGGGCGAATGCGGCGAGGTTGCCGCGGGCCGCGGCGAGTACCGCTTCGGCGTCGCTGACGGCGCTCAGGGCGATCGCGGCCGCGTCACCGAGTTCGGTGCGGCGGGCCACCGCCTCGGCGGGGGCGAGGCTTCCGGCGGCGACGACCACCAGGTCGACTTCCAGGCTGTCGACGCGCAGCCGCAGGCCCTGTACCCCCGCGCCCGGCACTTGCCGTACCCCGGTGGCGCCGGGCAGCGCCGCGACGACCCGCGCCTGGATGTCCTCCATGTCGACGGTGCCCGGCAGAGCCGCCACCAGGTTCAGGTCCGCGCCGGCGAGGGCACAGCCCATGCGCCGCGATCCGGTGACGTACACGACTCCTTCGGCCAGTGCCTCACAGACGCGCCGCGCGACCAGCTCCGCTGTCCGCGGACCGGCGGCCTCTGCCGCCAGTTCCTCCGTGTGGGGTTCGGACAGCCACCGCACCTCGCCCGTGCCCAGGGCGATCGTCGCCCGTGGCCGCATTGGCTCACTGCCCCGGCGGGAGAGCAGGACAAGCTCGCCGACGTGCGCCGACGTGCTGCCCAGCCGGGCGGCACACTCGGTCGTGAGCCGGCGTGGCTCCCGGGTGCGTCCGAGGGACAGATGCGGAGTGAAGCGGCGCGCTCGGCCCCGGCAACGCGGGAACCGCTCCTCCAGCGCGCGCTGCAACTCCGTCCAGGGCGCCAGGGCGGACGCCGCCGGGTCGAGCCAGACGGTGGAGTAGTCCCGGTGCGTGAAGGCACGTACTCCCGCGAGGCGGGCGGTGAAAGGGGCGGTCTCGGCCGCTGCGGCCGAGAGCAGCGGGGCGGCCTGCTCGAAGTCGGACTCCGGCACGAAACCGAAGAGCAGGTTCACATGGGGTGGCCAGCGGCGGATCTGCGGGTCGTGTTCCTGGCGGATGTCCTGGATGGGCGGCCAGAGCTCCGGCGAGGGCATCCATGCCACCGCTGTGCGGGGCGTCGGCGTAACGTCGAATACTCCTGGGAGATCTGGGGCGGCGCGTACGGTCAAGTCCACCTCCACGCCGAAGTGGTCCGACACGAACTGGCCCTCCTCACTCGGCGACACGCCCCGCAGGACCGCCCGGGCCGGCCGCAGTGTTCCCCCCTCCCGCAGGAGCACCCGGTCCAGCCGGGCCGCCCGGCCGGACAGCGACGAGATCGCGGCCAGCGGGTTGACGCGCGGGTCGAAGGTGGGCGCCGCGTCACCGGGGCCGTGCACCTCGGTCCAGGCGTCGCTCAGACCCAGTACACCGGCCGGTCCGTCCCCCTGCTCGTTGAGGTCGCCCAGCAGGATCACATCGCCGCCGATCGCGGCCAGTCCCTCGGCGAGCCGGGCCAGTTCGGCCTCCCGCCGGACCGGTCCGTCGACGGAGTGGTCGCTGGACAGGTGAGTGGTCAGCAGCACCAGCGGCCCGGCGGCCGTCTCGACGGTGAGGGCCGCGACGGCCTTGTGCGGCCCGAGCTCGTGCCACGCCGCCTCGTGTACGGGCAGTCGGCTGAGCAGCAGCAGTCCGCTCTCGTACACGTCCTCGGTAACGGGGGCGGTGGACACGGTGTAGCCGTCGCGCACCCAGCGGGACCGCAGCAGCATGGCGAGCAGTTCGGTCTCGACCTCTTGCAGCGCGATGACGTCGGCATCGGCGTGTTCCAGGGCGGCCAGCAGCAGCGGCCTGCGCCGGGCGGTGTCGACGCGGTGGGCGTCGTACCGGTCCCACAGGGTGTTCCACGTCAGTACGCGCAGCCGCTCTGCCCGCGCTCCCGCCGATGCCCGGCCGCCGGCGCGGTCGCGGTCCGCGGGGCGCCAGGTGGCTGCTGACGGGTCCCATGTGCAGGGCGTTCCGGCCGTGAAGAACGGCCCCAGCAAACGACGCGGATACCGGGCCCGGCCGGCCTGTGCGGCGTTGATCCGGTCCACACCGGTTGCCCGGTCCCAGACCACCTCGCCGTCCGCTTCTACGAACACCACTCGGTGCCACGGGATGTCACCGCCCGGTACGAAGGAGGGCAGCGCCAGCCGCTCGGGTGCGGCCCCGCGTTGGCTGATCCCCAGCACGAACCGGGCCGGGTCGAACCGCGGGTCCCACAGGACCTGGTGGTAGATCTCCTCGCTCGTACGCATCACACCTCCGGACGTGGGTCCAAGGCCATGATCCCGCCATCGGCGGGGGCGATGCGCGCGGGCGGACGGCCGGGGCGTCAGGCGCCCTGCGGGTGGGCGTGGCGGGGCGAGGCGTCGCGGAGCAGCCGGACGAACCAGCCGAGCGCGAACGACTGGATGAGTACGGAGAGCGGCAGGGCGACGTACAGGAACCAGGCGGACTCGCTCACGGCCACTCCGGACAGGTCGCCGCCTATGAGGAAGGCGAAGATCGTCGGTGCGCTGAGGAGGAACAGCGACACCCCGGCGAAGGAGGCGTCCTCGTGGGTCACGAAGAGGGTGTCGACCGTGACGAACACCGCGGTCGCCGCGACCAGGCCGAGGTAGACCAGCGAGGCGGGATTGCGGAACGTCAGGCGGGCGATGGCGCGCAGCCGTCGAGTGGTCATGGTGGTCTCTCCGTCCGGTGTGGTTCCTCCAGGGTGCCCCCGCGCAGCCGGCCTCGCCTGAGTACGCCTACTCAGGTGGGCCCTCCCGACGACACGTTCCGCGCCGCGTACCCGAGCAGCGCGGCGACCGCGGCCAGCATCGCCACCGTCGTCAGCGCGACGGGCAGGGAGAACCAGTCGGCGAGGAACCCGATGACGGGCGGGCCGACGAGCATGCCGCCGTAACCGAGCGTGGACGCCGCCGCGACACCGCTCGGCCCGGCGAGCGCGCCTGCTCTGGCGACCGCCACGGGGAAGATGTTCGCGAGGCCGAGGCCGGTCACGGCGAAGCCGAGGAGCACGACCCAGGTCGCCGGTGCGAGCGCGCCGAGCAGCATGCCCGCGGCCGCGACGGACCCGCCCGCGACGAGAGTGCGGGTCTGGCCGAGCCGTTCGAGCAGCGCGGTGCCGCTGAGCCTGCCCACCGCCATGGCCAGCGCGAAGAGGGAGTACCCGGCCGCCGCGATACCCGGGTGGGCGTGGAGGTCCTCTTGGAGATGGAGGGTGCCCCACTCGGCGAGTGCCCCTTCGCCGTACGCCGTGCACAGCGCGATCACCCCGAAGAGCGCGACGGCCTTACGGGCCGTTCCCGAGAGCGGCCGCGGACCGTTCCCCGGTGCCTTCTCGGGGCGTTCTCGGGAACGCTCCGCGGCGGGCGCAGGGTGGCGCAGCAGCGCGGGACCGGCCACGGCGGTGACGACAAGCCCGATGCCCGTCAGGGCCAGCAGGTGGGTGGTGGCGGGAAGTTGCGCCGCCACCAGGCCGCCGAGGCCGGCCCCCGCCATGCCGCCAAGGCTGAAGGCGGCGTGGAAGCTGGGCATCACCGGGCGCCGCATGGCCCCGACCAGGTCGACCGCGGCGCTGTTCATCGCGACGTTGATCCCGCCGTACGAAGCGCCGAACACCAGCAGTACGAGGCCGAGCGCGAGCGTCGAGTGCGTCTGCGCGGGCAGCGCGATGCTCAGCGACAGCAGCACCCCGCAGCCCACCGTCACCGGGTGGCTGCCGAAGCGCCGGCACAGGCGCCCGGTGAGCATCATCGTGATCACCGCGCCCCCGGACACCCCCAGCAGGGCGAGGCCCAGGTCGCTCGCGGAGGCTCCGGTCTGCTCCTTGATGGCGGGGATGCGGACCACCCAGCCGGCGAAGAGGAAGCCGTCGAGGGCGAAGAACACGGTCAGGGCGGTACGGAGGCGGGACAGGGAGGTTGCGGCGCTGTTTGCGCCCGGGCCCCCCGGAACGGCCGTCCGTAGTTTGTTTAGGTGCGGCACAAACTCAGCATAGGGGCCGCCCCAGGATCCGTACAAGACGACAGGTGAGCGCCACGGACAACCGGAGCCGGACCCGGACGATCTTCACAGGCATGGGAGACTCGCCCCCATGAACGGGAAGGCGACCACTATCAAAACGAGGCTGGAGAGGGGCCGGAGCGCGCTCGGCCCCGCCCTGGAACTGGTGCACACAGGACGGGCCCCGACCCGCGCCGTCCTCACCGCCGAGCTCGGCGTCACCAGGGCCACCGCCGGAGCGGTCGCCGCCGAACTGGAGGCCCTGGGGCTGATCCAGGTCGACTCCCGGCCCGGCGCGGCGGCCGGATCACAGGGCCGCCCCTCACACCGGCTGGCCGTCAACGACTCGGGCCCCGTCGTCCTCGCCGCGCAGATCCACGCCGACGGCTACCGGGCGGCGCTCGTGGGCCTCGGCGGCCGGATCGTCGCGACCGCGCCCGGCCGCAAGACGGTGGCCCCCGACCCGGCGCAGGTCATCGGGTCGGTGGTCGAGGCCGGAGCCGTACTGCTGCGCGAGAGCGGCCGCCGTTGCGTGGGCGCCGGCCTCGCCGTGCCGTCCGCCGTGGCGGAGCCGGAGGGCACCGCCCTCAACCCGCTGCACCTCGCCTGGCCCGCCGGCTCCCCGGTCCGCGACATCTTCGCCGAGCAGGTACGCGCCGCAGGCCTCGCGGGCCCCGCCTTCGCGGGCAACGATGTCAACCTCGCCGCCCTCGCCGAGCACCGCCACGGCGCCGGCCGCGGCGCCCAGCACCTGCTCTGCGTCGCCACGGGCCACCGCGGCGTCGGCGGGGCGCTGGTCATCGACGGCCGCCTGCACACCGGCAGTTCGGGCCTCGCCCTCGAAGTGGGCCACCTCACGGTCAACCCCGACGGCCGCCCCTGCTACTGCGGCGGCCGCGGCTGCCTCGACGTCGAGACCGACCCGCTGGCCTTCCTCAACGCGGCCGGCCGAACCCCCGGCCCCGAGGTCTCGCTGCTCCAGCAGTCCCGCGAGCTGCTGCGCGGACAGTACGACGACCCGGCGATCCGCGGCGCGGGCGAAGAGCTGATCGACCGCCTGGGCCTCGGCCTCGCCGGACTCGTGAACATCCTCAACCCCGACCGCATCATCCTCGGCGGCCTCCACCGAGAACTGCTCGACGCCGACCCGGAGCGGCTGCGCGCCGTAGTGGCCGACCGCAGCCTGTGGGGGCGAAGCGGCGGCGTACCGATCCTGCCGTGCACGCTGGACCACAACAGCCTGGTCGGGGCGGCGGAGTTGGCATGGCAGCCGGTGCTCGACGACCCGCTCGCCGCGCTCGCGGGCTCCAAGGCAACCTCATGACCGAGCTCTACCCGCCCATCGAGCCGTACGACCAGGGCATGCTCGACGTCGGCCACGGGAACCTCGTCCACTGGGAGGTCTGCGGCAACCCCGCCGGCAAGCCCGCACTCGTCGTCCACGGCGGCCCGGGCTCCGGCTGCGGCCCTGGCGCACGCCGCTGTTTCGACCCGGAGCGCTACCGGACGGTCCTCTTCGAACCAGCGCGGATGCGGCCAAAGCACCCCGCACGCGAGCGACCCCGCCACCGACCTCACCCACAACACCACCCACCAGCTGATCCGCGACATGGAACAGCTGAGGGAGCACCTCGGGATCGACCGCTGGCTGCTCTTCGGCGGTTCCTGGGGATCCACGCTGATCCTCGCGTACGCCGAGAGCCACCCGGACCGCGTCTCGGAAATCGTCATCTCCGGTGTCACCACGACCCGCCGCTCCGAAATCGACTGGCTGTACCGGGGCATCGCACGGTTCTTTCCCGAGGCATGGCAGAAGTTCCGGTCGGGCGTTCCCGAGAACGACCGCGGCGGCGACATCGTCGCCGCGTACGCCCGCCTCGTGTCGGACCCTGACCCGGCCGTACGCGAGAAGGCAACGGCCGACTGGTGCACCTGGGAGGACGCCGTGCTCTCCCTCGAACCGAGCGGCAGCACCAACCCCTACAGCGACCGCCCCTCCGCCGCCCGCATCGCACTGGTGCGTATCGCCTCCCACTACTTCGCGCACGGCGCCTGGCTGGACGAGGGCCAACTGCTGCGCGACGCCGGACGCCTGGCCGGCATCCCGGGCGTACTGCTCCACGGCCGCCACGACCTGAGCAGCCCGCACGGCACCGCCTGGGAACTCGCGCAGGTCTGGCCGGACGCGGACCTCACCGTCGTCGACGACGCGGGGCACAAGGGCAGTGAGACGATGCGTGCACTCGTGCTCGGCGCACTCGACCGTTTCGCGAGCCGGCGGGTCAGCCGCTGAACCAGTCCGTCCCGAACGCGCGCGCCGCGTTCCGGTGAGAATGCGCTCCACGAGAGCTTCCTCCAGGGTCACTTCAAGGCGCGGACGCAACCGCCGAGCAGGTACGGCAGGCCAGGCGCCCCGGCCGCCGCCAGCTGCTCCGGGAGCTGCCAGTGCGTGGCGTGGTGCGCACGCGAGGGCGTCACACACCCAACGCGTTCGCGGGAAGGTCTCTGAGAACGGTGCATACGGAGCTCACCACTGTCTGCCCAGGTGGCGGGGTGGTGGGGCGAGGAGGGCGAGCAGGGCCGGACGCCGGCTTCGAAGGGAGCTGTCGAGCCGGAGGCGCGGGCCAGTACGTATCCGCCCTGCACGGTCGCGACGATCGTCGCCGCGCCGTCGGCGGGCTCGACACGGGCGCCGAACTCGCCCGCCGCGACGCCCTCTTCGACGATTCCGGCGAGCCGTCCGAACAGCCAGTCGAGGGCGTCGTCGGCGATGACGTCCGGGTCCATCGTCAGCCGCCCGACCGGGCAGCCGCGTAGTACGTCGCGCTCGCGCAGCAGGTACGCCGAGATTCGCTCGTACGCCGACCGTCGCCGCCCAGCACCGCCTCCGCCACGGTCCGCATCTCCTCGACCGTACGGCGGATCGCGGCCGGCGCGAGGTCGGGCTTGCCCCAGCCGGAAGCAGCCACCAAGGCCCTGCCTACTCCCCGCGTGGTACGCACACTGCCGCCGGCTGTACGACGACCAGACCCCCCTCCCGGAGCGACGCTCGTAGCACCGCACAACGAGACCACCGCACCGAGGAGCTGACCGAGATGAACACCCTGGCGCACGAAGGACCCGGCCCGTGGATTCTCTTCTTCCCTCTGATCTGGGCGGCCGTCGTCGTCGGCGTCGTCACCGTGCTGCGTCGCACTGGTGTGTGGCGCGGCGGACGGACCGGACGACGCGGCCCCTGGCAGGAGCGCGTGTCGCACAGCGAAAGCTCGCCGATCGCGATGCTCGGCCGCCGCTTCGCCTCCGGTGAGATCGACGAGGAGGAGTACTGGCGCAGGCTGTCCGTACTGGACGAGCAGTTCGGCCGCACCGCGTCCAAGGGCGGTGCCGCATGACCGGCACCGCCACCACCGCGGCGTTCGCCGCCGAGACCGCCGCCCGCGTCGTCGACGCCGTGAAGGTCTACGGCAGGGGTCGGCGACACCACCGTGCTGCGTACCCCCGACCCGGTGAAGGTGACGGTCGTCGGACTGGCCACCTTCGGCGGCGGGGACGGCATGGGCCAGGTCACCTACACCGGGATGACGCGGGCCGACGCCGAGAAGTACCTCACGCCCGAGCCGGGGGAGGCGTCGAGCATCCAGGTACGGGCGGGCCCCGGCACCAGCCAGCGGGAACTCGTGGACGCGCTGACGTCCGTACTCCCCGAAGGCACCGAAGCGATCACCGGTCAGGAGTTCACCGAGGAGAACCAGGACGCGATCTCCGGACGCCCTGCTGCGCGCACTCGGCGCGTTCCGCCGCCAGGTCGTCGGATCGACCCTCGCCGAAGCGAGCGTCGTCGCCGTGGTCGCGTCCGCGGCCGGACTGCTCGGCGGCATCGCCAACACCCTGACGCTCGCCGTCCACGAACGGACCAGGGGAGGTCGGCGTGCTGCGCGTCATGGTCCGCTGGGAGTCGGTGCTGGTCGCCGCCTTCGCAACGGCGGGCGGGCTCGCCCTCGGTGCCTTCCTCGGCTGGGTGCTCGTGAAGGCATCCGAAGGCGTGGGCGGCACCGCCTTCGCGTTCGCGCTGCCGCCGGTACAGCTGGCCGTGGTCGTACTGGTCGGACTCGCCGCAGGTGCGCCTGGACGTACTGCGCGCCATCGCTACGGAGTAGCGCCGTAGCGACAGCGCCCCTGCCGGCGGAAGCCGCCGTACCGGTCACCCCACTACGGCGGACCGGACGGCGGCCGGCGCGTGCGTGGCCGGGACGACTTCGTGACCGGTCCCGGCGTGCGTGAACGGTCCGTCAGTCGTGGCCCCGTACACGGGGCACGGCGGCAAAGCCGCGGCGGGAGCCGGCGTGGGCAGCGTGAACCACACGACCTTCCCGGCGTCGCCCTGCGGGCGTACACCCCAGCTTTCGCTGACCGCCTCGATGAGAGCGAGACCGCGCCCGCTCGTCTCGGACGCGCCGGCCTCACGGACCGTGGGCAGACGCGGATCGTGGTCGTGGACGGACACCGTCAGGCGGTCGAGCAGCAGCTCGATCTCCACGGTGCACATCTTGTCCGGCTCTGCGTGCCGGTGGACGTTGGTCAGCAATTCGGTGACGCCGAGCGCCGCCGGGTCTATCAAGGGATCCATATGCCAGTAGCGCAATTGCGCCGAGATGATTCTGCGGACCTGACCGATCCGCGACGGCAGGGCCTGGAGCTCCACCGTGCAGTGCCTGCTTGGCTCGCTGATCACGGCTGCGACTCCCCGAATAGGTCCGGAAGAAGACGAAGAACGGATCCAGCAGTGGCTGTCTGCTGTTTGGTCCGGCGGGGCTGGTTCGCAGCGTCACCGCCGTTGCACCCTGAGTGATGTGAGACAAGGGTCACCCAGGCCGTACGGCTCCGCAACTCGCATCTCATCAGTCCCGCGAGTCCTGTACGTCCCGAAGGCCGTACGCGTCCTGTGCGGCGCGGACCGCCTCCAGGAACCGCCCGGCCAGTTCCTCACCGTCCTTGGCGGCCCCGCGCTGCCCCATGGTGAGCCTGTACCGGGTGCCGTTGACCGTCGCCACCGTGCTGTCGTCCCCGGCGAACCACGGCTTCCCCGCGGTCACCGAACCCAGCGGCGCACTGTCGATCTCCCGCCCGTTGCTCGTCAGCAGGACCAGCCTGCCGTCCTGGACCAGCACCTGGCCGGCCTTGGTCAGTGAGCGGGGCCAACGCCCTATCCGTACGCCCGTAGCGCTGAACTCGGGCTCCGCCATTCCACTTCGCCCCCTTCGCGCTCGTGTCCACTTCGCGCGGGTGTCCACGTGGGCAGTCTGCACAAGGCCGGGCCCGCGCACCAGAGCCCCTCGACGATCGGGTGACGAGGCGCCGACCGTGCCCGCATCCGTACCAACTGGCCCCACAAGCGATCCCTATGGATGCCCAAAGTCAACGTTTGTGCAGGTGAGAGGCTTAGAGTGGCATCTGGGGACCGGACTTTCCGGGCAGCACCAGCTGCCCCGGGGGCGCTACGACGAGGAGTGGCCCGCATGAGCACCACTGACCAGCCACGTACCGGCAGCAACGCCATGGCGACGATCGACGTGGACCGCAGCGATCCGGAATACCGGGCGTGGCTGAAGGAAGCCGTCCGCAAGGTCCAGGCGGACGCCAACCGCTCCGCGGACACGCACCTGCTGCGCTTCCCGCTCCCCGAGGAGTGGGAGATCGACCTGTACCTCAAGGACGAGTCCACCCACCCGACCGGCAGCCTCAAACACCGGCTCGCGCGCTCGCTCTTCCTCTACGGCCTGTGCAACGGCTGGATCAGACCCGGAAAGCCCGTCATTGAGGCGTCCAGCGGCTCGACCGCCGTCTCGGAGGCGTACTTCGCGAAGCTGATCGGCGTGCCCTTCATCGCGGTGATGCCGCGCACCACCAGCCCCGAGAAGATCCGGCTGATCCAATTCCACGGCGGGCAGTGCCACTTCGTCGACGACTCGCGGAAGATGTACGAGGAGTCGGCCGCCCTCGCGGCCAGGACCGGCGGTCACTACATGGACCAGTTCACCTATGCGGAACGCGCCACCGACTGGCGCGGCAACAACAACATCGCCGAATCCGTCTACCAGCAGCTGCGGCTGGAGCGGTACCCGGAACCGGCCTGGATCGTCGCCACCGCCGGGACGGGCGGCACCTCCGCGACCATCGCGCGCTACGTCCATTACATGCAGCACGACACGCGCATCTGCGTACCCGACCCGGAGAACTCCTGTTTCTTTGACGGCTGGACCCGGGGCGACGCGGGCGCCACGAGCGACTGTGGTTCGCGCATCGAGGGCATCGGCAGGCCCCGCATGGAGCCGAGCTTCGTGCCCGGCGCCGTCGACCGGATGATGAAGGTGCCGGACGCGGCGAGCGTGGCGGCCGTGCGGGCGCTGGACGGAGCCATTGGCCGCAAGGCGGGCGGCTCCACCGGAACAGGCCTGTGGAGCGCTCTGAAGATCATCGCGGGGATGATCGCCGACGGGCAGAAGGGCAGCGTCGTCACGCTGCTCTGCGACCCGGGCGACCGCTATCTCGACAAGTACTACTCGGACGCCTGGCTCGCCGAACAGGGCCTGGACATCGCCCCGTACAGCGCTGAGATCGACCAGTTCCTGGCGACCGGCGAATGGCCCTGCTGAGTGCCGACGCCTGAGGCTTATGCGGCCGTGGACGCCAGCCGCCGGTCGAGGCTGCGCACGGCGTCGCGGAAGGCCCGCCCCAGGCCCGGCCGCGCCAGGCGCAGCGCCAGCCTGAGCGGCGCCGGCCCCGCCGCCGCGAACGTCCACCGCACCCGCGTGCCAGAACCCGCCGGTGCGAGCCGCCACTCTTCCAGAAGGGCCCGCATGCCCGGCGCGTTTGTTACGTCGACCCGGTACGCGTACCGCTCGCCGGGCTCCGCCGCCAGGATCGTCTCCTGGAAGCGGGTGCCGCCCTTCAGGCGTACCTCGCGCCCGGCGCCGCCCGCCGTGGGCCGGCACATCGTCACCGCACCGAACCAGGCGGGCCAGCCGCTCAGGTCCTCGGCGAGTGCCCGGTAGACGGCTTCGGGCGGCGCGGAGACCTCGGCCGCGAAGACCAGGCGCGTCGGAGCGGTCTCGACGAAGTCGAGTTCCACGGGGCGGAGTCGGCGTGCCATGGGACCTGTACCCCCAGCGGTTCGGTGATGGATCAGGCCCGCACACGGTAGCTGGCGTACCGTCAGATGTCTGCGGAGCCGGTGCCCTGGGCCTGGCCCTCGTCCTGGGCGGCCTCGTCCCGGGACTCGCCCGCGACCACCAGTCCCGGCAGATGCTCGGCCATCTCCTCACGGGCCTCGGCGGACAGCCCGCGGTCCGTCACCAGGGTGTCGACCTCTTCGAGCGTCGCGAAGGAACTCAGGCCCACCGTGCCCCACTTCGTGTGATCCGCGACCACGACCACCCGCCGCGCGGACCGCACCAGCCGCCGGTTCGTCTCCGCCTCCGCCAGGTTCGGCGTCGAGAGCCCCGCCTCGACCGAGATCCCGTGCACACCGAGGAACAGCACGTCGAAGTGGAGCGAGCGGATCGCCTGGTCGGCGACCGGACCGACCAGTGAATCGGACGGTGTCCGTACGCCTCCGGTGAGCACCACTGTGGCCGTTCCCGGGCGCGGTCCCTTTCCACCGCCCGCGCGCTGCGCACTGTGGAACACATCGGCCACCCGCACCGAGTTGGTCACCACCGTCAGATCCGGCACCTCCAGCAGATGCTGGGCCAGCGCGTACGTCGTCGTACCGCCGGACAGCGCGATCGCACTGCCGGGCACCGCCATCGCCGCGGCCGCCCGCGCGATGTCCTCCTTGGCGCTCAGCTCCAGGGCCGACTTCGCCTCGAAGCCCGGCTCGTGCGTACTCGCCTCGACCACCGGCACAGCGCCGCCGTGCACTTTTTCCACGACACCCTGCCGCGCCAGCGCGTCCAGGTCCCTGCGGACCGTCATGTCGGAGACATTGAGCTTCCTGGTCAGCTCTTGGACCCGGACACCACCGCGCCGCCTGACCTCATCGAGGATCAAGGCACGACGCTGCTCCGCGAGCAGGTTCTGACTCTCGGTCACGGGCGGTCCGGTCCCTTCGTTCCGTGGTACAGGCTGTGACGCTGTGACGCTGTGATGCTGTGATACATGGGGATTGCTCATCCTCGCACGGGTGCCCGACAGCCGTCCCCCGGGGAGATTCCGTGAGATTCCATCAGGAGGTTCGGCAAGAGCCGTGCCACGGCTGCCCAAGATCCGGGATCCTTGAGCGGCCGCGCCGTGCGCGGACGACGATCCTGCTGATCCTCCCACCACGAGAGCGAGCCACAGAAGTGCCCCCTGTCACACCGCCCGGCGGCGACGACGACGACGGCGGAGCCGCGCTCGAACTTCTGGTCCACGGTGTCGGCGGCACCACCCCCCAGGAGATGCTCGGCGATCCGCGTACGGTCCGGGTCACCGGCGACGAGACCGCCGCCGTGTACCGACGTACCGAAGACGCCGAAGCGGAGCTCCGCCCGGACCGGCCGGGCGACGACTCCCGCGACCGGCCGGTCCCCGAGGCGTACGTCTGGTGCAACCTGACCTCCGGCAACGGCGCCCGCGCCCTGTGGCTGCTCCTGCTGCCCTTCATGGTCGCCAACCTCGCCCACTGGATGCAGCCCACCACCCGCGGCCTCACCCGGACCGTGCGCGTGTACGGCGTGCTGGTGCGGCTCCTCGCACTCAGCCTCACCGTGCTGCTGATCGCCGCCGCCTGCGAGGTCGCGCTCGATCTCGCCGCCTGGCAGTGCGCGGGCTCGTCCCGCTGCTCCGGCGACAAGTCGTGGCTCGGGTTCCTGTCCACCGACCGCGGCGGCTGGTGGTCCCAGCCGGGCCGGCGCCTCGCCGTGGCCGCCCTCGTGCCCGCCGCGCTGACCGGCCTGCTCTGGTACCTGTCCAACCGCACCTGGAGCGCGTACGAGTCCCAGCGCCCCCTGCCCGCCGGCGCCGAGCCGGACCCCGACGAGCCGACCGCCCGCCCCGCCCTCGGGATGCCCGGCTTCTGGTACGGCCGCCGCCTCGTCGCCCGGCTGCGGGCCGCCCACACCGCCGCCGGCTTCCTCACCGTCGCCGCCGCGCTCGCCGGAGCGGGCGCCCGCTACGACCGCCGCGCCTCGGGCCCGTTCCTCGAAGCGACCGGCTGGCTGCTCGAACTCGCTCTGCTCGCCGGGGCCGCCGTGGTGGTCTGGGTGGTGTGCCGCAGGGGGCGCTGCGAAAGCCGCCTCGACGTGAAGCTCGACCGTGCGGTCGTCACCGTGCTGCCCGGCTCCGCGCTCGCCCTGCTGGCCCTGACGGTGCTGTACGCCGCCTGGTCCCGCCCCGAGTGGATCTCCACGGGCCGGCTCCCCGGCGACCGTACCTTCGGGATCATCGCCCTCACCCAGGGCGGCCTGATCGTCGCGCTCGCCGCCGTGGCGCTGGCCATGTACCGGCGGGCTCCCGACGCCCGTACGGCGATGCGCGGGCTCGGCGGTCCCGCCACCGCCATGCTCGCCTGCGCGCTCGGCGGCGTCATGACCGGCGGCGTCGCCCAGCGCGTCGCCGACTGGCTCGACGGAGCGGGCACCCCGGGGGAGCCGGGCGGCAGCATCGACGGGCCCCCGGTGCTGCTGACCTGGCAGGCGTCCGCCATCCCGCCCCTGCTGGTGGTCCTGCTGGCGGTGGGCGCGTTCTTCGCCGTACGCACCTGGCGTGGCCGGCGGGCGATGGCCGACGACATCGAGGCGGAGTACCCGGACGCCGAGCCCGACACCGTACGCACCCGCCGCATCGCCCGTATCCGCGCCATGGCCGCGCTCACCGACCGGGCACCGGCGATCCTCGGCGTCACCTCGGGCGCCACCCTGCTGCTGGGCGCCGGCGCGCTCCTCGGTGCCTGGGCGACGGGGAAGGTGCCGGGCCGGGCCGCGGCCGGCACCCCCGACTTCGTCGCGTCGGCGGCGCAGGCCGCGCAGGCACTCGGCTCGTGGCTGATCGGCGTCGGCTTCATACTCTTCGTCACCTGGGGCCGCCGCGCCTACCGCGACCCGGCCGCCCGCCGCACCATCGGCATCCTCTGGGACGTCGGCACCTTCTGGCCGCGCGCCGCGCATCCCTTCGCGCCGCCCTGCTACGCCGAACGCGCCGTTCCCGACCTGACGTGGCGGATGGCCAGCTGGACCGACCGTACGGGCGGACGGCTCGTCATCTCCGGCCACTCGCAGGGCAGTGTGCTGTCGGCGGCCGCCGTCTGGCAGCTGCCGCCGCGCACCAGACGCCGGGTCGCTCTGCTCACGTACGGATCACCCCTTGAGCGGCTGTACGGGCGCTGGTTCCCGGCGTTCTTCGGTACGTCCTGTCTCGAAGCCCTGAGCAACGAGCTGCACTGCTGGCGGAACCTGTGGCGCCGTACCGACCCCATCGGCGGGCCGGTGCGTGTGAAGGGCGGCCAGGGGCCCGATGTGGACCGCGCGGCGCTCAAGGACCCGCTCGCTTACGGACGTACCAGGGAACAGCCGTTGCCCGCTCCCGTGCTCGGTCATTCCGAGTATCAGGCTGATCCCGCGTTCGACCTGGAAAGGACCGCACTGCTCGACCGGCTGCCGCCGTGCGCGGTGCCCCGGCAGCGCCCCGACGCCCAGCTCGGTCAGGGAAGTTCTGGCAGGTCCTCGGGGTAGAGGAGAGTCAGGTCGTCCGTGTTCATCTCGGTGAGCTGGGCGACCCGGCCGGCGTGGCGCTCCACCATCGACTCGAAGGTCTGCCGCGCGGTACGGCCGTTGCCGAACGCGGGTCCCTTCGGCAGCACCGTGAAGTACTTCACCAGCGCTTCGGACGTTCCCGCAGCCAGCCGGTACTCGTGCTCCTCGGCCTGCTGCTCGACGATCCGCAGCAGCTCCTCCGGCTCGTAGTCGGAGAAAGTGATCGTGCGCGAGAAGCGCGAGGCCACGCCCGGGTTGACGTTCAGGAAGCGCTTCATCTCCGCCGTGTACCCGGCGACGATGACGACCACCGCCTCCCGGTGGTCCTCCATCAGCTTCACCAGCGTGTCGATGGCCTCCCGGCCGAAGTCGCGCCCCGAGTCCTCGGGGGACAGTGCGTACGCCTCGTCGATGAACAGCACACCGCCGCGCGCCCGGTCGAACGCCTCCTGGGTACGGATGGCGGTCGAGCCGATGTGCTCGCCGACCAGATCCACCCGGGACACCTCGACGAGATGACCGCGCTCCAGCACCGCCAGCGAGGCCAGGATCTCGCCGTACAGCCGCGCGACCGTGGTCTTGCCCGTGCCGGGGGATCCGGTGAAGACCAGATGACGTCGGGCCGAGGCGGCCTTCAGGCCGGCCTCCTGGCGGCGACGGCCGATCTCGATCATGTCGGTGAGAGCGCGCACCTCACGCTTGACGCTCTCCAGGCCCACCAGGGCGTCCAGTTCACCGAGCACGGCCTTCGGCGTACGGACCGGCTCCGCGTCCGGCACAGGGGCCGTCACGGGCTCTGTGGCGCGCTGTCCGGGGACCGCGCCGAGCAGCCCGGTGGTCTGCGTCGCGGTCAGCACGGCGGGGGCTTCCGGGACCGACGCGCGTACGCCGCTCTCGTCGCTCGTGCAGTCCTCGACGACCGGGCCGTCCTCGGCGAACTCGTAACCCCCGCGCGCGCAGCGCTCCGTACGGCAACGGGTCAGCGTCGTACGGCAGCCGTCGATCACATGGAAGCCGTAACCACTGCTGCCCGTCACCCGGCAGCCGTGGAACGTGCCGCGGCCCTCCGCCGAAACGTAGAAGCCCGCCTCGGCGGGCGACGTGACCGTACAGCGCTCTATGCGCGGGTCTGCGCCCTTGGTGACGATGACACCGGTCTGCGCCCCGTCGATGGTGCAGCCGGAGAGCGTTCCGCCGCTGCCGTGGTCACGGAACCACGCACCGGTCGACGCCTCGCGGATCCGGCAGTCGTCGAGCTGCGCGGTCGCGCCGTCGCTCACCGACACCGCCGTGTTGCGCACCTGGGACAGGTCACTGTCTATGACATCGACGCGCGAGCCCCGGTCGAGCACGAAGAGCGCGTCGGGAACGTCGTGCACCCGGCAGCCCTCCAGAACGGCCGTCGCGCCGTCGCTGATCCAGACGGCCGGATAGTCGCCCGTACTGTCGTGGATCTCGCACTGGTTGGCGTCCACGCGCGTACCGGGGTCCCACACGGACAGCCCGTTACGGCCGAAACGGCGCACCGAGGAACGCGTGAGCGTGAGCACCGCGCGCGAGCGCAGGTCGATCGCGTTCTCCGGGATGTCGTGGATGTCGCAGTCGGAGAGCGTCAGTACGGCGTCGGTGTCGAGGGTGACACCGTCGGCCGAAGTGCGGTGCACCGTGCAGTCGGTGAGATGGGCCGAGGCGCGGGCGGCGACCTGCACGCCGGAGCCCTTGACCTCGTACACCTCGCATCCGATGGCCTCCAGGCCGCTGCCCTCGCCGTTCACGGACAGGCCCGCCCCCGACGTGTGGTGGATACGGCAGCGCTCCAGACGCGGGTGCGCGCCGCCCCGCACCGACACACCGGACTGGCCGGCCGCGACCACCTCGCACTCCTCGAACAGCCCGCCCGCACCCTCCAGTACGCCGATGCCGACGCCAGCCGGGTTGTCGACGGTGCAGCGGCGCACGGTGGGCCGGGCACCGCCGCGCACCTCGATGCCGACGGCGGAACGCGTCACGATGCGCAGATCGACGAGCTCCGGGGTCCCGTCCTCGACGAGCAGGGCGGGGGAGGCCGTGTCCTGCCCCTCGATGTAGAGGTCCTGGACCACGGCGGAGGCACGCACGGTGAGCGCCACACCGTCCACGGGGGCGATCCGGACCGACCCGACCGTCCCCTCGGGCCCGCGCAGGGTCACGGCCCGTTCGACGACGAGATTCTCCCGGTACGTACCGGGGGCGACGGTGAGCACGTCACCGTCCCCGGCGGCCTCCAGGGCTGCGGCGAGGGACGCGTATTCACCTGTGCGGCGCCGCCACCGCGATGTGCCGGTGTGCGTCACCTGGACCGTGCCCTGTGCCATGGCGTTGCTGTGCCCCCACCTTGTACTGACGTGCTGACGATCTGGCCGCTCCACCGTAGCGCGCGCGGGGGAGCGGAGTTGACCGGTCAGCCGCGCCGGGGAGACTGTCTCAGCTGCCCGCGCCCGTACGTCCCCAGTCGGGACCGGCCTTGGCCCAGGCCTGGTCGAGACGGGCGTACCGACGCAGCATGAGCCGCCATACGACCAGGCGCCTGGCGCCCTCGAAGAGCGCGACCGTCGCCGCGGCCGCGCCGAGGCCGGCGATGGCCGCGTGGGTGGACGCCGTGGTGTTGTCCATGGGGCGGCCGACGACCTGGCCCTGTTCGTTCGTCCAGACCTGGAAGCGGTCGCCCGGGCGCCCGGTCCGCCGGGTGGTCGTCACCGTCCCGGTGTGCCGAGTGCCGTCGTAAGCCGTCCACTTGGCCACGACCTGGGTGCGCGTCGCCCGCTCCGACGCCATCTCGGGGTCGGGAATCACGGCCCGCTCCGGCGCGGCCCGGACGACGACCGCTGTCGTCGGGTGGCGCTGCTCGTGCTGGACGCGCACCGACTCTTGCAGTGCCGCCCGGGTGAGCGTGCCGCAGAGCCACCCCACGGCCGGGGCGGCGAGAGCGATCAGCAGTACGGCGGCGAAGGTCACCCACGCCTCGACGAGATCGGTGGTACGGCACAAGGGGCTGTGCCGCCGGCGCCACACTGCGACTGCCGTCCGCACCCTCCCGCACCCCCTTCCGCGTCCGTTTCGTGAACGCGTCCGATGCCTCGGCGAGTTCCCACGGTCACGGCGTCCTATTCGAGGATTTTCACCGGATCACCTACACGGATGGTTCCGGTGCCTTCCGGCACGAGATTCTGTCCGAAGAGCAGCTGGTCGCCCGAGCGCCGGTGCCTGGCGAGCGTACGCAACGGCTCCTTGCCGCGCTGCGCCGTCCGCTGGTTCGTGGTGGTGACGACACAACGGCCGCAGGGCTTGGCGACCCGGAAGGTGACGCCGCCTATCGCGATCCGCTTCCAGTCGTCCTCCGCCCAGGGAGCGGTGCCGTCCAGGACCGCGTTCGGCCGGAAGCGGTTCATCGGGAGCGGACTCTCGTCGGCGTGGTCGCCCTGCGCGATGAGCGAGTTGAGGGCGTCGAGCGAGGAGAGCGTGGTGACCAGCAGGGGATAGCCGTCGGCGAAGCTCACGGTCTCGCCGGGCTCGGCGTAATCGGGATCGATGGGACGGCGGCGGGCCGGGTCGTCGAGATGGACCAGACGCACCTCGGTGCCCAGATATTCGCTGAACCAGGCGTGCGCCCCCGCGTCCGCCTCGACCGCCTCCACCTTGTCCTTCCAGAGCTGAACATCCGTGGTTCCCGCGGACTCGGGCACGGCGACGCTCAGCGACTCGCGTCCGGGCGCGGACAGCCGTATCCCGCCGCCCGGCAGAGGGTCGGCACGCGTCAGCGCCAGGCTCGGCTGCGGGCGCTGGGTGACCACCTTGCCGACCGGGTCGACCAGCATCCATCTGCGGTCCCCGGCCGGCCCCCACGGCTCGATCTTCACTTCACCCGGCGCGCACCCTGCCGCCGACTTGACCGGATAGACGTGGACCGCATGGAGAAGTGGATTCGGCATGCGGCCAATCCTGCCAGCCGGGTCGGACAGCCGTGCTGCCGGTCAGTACCCCCGGCCCTGGTACTGGTGGTTGTACGGATCGTCGTACGGCGTGGCGGCGGGCACCGGACGGGGAGCCGCGGGGCGCATGGCCTCGTACCCGGTGGCGGCCGCCTGGCGGGGCTGCTGCTGTTGGTACTGCTGCGGACCCGGGTAGCCGCGCGGGCCCGCGGCCTGCTGCGGGATGTACGGCGCCGGAGCG
Source organism: Streptomyces sp. NPDC002994 (assembly GCF_040611155.1). Taxonomy (NCBI): domain Bacteria; kingdom Bacillati; phylum Actinomycetota; class Actinomycetes; order Kitasatosporales; family Streptomycetaceae; genus Streptomyces; species Streptomyces sp. NPDC002994. Next base: position 47,264 of record NZ_JBEXNQ010000003.1, read on the forward strand.
TGCTGGAGCGGCGCCGGCTGGGGCGCGGCCTGCTGCGGGTAACCGTACGAAGGGGCGGGGGCGTAGTAGGAAGGCGCCGGAGGAAGCGCGGGAAGCGCCGCCGGGAGAGCCGGCAGATAGCTGTTTCCGGTGTCGTACGCGGCGGGCACCCGGATAGGAGCGATCTGGGGCGTGCCCCGTTCTGCGACGAGGGAGTCGTAGATCGGAGTGTCCGGGAAGGACGGGGCGGAGTAGTAACCGCCGCCGTAGGTGGCGCGGGGGGAGGTCATGGCACCTAAGTTAAGCGGAAGATGTTCTGGTTGGGGAGCCCGATAAGAGGGTTGTTTTACGAGTTGCGAGTGACGGCGGATCCCTAATCCGAGCGAACTTGGGAAAAACGGTCGCCGTGCGGGGTTGGGATCATGTAAGAGGCTCGCTGGCCATGGGTTACCCGAGGTCGCCGGGTGATCTTGAGCCCGGCGGATCCGTCGTGGCGGGCCTGTGGAAGGCGGGGGAATAGGTTGGCCGTACAGAAATCTCCAGAGACCCGCACTCGCGATGGGGGCGATCATGTCCATGCTTAAAGGAACCAATGTGCCGGTGCCGGCGCAGGCCGTGCGCGTCGAATTGGGATGGCGTTCAGGTCCCGGTGTACCGGACGTCGACGCTTCCGCCCTACTGCTGGTGTCGGGAAAGGTCCGTTCGGACGCGGACTTCGTCTTTTACAACCAGCCCGCGCACGCGTCGGGCGCGGTACGGCACGACGGGAAGACGCCCTCCGAAGACGGGGTGACGGACACGCTTTCCGTCGACCTCGCACAGGTGGAGGCCGCCGTGGAGACAGTGGTCCTGGCGGCCTCGGTGGACGGCGGCAACTTCGGGCGGGTGCCGGGTCTTTACGTACGGGTGCTGGACGCCGCTGACGGCACCGAGATCGCGCGCTTCGACAGCCAGGACGCGAGCGTCGAAACGGCCTTCGTCCTCGGTGAGCTCTACCGCCGACAGGGTGCGTGGAAGTTCCGCGCCGTGGGCCAGGGCTACGACAGCGGGCTCGAGGGGCTCGCCAGGGACTTCGGCATCAGCGTCGACGAGCCCCAGCAGCAGACGTCAGCCCCGGCAGCCGCGCCACCGGTGGCGGCTCCGGCCCCCGCACCCGCCGCTCCTGCGGCTCCCGTACGCCTCACGAAGATCACGCTCACGAAGGAAGCCCCGGCCGTCTCGCTCACCAAGCAGGGCGGCACCTCGGGCATGATGCGCGTGAACCTCAACTGGGAGATGCGCAAACAGTTCAAGGGCTGGGGTGCCAAGCTCGGCAGGGCCGTCGCCATGCACGGTGACCTCGACCTCGACCTGTGCGCCCTCTACGAACTCACCGACGGCCGCAAGGGCGTCGTCCAGGCGCTCGGCAACGCCTTCGGTTCGCTGCAGCAGCCGCCGTACATCCATCTCGACGGTGACGACCGCACCGGATCCGTGAGCACCGGCGAGAACCTGACCATCAACCTCGACCACAAGGACAAGCTCCGCCGCGTCGTCATCTTCGTGGCTGTCTACGAAGGGGCCCGTTCCTTCGCCGACCTGCACGCCACGGTCACGCTCACGCCTCAGAACGGTGCCCCCATCGACTTCTCGCTCGACGAGTGCACCGTGCCCTCCACCGTCGCCGCGCTCGCCCTCATCACCAACGAGGGCGGCGATCTGACCGTGCGGCGCGAAGCGCGCTATCTCGTACCGGAGCGCGGTGTCAGCCCGCAGCGGACCATCGACCACGCCTACGGGTGGGGCATGAACTGGTCCCCCGGCAGGAAGTGACCGTCCGGTGGCCGGCTCAGCGTTCCGGCGCGGCTTCAGGGCGGGCGTACGTACGCCCCTTCCAGGCCGCGCCGCGCCCCCGGTAATGCTGCACGGCGGAATCGACGGTCATCAGTAGATAGAGGACAGCCGTGAACGGCAGCAGCAACGCGAGCCACAGCGGCTGCCGGTAGTAGCGCAGTACGGGAAGGTACGTAGCGGTCATTACCGCCCAAGCCAGGCCGCCCGACCACGCCGCCACACCGTCAACCGACAGCACACCGGCGCAGAGAGTGAGCGGGGGCGCGAGATACACCAGCGCGAGCCCCGCGACCGTTCCCGCGAGCAGCAACGGACTGTGCATCAGTTGTGCGTACGCGCTGCGCGAGACCATCCGCCACAGATCGCCGAGCCGCGGATACGGGCGCACGCTGTCCACTCGCTCGGCGAGCCCCAGCCAGATCCTGCCCCCACTGCGCTGCACCGCTCCGGCCAGTGACACGTCGTCGATCACCGCCTGCCGGATCGAATCGGGCACGCGCGCGCGTGCCGCTGCCTCAGTCCGCAGCAGCACACAGCCACCCGCGGCCGCCGCGGTCCGTGCCCCCGCCTTGTTGACCCACCGGAACGGATAGAGCTGCGCGAAGAAGTACACGAACGCGGGAACGACGAGTCGCTCCCATGCGGTGACGACGCGCAACCGCGCCATCTGGGAGACGAGGTCGAGTCCGTTGGTACGGGCCGCGGCCACCAGTTCGCGCAGACTGCCGGGAGCGTGCGCGATGTCGGCGTCGGTGAGGAGCAGGAACTCGGGTTCGCGTCGCTCGTGTGCATGCCCGCGCGCGCGGGCTTGCGCGATGCCGTGCCGCAGGGCCCAGAGTTTCCCGGTCCAGCCCGGCTCCGGTTCGCCGGGGGACACCACGGTCAGCGGGAGCCCGCCGTGCAGGCCGGCCAGCTCCCGCGCCAGTGCGCCCGTACCGTCCTCGCTGCCGTCGTCGACCAGAATGATCTCCGCGCGGCCCGGATAGTCCTGTGCGAGGAGCGACGGCAGGCTCAGGGGAAGCACCTCCGCCTCGTCGCGCGCCGGGACGACCACGGCGACATCCGGCCATACGTCCGGCTCCTCGCGGCGCGGCAAGCGCTGGTCCGTACGCCAGAAGAACCCCTGGCCCAGCAGCAGCCACACCCACGCGGCCAGCGATCCCACGGCAATCCACGCAATGGCGCTCATCCGTCGCAGTCTGCCCCACCCCGGGGGCCGCGCGAGGGCGGTCGACTATGGTGACCGGGTGAAGATCGCGCTCATGGACTCCGGAATCGGCCTGCTGCCGACGGCCGCCGCCGTACGCCGGCTGCGGCCCGACGCCGATCTGGTCCTCTCCTCCGACCCCGACAGCATGCCCTGGGGACCGCGTACGCCTGCCGATATCGCCGAGCACGCGCTCGCCGTGGCACGGGCCGCCGCCGCGCACCGGCCCGACGCGCTGATCGTGGCCTGCAACACCGCTTCCGTGCACGCCCTGCCCGCGCTCCGCGCGGCGCTCGAGCCGGGCATCCCGGTCATCGGTACCGTGCCCGCGATCAAGCCGGCCGCCGCCGGCGGCGGGTCCGTCGCCATCTGGGCCACGCCCGCCACCACGGGCAGCCCGTACCAGCGCGACCTCATCCGTGACTTCGCCGACGGCGCCGCCGTCACCGAAGTGCCCTGCCCCGGTCTCGCCGACGCCCTGCAGTGGGCCGACGAGGAGGGCATCGACCGGGCCATCGCCGCGGCCGCCGCCCTTACTCCGCGCGATGTAAGGGCCGTCGTCCTGGGCTGCACCCATTACGAACTGGTCGCCGAGCGCATCCGCGCCGCCGTTCAGCCGCACGGACTGCCGCCTGTGGTACTCCACGGTTCCGCCGACGCCGTGGCCGCCCAGGCACTGCGCCGCATCGGCGCTGCGCCCGCCCCCGCGGCCACACCCGGCGGCTGCCTCACCGTGCTGCTCGGCGGTCAGGACTCCGCGCTGCCCGGCGCCGCGCTCGCGTACGCCGAGGGCCGCCTGCTCGACACGGTCGACGCCGCGAGCTGACACGGCGGGGCTGGCAGAGGCCCGACTCGGCGCTGCCGCGAACGCGGAACGTGAGTACGCTGCTACGCATGAGGGACCACCCCCACGGGGGGCGTACCACGGAGCCCCTTCCCGTGATCTGGACCGGACGCGCGACCAACCGCGCACAGTGGCTGCTCGCGGCCGTCGGCGGCGGCTGCCTCGCACTCGGTATCAAACTGGCCGTCGACTCGACCTGGACTTCCGGCCTCGCCCCGCTGGTGATGTCGGTCGTGGGATGCCTGGCCGCAGGCCTGCTCATCCTCTTCGGGACGCTGGCTTTCGTACACGTGGCGGTCAAGGTCGACAGCGACGCCTTCGAGGTGCGCTGCGGTCACATGGGCCTGCCGCGCCGCCGCATCCTGCTCGCGCACGTGGTGCGCGCGGAGTTCGCACCAAGAGTCACGCCACGACAGTGGGGCGGCTGGGGCTACCGCTGGCGCCCGGAGAAAGGGATGGCCGTGATCGTCCGCAGAGGCGAGGGAGTCGTCCTGCGCCTCGGTGACGGGCGGATCTTCACGGTGACCGTCGACGACGCGGAGACGGCGGTACGGATCATCCGCGCCCGCCTGCACGCGGCGGCGACCGGCAGGTCCGCCGAAAGCTGATCCACGCGGCTGCCCCAGCCCCCGTGTCCTCAATCGCCGGACGGGCTCAATTTTTCGCCGGGACTTCGCCCCTGCCGGGCGAAACCCAGCCCGTTTTGAGGACCGGGGTCCGCGGCGGAGCCCCGCACGCGGCGGAGCAGCAAAGTGTCCCAGCGGGAAGGGGCGAGGTGGGGAAAGGGCGTTGGCCCCCGAGCTAGTGGCTGCGCGCCCGTGCCCCTGCCCCGGAAGCGACCGCACCGCCACCCCCGTCGTCCGGCAGCCGTCGCGCGGTGGCCAGTCCCGCCAGTATCCCCGAGCCCGCCGTCACCGCCGTAAAACTGAGCGCGGTGCCGATGGCCGCCAGCGCGGCGATGGCGGTGAGGGCCGCCGCGGCGGTCAGGACGACCGGGGTGGCGACGGGCGAGCGCCACAGCCCGTACAGAATCCAGCCGAAGGCGGCGCCCAGCAGAACAACCCCCGCAACGCCCTGCTCGGCTGCCTGCTGCAACGGGGCCGAGTGGGGTTTGCCGTCGGAGTCGAGCGTCTGTTTGGCGGTGGGGCTGAGCCTGCCGAACCGGTCGGGGCCGGTGCCCCGCGTCGGGTACTCCTTGGCGAGCTCGACCGCGTCCCGCCACAGCAGCACGCGGTTCACCGTCAGCTGCCCCTCCAGCGAGACCGTAAGACCGTGCGGCAGCGCGTCCTCGGCCACCGCCCACGAACCCCCCACCACGAGCCCCGTCACCAGGGCAAGACCGGCCAAGCCCACCGCCCTGCGGCGCACCCGTGCCGCCGCCAGCGAACACAGCAGCACACCGAGCGCCGCGGCGAATCCGGCGACGGAACCGAGCACCAGCGCGCTCACGGCGACACCGAGCGCCAGCAGCCGGAGCGCGAGCTGCAGCAGATACGGCCGCGCCGCCCACGCCGCACAGCAGGCCGCGCCAGAGGCCAGCGCCAGCAGCCCGGCGGTCGCGCCCGTACTCCCGGAACTCTGGCCGACGGCGGCCGCGCCCGGTAAGCCCCCCGGTAAGCCCCCGTCCGGCCGCAGGGCGACGGCGAGGGCGAGCGCGGCCAGGGCGGCGGCCGAGGCGGCGGCGACCGGCAGCAGCGAGCCGCAGATACGGCCGCACGCATAGCCGCCGGCGACGGCGAGTACGGCCAGCAGGACGCCCTCGGGCCTGGCCTCCCGTCCGGCAGAGGCGACCAGCGTCCAGACGGCGCACCCGCCGAGGATCACGACGCCGGCGGCGTCCGTGAGGGTGTCCCGTTCGCGCGCGCCGGACCGTATCGTCGGTATGGCCATCCCGTCGACCCCCCGACCTGAGACGGGCCCCGCCCACCACGGCCGCAAGGGCCGGGTGCCAGGGACTGGCGCACACGGTAATGGCAGGGGCAATGATTTGTGTACAGATTGCGCAGGAACGTTGCTTCGGCTCCCGGTCCGCGCTCTCGGGAACCGCGCCGGCCGAGACCCCCGCCGGCCGAGACCGCGCTGTCCGGGCCTTGTCCGGCCACCGTAGACTCCGCCGGGTGAGCGCCACCCAAACTGCCACAGAGCAGCCCGCAGAACAGCTGGCCCCGCACCCCGATGCCACCCCTCGCGGGAGAAGAATGCTGACCCGGCTCGTGGCCCCCGTGGCCGCCGCTCTCTCCGGTCTGCTCCTGTACGCGAGCTTCCCGCCCCGACCGCTGTGGTGGCTGGTACTGCCAGGCTTCGCCCTGCTCGCACGGTGCTTGTACGGGCGTCGGGCGCGGGCCGCGTTCGGACTCGGTTTCCTCGCCGGGCTCGGCTTCCTGCTGCCGCTGCTCAGCTGGACGGGTGAGGAGGTGGGCGCGTTGCCATGGGTGGCACTCGCCACCGCGGAGGCGCTGTTCGTCGCGGTGACCTGTGTCGGTATCGCCCTGGTGACCCGGCTGCCGCTCTGGCCGGTGTGGGGCGCCGCCGTGTGGGTCCTCGGCGAGGCGGTCCGCGCGCGTGTACCGTTCGGCGGCTTCCCGTGGGGCAAGATCGCTTTCGGCCAGGCGGACAGCGTCTTCCTGCCGCTGGCCGCGGTCGGCGGCACGCCCGTCCTCGGGTTCGCGGTCGTGCTGTGCGGCTTCGGGCTCTACGAAGCGGTACGGCAGTTCCTCACCTACCGCTCGACTCGTGACTCGACCCGTGAAGTGCCGCGCAGGGGCGCGGCCATCGCGGCTCTGACCGTCGTCGTGCCGGTCACGGCGGCCCTGGCGGCCCTCCCGCTCGTTGACAACTCCGCGCAGGACGGCACCGCGACAGCCGCCGCGATCCAGGGCAACGTGCCGCAGCTCGGTCTCGACTTCAACGCCCAGCGCCGGGCGGTACTGGACAACCACGCACGGCGTACGGAACAGCTCGCCGAGGACGTCAAGGCCGGCAAGGAGCCGCAGCCGGACTTCGTCCTGTGGCCGGAGAACTCCTCTGACCTCGACCCCTACCGCAACGACGACGCCCGCGAGGTGATCGACCGTGCCGTTCGCGCGATCGGCGCCCCGACGGTCATCGGATCGGTTCTCACGCCGGACACGGGAAAGCTGCGCAACACCCTGATCGAGTGGGACCCGGAACGGGGCCCCGTCGCGACGTACGACAAGCGGCATGTCCAGCCGTTCGGCGAGTACATCCCGATGCGTTCCTTCGTACGTCTCTTCAGTTCCGATGTCGACCGCGTACGCAGGGACTTCGGGCCGGGCGACAAGGTGGGCGTCTTCGACCTCGCCGGCACCAAAGTGGGGCTCGCGACCTGCTACGAGGCGGCCTTCGACTGGGCGGTGCGCGACACGGTCACCGGCGGGGCCCAGCTCATCTCCGTACCCAGCAACAACGCCACCTTCGGGCGCAGCGAGATGACCTACCAGCAGCTCGCGATGTCCAGGGTGCGGGCCGTCGAACACAGCCGGGCCGTCGTCGTTCCCGTGACCAGCGGGGTCAGTGCCGTCATCCAGCCGGACGGCAAGGTCGTACAGCAGACACAGTTGTTCACGCCGGACGCGCTGGTCGCCGAGGTGCCGCTGCGTTCCTCCCTGACTCCCGCGACGCGCCTGGGCACGCTCCCGGAGGGCGCCCTGGTGGCGATCGCCGTGGCCGGTCTCGGGTGGGCCGTGTTCCGCGGAGTGCGTGTCCGCCGGAGTGCGTCCGCGTGAGTTTCGCCCCGGAGACGGCCCGTTAGGGTCGGACCATGGCAACTCCCGAATTCATCCGCGAGCTAAGGGCGACCGCGGGTCACCAACTGCTCTTCCTGCCCGGCGTCAGCGCCATCGTCTTCGACGAGGCGGGCAGAGTGCTGCTCGGACGCCGCGCCGACACCGGGAAGTGGTCGATCATCGGCGGCATCCCGGAGCCGGGGGAGCAGCCGGCGGAAACGGCCGTGCGTGAGGTGTACGAGGAGACCGCCGTGGAGTGCGTGGCGGAACGTGTCGTTCTCGTACAGGGACTCAAGCCGGTCGAGTACCCGAACGGCGACCGGTGCCAGTACATGGACATCACCTTCCGGTGCCGGGCCGTCGGCGGTGAGGCGCGTGTCAACGACGACGAGTCGCTGGACGTGGCCTGGTTCCCGGTGGACGCCCTCCCCGACCTCCACGAGTTCGCGGTCCTGAGGATCAAGCAGGCCCTCACCGACGCACCCACATGGTTCGAGCCCACCACACAGCTCTGAAGTATGGGCGGTGACCACATCGGTGCCGAGGGGGGCGCTGCCTAGGGTCGTGGGCATGACCGCGCCCACCACACACCCCGCGCACGTTTCCGGACCCGGCCTCAGCGGCCGTACCGCGCTCGTCACCGGCGCGGCGGGCGGCATCGGCCGTGCCTGCGTGCTGCGGCTCGCGGCCGCCGGAGCCAAGGTCAGAGCCGTCGACCGGGACGCGGAAGGGCTCGATGCCCTCACCGGGCAGGCGCAGGGCCTGGCGGGCTCGGTGGAGCCGCGGACCCTCGACCTCACCGACCTCGACGCGGCGGAGCAGGTGGCGGCGGGCACGGACATCCTGGTGAACAACGCCGGGCTGCAACTGGTCCGCCCCATCGAGCAATTCCCGCCGGACGTCTTCCACACCGTCCTGACCGTGATGCTCGAAGCCCCGTTCCGGCTGATCCGGGGAGCGCTCCCGCACATGTACGGGCAGGGCTGGGGACGTATCGTCAACATCTCGTCCGTGCACGGGTTGCGTGCCTCCGCCTACAAGTCGGCGTACGTCGCCGCCAAGCACGGGCTCGAAGGGCTCTCCAAAACAGCCGCCCTTGAAGGCGCCGAGCACGGCGTCACGTCGAACTGCGTCAATCCCGGGTACGTCCGCACCCCGCTCGTGGAGCGGCAGATCGCCGACCAGGCGGCCGCCCACGGGCTGCCGGAGGAACGCGTACTCACCGACGTACTGCTCAAGGACAGCGCGATCAAGCGCCTCCTCGAACCGCAGGAGGTCGCCGAGGCCGTGCTGTACCTGTGCGGTCCCCAGGCATCGTTCATCACGGGAACTTCGCTGCCCCTCGACGGCGGCTGGACCGCTCACTAGCTGGTTGAGTGTGTCCATGTCCCACGATCAGCCACAGAGCGGCAGCGAAGTCCCGTACCTGGAACTTCTCGCGCGGGGGGCCGCCGCCGACGCCTACGAGCGGCCGGTGCTGGTCGCCCGAGCGGACGGCGCGACGCCCGAGACACTCGCCGCACTCGAAACCGCGAAGCTGCACGCCCTTCGGGTACGGGCCGAACTGGAGGGGCGGCGACGGCGTGAGGCCGAGCTGTCCGCGCTCTACGAGACCGCCCACGACCTCGCCGGGCTGCGCGACCTCGACGCCGTACTGGCGGCGATCGTCCAGCGGGCGCGGTCGCTCCTGGGCACGGAGGTCGCGTACCTGAGCCTCAACGACCCGGTCGCGGGCGACACGTACATGCGGGTCACCGAAGGGTCGGTGTCGGCACGCTTCCAGCAGCTGCGGCTCGGCATGGGGGAGGGGCTCGGCGGACTCGTCGCGCAGACCGCCCGCCCCTACGCGACCGAGAGCTACTTCGACGACCCCCGTTTCCAGCACACCTGGACCATCGATTCGGGCGTACGCGACGAAGGGCTCGTCGCGATCCTCGGCGTACCGCTCACCCTGGGCAGCCAGGTGATCGGGGTGCTCTTCGCAGCCGACCGCCGCGCCCGTGTCTTCGAACGCGAACAGATCGCGCTGCTCGGTTCGTTCGCCGCGCATGCCGCTGTCGCGATCGACACCGCGAACCTGCTGGCGGAAACACGGTCGGCGCTCGCCGAGCTGGAGAAGGCCAACGAGATCATCCGGGACCGCAGCGGTGTCATCGAGCGTGCCTCAGACGTGCACGACCGGCTCACCGAACTGGTGCTGCGCGGGGGCGGCGTCCACGATGTGGCGAGCGCGGTGTCCGAAGTGCTGGACGGCGCCGTCGAGTTCAGGGAAGCCGCCGACGGGGAACCCGCCGGGGCGGACGGACACGCGGTACGGCGCGGCGACGACTGGGTGGTCAGCGTCTCGGCCGGAGGTGAACTCCTCGGCGCGCTCGTCCTGCGCGGTCACCCCGCCCTGGACCCCGTCGACCAGCGCACGCTCGAACGCGCCGCCATGGTGACGTCGTTGCTGCTGCTGGCCAGGCGCTCGGCCGGCGAGGCGGAGCAGCGCGTACGGGGTGAACTCCTCGACGACCTCCTCGATGCCCCCGACCGCGACCCCCGCCTGCTGCGCGAACGCGCCGCGCGGCTGCGCGCCGACCTCGACGCCGCTCACGTGGTGCTGGCCGCCCGTATCGAAGCGCCGCGGGAGGCCAGCGTCGAGCGCGAGAGCGCGGACCGCAGGCGGCTCTGGTCCGCGGCCTCGCATCTGGCGGCCACCGGGCACGGCCTGGCGGCGGCCCGTGACGGCGGCACCGTACTGCTGCTGCCCCTGGACAGTGGCGACAGCGCCGCTGCCCTCGCCCGGCGGACGGCGAAGCACCTGGGCGGCGCCCTGCGCGAGCCTGTGACGGTCGGCGCGTCGGGGCCGGTGGAAGCGCCCGCGGCCCACCCGGGCGCGGTCGCGGGCGCGTACGAGGAAGCACGCCGGTGCGTCGACGCGCTGCGGCTGCTCGGCCGTTGCGGGGAAGGCGCGGCGGCGGAGGACTTCGGCTTCCTGGGCCTGCTCCTCGCGGACAGCCGGGACGGACGTTCCGGGGGCGCCATCGAAGGGTTCGTACGCCGCACCATCGGTGAGGTCGTCGCATACGACCGGCGCCGGGGAACCGACTTGGTGCGCACCCTGGACGCGTACTTCGCGTGCGGGATGAGCCCTGCCCGTACGAAGGACGCACTGCACGTTCACGTGAACACGGTGGCGCAGCGCCTGGAGCGGATCGGCAGACTGCTGGGCGCCGACTGGCAGTCGCCGGAGCGCGCACTTGAGGTGCAGCTGGCGCTGCGGCTGCACGGACTGTCGTCGGCTGTGACGCGCTGAAACCGCGTACGGGAAGCCCCGAAGAGCGTTCCCGTACGCGGTTGGATGCGTGCCGCGCGTCCGCTCAGACGGTGCGAGCACCGGCGGCCCGCATCGCGGAACCTTCCTCCTGGCCCAGCTCCGCGTCGATGTCTTCCAGGTCCCGGTGCCGGGTCTCCTTCGCGCAAGCGACCGCCACGACCGTGATCAGTACGGCGGCGATGACGTACAGGGAGATCAGGGTGGAAGTGCCGTGTTCGGCGAAGAGAGCGGTGGCGATCAGCGGCGCCGGGGCGCCGGCCGCCACCGACGAGAACTGCGCGCCGATGGAAGCGCCGGAGTAGCGCATGCGGGTCGCGAACATCTCCGAGAAGAAGGCCGCCTGCGGCGCGTACATCGCCCCATGGAAGACCAGTCCGACCGTCACGGCGAGGAGCAGGTTCCCGAACGACTTCGTATCGATGAGCATGAAGAACGGGAACATCCAGAGCCCCACCCCGACCGCGCCGAGCAGATACACGGGCCGGCGCCCGATCCGGTCCGACAGGGCGCCCCACGCGGGGATCACGGCGAAGTGGACGGCCGAGGCGATGAGTACCGCGTTGAGCGCCGTCTGCTTGCTCAGCTCCGCCGCCGTCGTCGCGTAGACAAGGATGAAGGCGGTGATCACGTAGTAGCTGATGTTCTCCGCCATACGGGCGCCCATCGCGATCAGCACATCGCGCCAGTGGTAACGGAGAACGGCGACGAGGGGCATCTTCTCGGCGACGGCCGAATCGCCCTTACGGGCCTCAGCCCGCGCCAACGCGGCTTTGAAGACCGGAGATTCATCGACAGAGAGACGAATCCACAGACCGACGATCACGAGCACACCCGACAGCAGGAACGGTATGCGCCAGCCCCATGCGAGGAAGGCGGAGTCCGAAAGGAGGGCGGTCAGCGCGGACAGCACCCCGGTGGCGAGCAACTGCCCGGCCGGCGCTCCGGTCTGCGGCCAGGAGGCCCAGAAACCGCGCCGCTTCGCGTCCCCGTGCTCCGACACCAGCAGCACCGCACCGCCCCACTCGCCACCGAGCGCGAAGCCCTGGACGAGGCGCAGCACGGTGAGCAGAGCGGGTGCGGCGAAACCGATCGAGGCATGTGTCGGCAGCAGACCGATGGCGAAGGTGGCGCCGCCCATCATCAGCAGGCTCAGCACCAACAGCTTCTTACGGCCGAGCCGATCGCCATAATGCCCGAAGACAAGCGCCCCGAGCGGCCTGGCGGCGAAGCCGACCGCGTAGGTGAGGAAGGCCAGCAGGGTCCCGACGAGGGGATCGGAGTCGGGGAAGAAGAGCTTGTTGAACACCAGAGCGGCGGCGGCTCCGTACAAGAAGAAGTCGTACCACTCAATAGTGGTCCCGATGAGGCTCGCGGCGACAATGCGCTTGAGTGAACTGGGCGTTGGCGGAGCGGTTGCTGGGGCGGCCATGAGTACCACTTCCGGACAGTTGGCGGGGACGTTTCCGTGTCGCCACACCGTAGGAACGCGCAGGTCAACGTCCCATGTGGCGGGACACCATAGTTCCGGGGGCAGCTGTACGCGCGACCACCATGACAGGCCCTTGGACGCTGCTCCGAGCACCGCGTGGAAGGCCAGCAGGTGCCTGTCTGAGTTGCACCTTTCGGCATGTTTCGGCGGCCCGGTGCTGACTCCCGTGCTGGTTTGGTGCTCACCAGAGGACGCTCGCCGTCCAACGTGCGGACATGGGGTGCCCGAGATCTATGGCGAGTACCTGAGCTGTCTGTCAGCCGCTCGGAATACCTTCCGAGGGCTCGCGCTCCGCCCGGCGGCGAGTGATGCAAGCCGCACGCTCGACGGTCGCGGCCGTGCGTGCCATCAGCGTGTTGAACAGGTGGCGTGCCTCGGCGTGCCTCGGCGAGCGTCATGGCGACCAGCCCGGCCTGGGGCGAGGCTGCTTCGTTCATCACCAGGGCGAGGACGGTGAGGAAGGCGTGGGCCGGCATCGCGAGGGTGGTCCGCCGGTGCCAGGAGGGAGCCTTCTGCCGGCGCCCGATCCGATTGACTGCAACGATCACAGGTGGGTCGGGGCGCCGATCGCAGGTCCCTACGATTGCGTAATCCGGTCGCGCAGCCAGGAGTCGACGCCGCTGAGCGCCGTCCTGGCCATTGCCGTGGGGTGGCCCGTGAAGCCGTGGGGTGACTCGGGGTAGACCCGGACCTCGACGTCATTGCCGGCCGTTGACAACCGACCTGCCAGCGCCAGGTTGTCTTCCAGCAACACGTCTGCGCTTCCGACGATCAACAGCGTTGGGGGAAGCCCGCTAAGGACGCCGTAGAGGGGAGAGATGTCGGGAACAGTGCGGTCTTCCACATGGCCGGCGTAGGCCTGGATGAAGTATTCGTCCGCGATGCAGCGACCGGCCGGGGTTCGTGCGCTCAAGTCGTAGGTGCCGAATTGGAGTGCAGCGCCGGTGAATCGGCCAACGGCACCTCTGTCTCTCAGCCGGAGCAGGGTCGCCAGGGCGAGTGTGGCTCCCGCGGAGCTCCCGCCGATAGCGAGTCGGGACGTTCCGAAGCGGGCATCGGCTTCTTCGACGAGCCAGAGCGCCGCTGCTTCACAGTCGTCGGGTGCCGCCGGCCAGGGGTGCTCAGGCGCCAGCCGGTAGTCGACGCTGACAACGGCGAGGTGCAGGGCGTCTGCGAGCTCGCGGTTGCGTGTGTCTCCTCGCGCCGCGGAGTCCATGTAGAAGCCGCCGCCGTGTATGTCCAGGTAGACGCCCCGCGGCGGACCGTCGACAGGCGTGAAGATCCTGACAGGGACGCGCGCCTCCGCGGCATCGATCGTCTCTTCGATGGCAGGCGGATCGGCGGCACGAGGAGCAGACCTCTTCGCTCGTGCCTCCTTGAGCTCCTCCAGTGTGCTGGGGCCACGGCCTGCCGCCCTCGACTTGTAGAAGTCATGAGCTTCATCGACCTGTTCCGCGGGCACGTCAGCGAACAGTGCGTCCAGCGCGAATCGCACGCGCCCTCCTCATCACTCGGGTCTCAACTCCACGCTATCGCCGACCTGGGGCGCCGGATCCGCCGCAGGCCAGGAGGCACCGCGCGTTCACCTACGCGTCTTCGGACGGACCTGACGTGGTGGCCGCGCCGCGCCCACCACACCCGAGGTGCCAGCCCAGGTCACGACCCAATCTGCGGCTGTAGTGCCAGGACCTGCGGGTGTGGGGAACATCGGCGTACGGATCGTAGTACCCGGGGCGGTGTCCCACACGCCGGCGGCGAGTGCCTGCGCGCCCGCCGCCTCCCCGCCTCGGCCATGTCCAGGCAGTCGGACAGCAACGTCACCTGGTGCGGGATTCGACACCTGCCCAAGGGCCTCATGACACGACGCGACGATCGGCCTCGATTCCGCCGCAGGGCGCCGACAGGGACAGGAGCCTCGGCTGCGTTCAGCTCCCGCATGACCTGCGCGGGTGGCACCCATGTCAGTGGCATGCCCTCGCGTCGGCGTACGGCCCAGGCAGGCGGACGGTACCCCGCGTGGGCGCGAAGGGCACCTGGGTGGGAGCAAATTTCACCGACCTCTGGTCAACGGGGTTCCATGGCGCTTAACGTGCCTCAACTCATCACCACCCCCCTCGGTTCTTACTTCCGAATGACGTGAAAGGACTTCCATGCCCTCACGCCGTATAGCCGCGGCCACCGCAACCCTGGTGGCCGCAGCACTGGTTTCTCCGCTCCTGTCCGCCGGGTCGGCCACCGCCGGCAGTGCGACGGGATCCGCCCCCCACCGGGGTGATGCGCTGGCTCGCAAGCTGGTGAAGGAGTCCACGGCCAAGGACGCCTACCGGCACCTTCGGGTGCTGCAGAAGATCGCCGACCACAACGACGGCAACCGGGTGGCCGGTTCGCAGGGGCACGAGCGGTCTGCCCAGTACGTCGAAGCCCTGATGAGACAGGCCGGCTTCCAGGTCTCCAGACACGAGTTCGACTTCGTGTACGTCGAGACGATCAAGGAGAGCCTCAAGGTCGTCTCGCCCGCGCCGCGCGATGTGCCCATCAAGCTCATGACGTACACCGCGAGTTCGCCGGCAGGCGGTGTCACCGCGCCGCTCGCCGTTACCCCCGTCGACGCCGACGGTACGAACGGCTGCGAGGCCGGCGACTTCGCCTCCGGCACCTTCACCGGGAAGATCGCCCTGATCAAGCGCGGCGGCTGCACCTTCGCGACCAAGCAGGCCAACGCCGCCGGCGCCGGCGCGGTCGGCGCGGTCATCTACAACAACACCGCAGGAGCCCTCAACGGCACCATCGGCGACCCGACGCTCGGCAAGATCCCCACCGGCGGTGTCACCCAGGCGGACGGTGAGGCGCTCGCCGCGGAGGCGGCCAAGGGGCCGGTCAATGTCACGCTGGACATCCGTGAGCTGCGCGAGAACCGCACGACGTACAACGTGGTGGCGGAGACCCGCGGCGGGGACGCGGACGACACCGTCTTCCTCGGCGCTCACCTCGACTCGGTCGCCGCGGGCCCCGGCATCAACGACAACGGTTCCGGCTCGGCCGGCATCCTCCAGGTCGCCCTGGAGCTCGCCAAGACCCACGCCAAGCCCAAGAACAAGGTGAAGTTCGCCTGGTGGTCTGCCGAGGAGTTCGGCCTGCTGGGTTCCGAGGCGTACGTCGCCTCGCTGACGGAGGAACAGAAGAAGCAGATCAAGCTGTACCTGAACTTCGACATGATCGCCTCCCCGAACGCCGGCTACTTCGTGTACGACGGCGACGACTCGGACGGCGTCGGAGCGGGCCCGGGCCCGGAGGGCTCCGCCCAGATCGAGAAGGGCATCAACGACTTCCTTGATGCCCAGCAGATCCCGCACGAGGGCACCGACTTCACCGGCCGCTCCGACTACGGACCGTTCATCGAGGTGGGTATCCCCTCCGGCGGCACCTTCACCGGCGCCGAGGGCATCAAGACCGCGGGCCAGGCGGCCAAGTTCGGTGGCACGGCGGGCGTCGCGTACGACCCGAATTACCACGCCGCCGGCGACACCATCGAGAACATCGACATGAAGGCGTTCGACGTCAACATCGACATCATCGCCGACGCCGTGGGCCACTACGCCCACGACCTCAGCCCGCTGTCCGTCCCGGTCGAGTCGGTCCCGACCGACGGCGATGCGGGCAGCGGCGGCGGCCTGCACGACGGGCACGGGCACGATGTGACCGAGTAGCCGTCGCGGATCGCAACCGCCGCGCATCGCACGAGGCCCTGGCCGTGGGCGCGTTCCTGCCCGCGGCCAGCGGGGAGGCATCACGCCGCCGTTGGGCCCGGCCGGTGATGCTGAAACACCCCCACGCCAGCGGATGCACTCAGATGTTTGCACGTGTGACCATCAGGTGGGTTCTCGTCAGCTTCGGCGTGTCCGGCTTCTGTCCTCTTCCCGGCGGCAGCGTGGGATCGCGATGGCGGCGGTGATGGCTGCCGTCCTGGCCGTGGGCGGCACACTGCCCTCTTGCTTAGGCTGCCCAGGCGTCGGAGTACGGCTCGGGTGATGTCGTACGCACGGGTCTGGACTGCCTGCTGAAGGGACGACCAGTACCCCGCCGCCCTCGCCGTCACCATCGGCCGCGACGGTCGCACCCGCAACTACACCTCCGGCGTCGCGGACCTGAAGACCGGGGCGAAGGTACCGGTCGACGCGGCCGCACGCAGCGCAACCCCGAGCGTCTTCGGCGCACCGAAGCGGCCGGGTCTTGCCGATCCCCGCCGATCCCTCCACCGCCACGACCGTGCCCGCCCCGGCCCGCGCGCCGGCCATCGCCGCCCCGAGGCGCCACAGCTCGTCCTAGCAACTGCCCGGCACCGACCCGGCCCCGTCCGGTCCCTCAGCCACCCACGGGTGGGGGCCGGCTTCGGTGTCGCGGTCGCGGCCGGACAGCTTCACGATGGCGAAGGCTTTCTCTCGGTCTCCGGGCGGCGGTCCCAGCCGCCCGCCAGGCCCACTTTCACCGTACGGCCGTGGGCAGGCCGGGCTCCACGCAGAGCGATGCGGACAGCGCGCGGGATGCCCGAAAGGCCCCGTCGGCCATCGTTGGATACCGCGCTGAGCAGGCAGAACGAACCCGGACAGCCGGACGGCGACTGCGTCAGTCCGTGCTCCTGGCCCTCGATCAGCGATTCGCTCGGTGTGCGACCGTACGACGACGTGCGTGCCCTACTGGGCCATGTTTTGCGGGTGATGAGGTGCACCGCTGGAGCGCTCGGTATGACGGGGGACAGTCTCCACCGCGTCGTACGCGTCATCCGCGGCATGCCCGGCACCCACCTTGGACGGATGCTCGCCCTGGCCGCAGCGCATGAGTACGCAGGGACGAACGAACTGAGTACGTCGCCCGATGTCCCCCCGCGCCGCCGCTGCTGGAATGAGGACCATGAGTCCTGACGCACCGCGGCGTGTGAGCATGCACCACGTCACCACCACCGGCACGGCCCTCGCCGTGGCCTTGCTGCCGCTGGCGGTCGGCGTACTACTGGCCAAGACGATGGCCGGTGATCCTTTGGCGCCGGTAAACGCGCTGATGACCAGCGGTGGGCAACGTGCGCGCATCTCACCGT
This sequence comes from Streptomyces sp. NPDC002994, assembly GCF_040611155.1. Lineage (NCBI taxonomy): Bacteria > Bacillati > Actinomycetota > Actinomycetes > Kitasatosporales > Streptomycetaceae > Streptomyces > Streptomyces sp. NPDC002994. Next base: position 64,773 of record NZ_JBEXNQ010000003.1, read on the forward strand.
CGGAATGGCGGAGATGCGGCAGGGCGGCGCTGTCCAAGTGGAAGGACGGCATACAGGCCAACGGGGCTGACACCCCGAGTCGGGATTGGTGCCGTACGTCCCCGGCGGAAGCGAAGGCGGACGACCACGCCGTATCGGACGTCTGAGAGCCGAACTGCGGAAGGCGCAAGCGGCGGTGCCCTCAACCGAGTTGTGAGGCGACGTATACCGATGGGTGCACGAGCGGCCACGGACGGCAGTAGCGAACCCGGCCTTCCGCAGCGGGAGGCTTGCAGCGTGCGGGATGCATGCGCTGGCGCAACCAGCCACAGGCCGGTGATGGGTCCCGCGCTCCTTGCATGGGATTGATGCCGTAGACCGGGTATCGGCTGCGATCAATGCAGCGGCCCAGGTTCCGCGGTCGGTTTCGATTCCGAGCACCACATCCCCAGGGGTGGCATCTTCGGGAAGGTGCTCTGCGATCAGGCTGTGCAACCGACGAACAGCACCTGGTCCCCTCTCTCCCCGCCAACCGGCGGGGGCACGGTCTGACCCTCGGCCTCGCCTCGCGGGCCTGGCGCTCGTAGTGCTCACCCACCGGTCGGCTTCTTCGGGTACCGATCTTCCACCGTTCTGGGGCTGACCGGTACACCGCCATTAAGCGCTCCAGTCGATGCCGTTCCTGCTCGGGCCCCGCAACGTGTTCGGCTGCCTCAGGACACTCAAACACCGCAGCTGTCGCGTCCGCCCCTTCACGACGGGCGACTGGGATCAGACGGCTCTGACGGCGTCCCCGCTTGGCGCGGTCGAGGGCGTTTCATCAGCTCCTCGCGGCTTCGACCTGCCCGGCACGTCCTGGTCCGTCGCCCGTTGGTACAACCCGACCTTCCTCAGCTGCCGCAGCTCACGTCGTCTGATAGACCGTCACATCACCTTCCAAGGTCGGGGTTCGGGGTTCATGGTGCAGGGAGCGGGCGGCGGCCGTGCTCTCGAGCAGGTGCTCCGAATGTCATCAGCCGTGCAGACAAACCCCGTGCGAAGCAAGATCACTGCATCGAGGTAATACCACCGCCTTATAGGGCGAGCCAGGCGCACCGGTCGTTACTGTTCCCGGGGATCTGGACGGATTCCCAGAGATTGCTCCTCTTTCTCCTCTATCACCGGTTGGCGAGCTTGTACGCCGATCAACACCATTGCGAAGGAGAGCTCGCCCGATGACCGTTGAGACCAGCCCGGCAGCACAGACGGAGCCGGACCGGCAGAGCCTGAGCACTGCGGCTGCCCGCAAACTTGCCACGACGACCAAGTCCGCCCCGCAGATGCAGGAGATCACCTCCCGCTGGCTGCTCCGGATGCTCCCCTGGGTGGAGACCAAGGGCGGCACCTACCGGGTGAACCGCCGGCTGAATTACACCGTCGGCGACGGGCAGATCGAGTTCGTCCAGGACGGTGCCGACGTCCGGGTGATCCCCCGTGAGCTCGGCGAACTGGCCCTGCTGCAGGGCTTCGAAGACGTGGAGGTGCTGACCGAGATCGCCGGCCGGTGCGTCCAGCGTGACTTCCGAGCCGGCGAGGTGCTGGTCGAGCGCGGTACTTCCGCCGAGCAGATCCACCTGATCGCCCACGGCCGGGTCAACCAGGCGTCCGTCGGCAAGTACGGCGACAAGGTCACCGTCGCCGTGCTTGCCGACGGCGACCGGTTCGGTGAGAACGCCCTTCTGGACGCCGACGGCACGTGGGACTACACCGCCACTGCCGAGACCGCCGGCACCCTGCTCACCCTGTCCCGCGCCGACTTCGCCGCCGTGCTGTCCGCGGCACCGGGGCTCCAGGCCCACATTCAGCAGTTCAGCTCGCTTGCCCTTCAGCGTCAGAACCGTCACGGCGAGGCCGAGATCGCGATGTCGGCCGGCCACACCGGCGAAGTCGAGCTGCCGGGTGCCTTCGTCGACTACGAACTCAGCCCGCGCGAGTACGAACTCTCCGTCGCGCAAACCGTTCTGCGGGTCCACACGAGGGTCGCCGACCTCTACAACGGGCCGATGAACCAGACCGAGGAGCAGCTCAGGCTCACCATCGAGGCGCTGCGTGAGCGCCAGGAGCACGAGCTGATCAACAACCGGGAGTTCGGTCTGCTCCACAACGCCGCCTTCAAGCAGCGGATCCAGACCCACTCCGGCCCGCCCACCCCGGACGACCTCGACGAGCTGCTCTGCCGCCGCCGCGGCACCAAGCTCTTCCTCGCCCACCCCAGGACGATCGCGGCGATCGGGCGTGAGTGGAACGCCCGTGGGCTCTACCCGGATCACGTCGACTTGGGCGGGCAGCATGTCCCGGCCTGGCGCGGGGTCCCGATCCTGCCCTGCAACAAGATCCCCATCAGCAAGGAGCGCACCAGCTCGATCCTCGCCATGCGAACGGGCGAGGACAACCAGGGCGTCATCGGTCTGCGCCAGACCGGCCTGCCGGAGGAGTACGAGCCGGGCCTGTCGGTGCGCTTCATGAGCATCAGCGAGCAGGCGATCATCTCGTACCTGGTCACCACCTACTACTCCGCCGCCATCCTGGTGCCCGACGCACTCGGTGTGCTGGAGAACGTGGAGATCGCCCGCAGGCGCGACTAGAGGACCCGTCCGACGGCCACGACACGGGGCCACTCCCGGCCGCGCGAGCACGCCCGGGATCCGGAAAGCCAACCCACCTCACCAAGGAGCTACGGATGCCCGATCCTGGGCTTTCCCCTCTGCAGTCGAGCCTGCCTGCCGCTGCGGACCGTTTCGGGGACCACGTCCTCGACCAGGCCCACACCGCCGGCGTCGAGGCCGATGCCGACGCCCGGCCCGCCCTGCCCGGCCCGCCCTCCGTGCCTGCCGCAGGCGCCGGGCCCGTTGCCGAGTCCGTACGTGACGACGCCCCGGGGTACGACCTGATCCCTCAGCACGTGCGGGAAGGCGCTGCCACGGTGAGGCAACCGAACCCTGCCCTGGAAAGGATCCTGCGCGGCCCCAGTGGTCTGGGCACGGAGGGCCTGTCCCTGGTCCGGCGCGAGGAGCCACCGGCGCCTCCGGCGCCCGAGGCACCGGTGGAGGGCAAGCCGATCCCCGGCCTCTACCACCACCCGGTGCCTGAGCCCGATCCGGTGCGCGTGGCCGAGGTCAGCCGCAGGATCAAGGCATGGGCGGTGGACGAGGTCCAGGCGTACCCCCCGGAGTGGGAGGATCAATTCGACGGCTTCTCCGTCGGCCGCTACATGGTCGCCTGTCATCCGGACGCGCCCACCGTCGACCACCTGATGATCGCCACGCGGCTGATGGTCGCCGAGAACGCGGTCGACGACTGCTACTGCGAAGACCACGGCGGATCACCCATCGGTCTCGGCAGTCGCCTTCTGCTGGCGCACACGGCTCTCGACCCGCTGCACACGACGAAGGAGTATGTGTCCGAGTGGGCGCAGTCGCTCCAGTCGGACGCCCCTCGGCGCGCCTACCGCTCCGCCATGGAGTACTTCTCCCAACAGGCCACCTCCTCCCAGGCCGACCGGTTCAGGCACGACATGGCCCGTCTGCACATGGGGTACGTCGCCGAGGCCGCATGGGCCGAGACGGATCACGTCCCCGAGGTGTGGGAGTACCTGGCGATGCGCCAGTTCAACAACTTCCGCCCCTGCCCCACCATCACCGACACCGTCGGCGGATACGAACTGCCGGCGGACCTGCATGCGCAGCCCGCCATGCAGCGGGTGATCGCGCTCGCCGGAAACGCGACCACCATCGTCAACGACCTGTACTCGTACACCAAGGAACTCGCCAGCCCCGGTCGGCACCTGAACCTGCCCGTGGTGATCGCCGAACGCGAGGACTGCTCCGAGCAAGACGCCTACCTGAAGGCTGTCGAGGTCCACAACGACCTCATGCACGCCTTCGAAGCCGAAGCCGCCGCGTTGGCCGCCGCCTGCCCCGTCCCGAGCGTGCTGCGCTTCCTGCGGGGAGTGGCCGTGTGGGTCGACGGCAACCACTACTGGCACCGGACTAACACCTATCGATACAGCCTGCCCGATTTCTGGTAAGAGGAGTTATCTGTGACCAGCACCGAACTCAACACCGTCAACGGCACCTCCGCGTTCGTCCCCACCCCGGCGTCTCCCTATCAGGGTGACATCGCCCGCTACTGGGACCAGGAGGCAAGGCCCGTGAACCTGCGTCTCGGTGACGTCGACGGGCTGTACCACCATCACTACGGCATCGGTGACGTCGACCACGCCGCCCTCGGGGACACCGAGGACAGCGAGTACCAGAAGAAGCTGATCGCCGAGCTGCACCGCCTGGAGTCGGCACAGGCCGAAGTCCTCCTGGACCACCTTGGCTCCATCGGGCGTGACGACACGCTTCTGGATGCCGGCTGCGGCCGGGGCGGTTCCATGGTCATGGCCCACCAGCGATTCGGATGCAAGGTCGAGGGCGTCACCCTGTCGGCCAAGCAGGCCGACTTCGCCAACCAGCGCGCCCACGAACTCGGCATCGAGGACCATGTCCGTGCTCGTGTGTGCAACATGCTCGACACGCCCCTCGAGACGGGGCAGGCCGCGGCCTCATGGAACAACGAGTCGAGCATGTACGTCGACCTGCACGACCTTTTCGCCGAGCACTCCCGAATCCTCGCGGTCGGCGGCCGCTACGTGACCATCACAGGCTGCTGGAACCCGCGTTACGGCCAGCCCTCGAAGTGGGTCTCCCAGATCAACGCGCACTTCGAGTGCAACATCCACTCCCGTCGGGAGTACCTGCGCGCCATGGCCGACAACCGTCTCGTACCGCAGGCCGTCATCGACCTGACTGCGGCGACTCTGCCCTACTGGGAGCTGCGGGCCACTTCTTCCCTGGTCACCGGCATCGAAGAGGCGTTCATCAACTCTTACAAGGACGGCTCCTTCCAGTACCTCCTGATTGCGGCCGACCGCGTCTGACCCACCTGCCGACCGCGAGGGCCGGGCCCGTCATTCGACGGACCCGGCCACCATGTTCGGACTGCCTCGACATGGAGATCTTGGGCACGACGGCCTGAGTGACCCAACATCGCCGGCTCGCTGCTCATCGGCCGGCGACGCGCGCCTGCGAACGTCGCTCGTAGAACGGCGCGGTGGAGGTGAGGCAGGCACCAGACGAACAACCCGGCGATGAGCCGGTCCGGGCGACATCGATGTGGAAGCTGCTGGGCCCTTTCGTGCGCTTCCGTGGAAGCAGCGGGGGAGCGTGACGCTCGGCTCGCAGGCGAGTTGTTCAGCGGGGGATACCGTGGCAGGCAGTCGTAAGCCCGGGGGCACTCACTGCCTGTCAGCTCCGGGACGGGGCGGCCACGGGTATGGGCTCCAGCGTTGCCGTGCGCGGGTTGGTGGCGGGGTTCAAGCGGCTGACGGCCGGGGAGGTGACGGCTGTCGTGATCAGGGCCATCAGAACCAGCATGGTGAACAACTCCGGTCCGATCACCCCGAGTTCCAGACCGATGTTCAGGACCACCAGCTCGGTCAGCCCCCGGCAGTTCATCAGCGCGCCGATGGACAATGCCTCCCGCCAGGGCCGCCCGCAGGCACGGGCCGCCCCCGCCGCGCCGCCCCATTTGCCCAGCACCGCGACACCGAGGACCGCACCCGCCCACAGCCACTGCACCGGGTCCGCCGCCAGGGCCTCGATATCCGTGCGCAGGCCCGTGTGGACGAAGAACAGTGGCAGTAGTACGGGCACGGCGACGGCGCGCAGCCGGGCGGCCGAGACTTCGATGCGCCGGGCACCGCGCGGGGTGACCACGCCGAAGAGGAAGGCCCCGAACAGGGCGTGCACCCCGATCGCGTCGGTGGCCAGCGCGGACAGACTCAGTCCGCTGAACAGCGCCACCAGGACCATCGCGTCGTTCGCCTTGCCGGCCCGGGCCTCCCACCGGGCGAGGAGCGGGCGTACCGCGTACAGCATGAACGCCGCGAAGGCGAGGGCGAGTGCGGCGGTGGTGGCCGCGTCCAGCGGGGAGCCGGCCGACGCGAGGGCGACCACTACGGCCAGCAGACACCAGGCGGTCACGTCGTCCACGGCGGCGCAGGCCATCGCGAGAGCGCCGAGCGGAGTGCCGTACAGGCCCCGGTCGATGAGGATCCTGGCCAGCACGGGAAAGGCCGTGATGCTCATCGCCACCGCGATGAACAGGACGAAAGGCAGCCTGCCGACCCCGTCCGGGGCGAGTTGCCCGTACATGCCGAGCGCCAGCAGGGCGCCGAGAGCCAGCGGCAGCAACATGCCGCCCTGGCTCACGGCGAGCGCGATCCGGCTGTGACCGCGCAGCGTGCCCAGGTCCAGTTCCAGACCGACCAGGAACATGAAGGAGAGCAGGCCGAGCTGGCCGAGTACGGAGGTGAACGGGAGTACGGCGTCCGGGAAGAGCCAGCTCTGCGCCCCCGGGGACACCCAGCCCAGCAGTGACGGCCCGAGCACGATGCCGGTGACGATCTCGCCGACCACGGGCGGCTGCCCGAACCGGCGGAAGACCGCCCCGGCCGCCTGGCAGGCGAGGATCACCACCGGTACGGCGATCAAGAGTGCGGGCAGCGGATCAGCGGCGGACACGGGCGGCTCCTTCGGACGGTATCGGCCCCGGGGCGGGCTGGGCGAAGGGCGCGGTCGCGGCGGGCGGAGCCGCCGCGGCCGCGTCGGACCAGCGGGCGTAGCGGCGCCGGCCGTAGAGCAGCGGCTGCGCCGTTTCCCGTACCGTCACCCGGCTCACCTCGGCGAACACCGCCGTGTGGTCCCCGAAGACCGCCGTCGTCACGACCGCGCAGTCCGCGACGGCGTGCGCGTCGGCGGTCAGATGCGGACCGCCCGCGCCCAGGGGCAGCCGCCACTCGGTCCGTTCGAAGCGGTCGGGTGCCCCCGACGCGAAGAGGTCCGAGGTGGGCCGCGCCCGTTCGTGGAGCAGGTTGAGGGCGAACTGGCCTTGGGCGAGCAGGGCATCGAGCGTCGGACTGGCGGTCCGTATGCACACCATCAGCGTGGGCGGTACGAGCGCGACGCTCGTCAGGGAGCTGCACGTCAGGCCGCGCGGGGAGTCCCCGGCGTCGAGCGTGGTGACAACCGAGACCCCGGAGGGGAAGGCCGCCATGAAGGGGCGGAGATCGGCCGGCTGAACGGGGGCGGCGCCGGTTGTCTCGGTCATGTCGGTGGTTCCGGCGGTTCCGGTGGTGGTGGCTCCGGGGCTACCGGTGGCCGGGGCTCCGGAGATGCCGGCGGTGCCGGTGGTCTCCGCGGTCACGACTGAGCGGTTGGCCCCTGAGGCCCCGCCGTTCTCTGCGGTTCCTGGAGACACGGGGTGCGGCCCGGACTTGGGCATGTCTGACTCCTGTGGGGTGGCTGGAGCACGGCGGCCCGGCAGCCGGCGGGAGCCGGGCTGCCGGGCCGTGGGAGCGGTGGCGGGCCGCCCCGAGGTGACGGGGCCGGCCGCGTGCGCGGGAGGCGCGACGGGGCCTGGGACGCGGACCGCCCGCACGTGACGAAGCGGTACGGACGGGGGCGCGGGCGGCGTGGCCGGCGGGGTCCCTACGCGCCGTGCAACTGCCGCAGGTAGTCGTACGCGCTGGGCAGGGTCTCCAGCAGGTTCTGCTGCTGGCGCTTGACCGTGTCGAACAGCGGCTCGGCGCCGGCCACCGAGTCCGGCTTGTGCGCGAGCGCCGGAAGCGGCGCGTCCGGAACCAGGCCGAGACCGGCGAAGATGCAGTAGTAGCTGCCGTTCGTCCAGAAGTTGCGGAACTCCGCCTCGAAGTTCCCGTAGTACGTCGACTCGTCCGTGATCGGCGAGTTGATGGGCAGACCGGCCTTGTACGCCGAGATCTTCTGCTGGATGTTGTCCGGGAGCGTCAGCTTCTTGTTGGCCTGCCAGAACGGCGTGTCGTTGCGCGGCGCGTAGAAGAAGTGCGCCTGGATGAAGTCGCGGGTGTCGTCGAACATCACCTCGATCTCGTGGTTGAAGCTGTCGATCAGCCCGTCGTTGAATGTCTTGTCCGGGAAGTGCTTGGCCAGTTGGTAGATCGCCGCGGTGATGAAGTAGATGCCGGTCGACTCCAGCGGCTCCAGGAAGCAGGACGACAGACCGATGCTGACGACGTTCTTGACCCACGCACGGCGGTTGCGCCCGACGCGGAAGCGCACGTGGTTGAACTTGGTCTCCTCGGGGTCCAGCCCCCACATCTCGGAGAACTCACGCGTGGCCTCGTCCTGGTCGGTGAACTTGCTGGAGTACACGTAGCCGGTGCCGAAGCGGCCCAGCATCGGGATCTTCCAGGCCCAGCCGGACGACATCGCGATCGCCGAGGTGTACGGCTCCACACCGTTCGCCTCGTCGTCGTGAGGGACGGCGGTGGCCACCGCGCTGTCGCACAGCAGGTGGTCGCTCATGTCGATGAACGGCTCCGCCATCGCCTTGTTGATCAGCAGCCCCCGGAAGCCCGAGCAGTCCACGAAGAAATCGGCTTCCAGAACGCGGCCCTCCTTGGTCCGCAGGGCGGTGACGTAGCCGCGTTCGTCCTGGAGGACGCGCGTCATCTCGTCCTGGACATGGTTCACACCCTGCTTCTCGGTGGCGAAGCGGCGCAGGAAGTCGGCGACGAGCTGGGCGTCGAAGTGCCAGGCGTAGCGCGTCGCCGACCGGCCGTCGAGCCAGCGCGGCGCCTTCATGGCATCCATCACCGGGGGCTCGCGGAAGCAGGCGTAGTCGAACGGCTCGGTGGTGCGGCCCTCGTACTTGCGCTTGAACCAGTAGTGCGAGAGCGGGGTCTGGTCGTAGTCCGGGAGCAGGCCGAACGGGTGGTAGAAGTGGTCCGGCCGGCCGTCGGGAAGCTCGCGTGCCCCGGCCTCGCCCTGCCCCTCAGTGCGCCAGTTCACGAACCGTACGGCCATCTTGAAGCTGGCGTTGCACTCCCGCATCCACTCGTCCTCGGCGATGCCCAGGTAGTCGAAGAAGGAGCGCTGGAGGTTGGGTACGGTCGCCTCGCCGACGCCGATGCGCGGAATCGCCGGCGACTCGAGCACGGTGATGTCGACGGTGCCCTGCAGTGCCTTGCCGAGGTACGCGGCGGTCATCCAGCCGGCCGTGCCGCCGCCCAGGATGACGACCTTCTGAAGCCGGGTGTCGGTGCTGGTCATGTAACAGCCCTCATTTCGGAATTGGCGGCAGGGGAGGCGGAGCGAGCCGGATACGTCGCCGGTCGGGGTGGGGTCGAGGCTCAGTGTGTGAAGCCGTCCTATTACGGACCTACACAGGGACGGCCCGACCGATGTAGGGCGCGCGTAGAGGCCCGGAACACACTCGCCGCAGGCACACCGGCAGCGACGGACCTCCGGGAGGAAGCGATGACCACCGCGGTGACCGAGGAAGCGCAGGCGGTTCGGATCCGCTTCCTGGGCGACTTCGAACTGACTGTGAACGGCAGTCCCGTCGAACGGTGGCGGGCCGGAAAGGCGCGCGGCCTCTTCCAGTACCTGGTGACGCACCGCGGACAGACGCTCACCCGTGAGCGGCTGTACGAGGCCCTGTGGCCCGGTTCGGACGGCGCTGCCGGCGACAGTTCCCTGAAGGTCGCGGCGCACGCGCTGCGCCGGGTCCTCGACGCACACCCCGAGCGCCCCGGCGCGTCCGGGATCCGGCTGCTCTTCCGCGACTTCGGCTACGTCCTGGACGTGGCCGACCTGTGGTCCGACGTGGACCGGTTCCAGGAACTGGTGCACGCCGGGCTGCGGGCCGCAGCCGACCACGACGCCGCCCTCGCCCGCACCCGGCTGCGGGCCGCCATCGCCCTGTACGGCGGTGACTTCCTCCGGGGCGAGAGCGCCGACTGGGTCGCCGAGCAGCGCGAGTACCTCCGGTCCCTGGCGCTGCGCGCGCTGGTCGTCCTGCGTACTGACGCCGAGGCTCGTGCGGACTTCTCCGAGCTGATCGAGATCTGCCGGCGCACGCTGGAGATCGACCGTCACCACGAGGAGACCTATCGCGCGCTGATGACGGCGCACGGCGAGCGCGGCGAACTGGCGGGCGTACGCAGCTGGTACGAGCTGTGCGCGCGCCGCCTGCGCGAGGAGCTGGCCGTGGCACCCGCGCGGGAGACCGAACTGCTGCTGCGCGCGATGCTGCCGACTGCCCGGCCCGGCGCCGCCGCGGTGCGGACGGCTTCGCCCAGGACGGGCACGGCCGTCCGCACGGCCACCTCCGTCCTGGGCGGTGCGGAGCTCCTTCCCGGCGCCCGGATCCGGCCGGTACGGCGAGCCAGGCCGGACGCCCGCGCCGCCGCCCCGGCCCGGATGGCCGGTTAGCCGTCCCGCCGAACGTCCGCCGCACACGATTCAGCGATTCAGTGAGGACCCCACCGTGACCGTGCTGACCATGCCGCAGGATTCCGGCGCACCACAGGCCGGGCCGTACGTGGCCCCCTTGCCGCCCCGTTACGACGACCAGTGGATCGGCGGCCGCTGGACCGCCTCCGACGCCGACGCCCGCCTCGTCGTGACCGACCCGAACACCGAGCGGCCCCTGGCCACCGTGCCCGCCGGAACCGCCCGGGACGCCGACGTGGCGGCCCGCGCCGCCGCGGCGGCCTTCACCGGCTGGGCGTCCACTCCCGTACGCGAACGGGCCACCCTCCTGCGCCGGGTCGTCGAAGGCATGGAGCGGCGGGCCGAACGGTTCGCCGAGGTGATCACCGCCGAGGTCGGAGCGCCCGCCCGGATGGCGCGGCAGACCCATGTCGGACTGTCCATCGGCATGGCGGCCCACTGCGTCGAGACCGCCGCCTCCTACGCCTTCGAGGAGCGCGTGGGCCACTCGCTCGTGGTGCGCGAACCCGCCGGGGTCGCCGCCTGCATCACCCCGTGGAACACCCCGCTGCTGCTCACCGTGCAGAAGATCCTCCCCGCGCTGGCGGCGGGTTGCACCGTCGTGCACAAGCCCAGCGAGATCACCCCGCTGCACGCCCGGCTGCTCGCCGAGGTGATGGCCGAGGCCGATCTGCCGCCCGGCGTCTTCAACATGGTGGTCGGCACCGGCGGCGCGGTCGGCGCCTCCCTCGTCACCCACCCGCTGGTCGACGTGGTCTCGCTGACCGGCTCCACCCGGGCCGGCCGCGAGGTGTCCGCGCTGGCCGCCGACGGCGTCAAGCGCGTCCATCTGGAGCTGGGCGGCAAGAACGCCAGCCTGGTCCTGGACGATGCCGACCTGGACGCGGCGGTACGCGCCACCGTCGACCAGATGCTCTTCAACTCCGGCCAGACCTGCCTCCAGTGGAGCCGGCTGCTGATACCCCGCGGCCGCCAGGAGGAGGCGATACGCATCGCCGGCGACGCGATGGACGGGTATGTGACCGGCGACCCGCGCGACCCGGCGACCGACCTCGGACCGCTGGTGTCGGCGGCCGCCCACGACCGCGTGACCGGCTACATCCGGCGTGGCGCTACGGAGGGCGGTGCCCGCCTTGTACGCGGCGGCCCCGAGCGCCCGGCGGGACTGGAGACCGGCTACTACGTCCGGCCCACGATCTTCGCCGACGTGGACCCGCTGACGACGATCGCCCAGGAGGAGATCTTCGGCCCGGTGCTGTGCGTCATGCCGTACGACGACGAGGACGACGCACTGCGGATCGTCAACGGGACCCGCTACGGCCTCCACGGCGCGGTCTGGTCGGGCAGCGACGCCCGTGCCGTGCGGATCGCGCGCCGGTTCCGCACCGGTCTGGTCGACGTGAACGGCGGGCAGTTCAACCCGGCCGCGCCGTTCGGCGGGTTCAAGCAGTCCGGGATCGGCCGCGAGTGCGGGACCGCCGGCCTGGCGGCGTTCCTGGAGACCAAGTCCATGCAGCTGCCGCAGGGTTGTGGCGGGCAGGTGGTCGGTCCCCGGCTGCGGGCTACCGCCCCCACCGGGCCCTCGGCGACGGAGAGGAACGAGGCATGACCGCCCCGCACACCGCACCCGCGTCCGCACCCAGCATGGGCCCCGGAGCGCCGGCCGGCGGACGGGGCGCGCTTTCGCCCCTGTTCGCGGCCCTCGACCGGTGGACCCGCGAGCGCCCGGACGAGACCGCCGTCAGCGCGGCCGACGGTGCCCTCACCTGGGCGGAGCTCACCGCCCGTACCGCCGGGATCGCAGCCGCGCTCGCCGACGGCGGCGCCGGCCCCGAAACCGCCGTCGGACTGCTGCTGGGCCGGTCCCGGGAGAGTGTGCCCGCTCTCCTCGCCGTCTGGAGTCTGGGTGCCACCGCCGTGCCGCTGGACGCCGGGCATCCCGTCGAGCGGCTCGGGCACGTGCTGCGGGACGCCGAAGTCTCCGTACTCGTGGCCGCGGACGTACCCGACGGGCTCGACCTCACCGGGATCCGCACCCTGCACCCGGCACGGGGCCACTGTGCCGACGGAGCGCTCGCGGTGACCGTGCCCGGCCCCGGCACCTGCGCCTACGTCATCTACACCTCCGGAACCACCGGCCGCCCCAAGGGAGTCGAGGTCACCTACCGCGGCCTGCTGGACACCTTCACCGGCGCGCTGGCCGGACTCGGGCTGACCCCCGGCGGACTCGGACTCAACGCCGTCTCACCCGCGTTCGACGGCTGGCTGTGGTGCACGCTGCTCTACCTCGTGCACGGCCAGGGTGTCGCACTGGTCGACCTGTCGCTCGCCGGACTGCGTGACGCCGTCGCCGAGGGCCGTGAGGCGCTGCCCGCCGGACTGCGCACGGCCTGCCTCACGCCGTCCCTCCTGGCCGCGCACGGGGACCGACTCGATTCCGCCGAGGTCGTCGTGGTGGCCGGAGAGGCCTGCCCGGCCGCGCTCGCCGAGCGGTTCGCGCGGGGCCGGCGGCTGCTCAATGTGTACGGGCCGACGGAAGTGACCATCGCGGCGACCTGGGCCGACAGCGAGCGGGGTGACGATGTGAGCGCCATCGGACGGCCACTGCCCGACTACCGGGCGTACGTACTGGACGACGAACTGCGGCCGGTGCCCCAGGGATCCGAGGGGGAGCTGTACCTCGGCGGCCCCGCCGTCGCCCGGGGCTACCGCCGAAGGCCCGGGCTGACCGCCTCCCGCTTCCTGCCGGACCCGTTCCAGGGCGGCGGAACCCGGATGTACCGTACGGGCGACCTGGTGGTGCGGCGCGCCGGCGGCGAACTGGAGTACCGGGGGCGCCGCGACGACCAGGTGAAGATCCGCGGTCACCGCATCGAACTGGGTGAGGTGGAGCGCATCGCCGCCGAGCTGCCCGAGGTGGTCGCCGCGGCCTGCTGCCCGCTGTCGTCCGGGCAGACGCTGGGCCTCGCCGTGGTGGCCGCCCCGGGAACCGATCCGGTGACGCTGGCCGGCCGTGTCACGGACCGCTGCCGCAAGCTGCTGCCGGAGGCGGCCGTCCCGGCTGTGGTGCGGGTACTCGGCCGGGTGCCGACGCTGACAACCGGCAAGGCCGACCGGGAGGCACTCGCCCGCGAACTGACCTCCACCGGGGAACAGCCCGTCCCGACGGCCGGCGCCACCGTGCGTGAGCGGGAGGTGATGGCCGTGTGGGCCGAGGTGCTGGAGCTCGAAGTACCCGGCCCGCAGGCCGACTTCTTCGAGCTGGGCGGCCACTCCCTCGCCGCCGCCCGGGCGGTGGCGGAACTGCGCCGCCGCACCGGCCTGCGGCTGACCCTCGGCAAGCTCCTGGCCCGCCCGACGGTGTCGGACCTCGCCGCCGAACTCGACCGCCTCGCCTCGGCGGACGCGTCCGCGCCCGCCGCCGAAGGAGCCTGACCCATGGGCAACTGGATCTCCACCTGGCCGGGCGGCCCCGAGGACACCGCCCTGCCCGCGCTGCTCTGCCTGCCCCCGGCGGGCGCCGGCTGCCAGCAGTTCCGCGCCTGGCAGCCGGCGCTGGCCGGTATCGCCCAGGTGTACGGAGTGCAACTGCCGGGCCGGGAGAACCGCTGGCGCGAGCCCATGCCGGACACCTTCGCCGAGGCCGTCGAGGCGATCGCGGACGCAGTGGCCCGCACCGTCGGCCCCGGCCGGCGGCTGGTCGTCTTCGGCCACAGCTTCGGCGGGCTGCTCGGCTACGAGCTGGCCCGCAGGGTCACGCCGAGGGCCCTGGTGGTGAGCGCCTGCCGGGCGCCCTGGTACTGGGACGGCGCGGGCCGGGGCATCGTGGACGACGACGGTGAGCTGGACAAGCTCTTCGACACCGCCGGACTCGACCCCGCCTTCCTGGACGAGGACACCCGGGCTCTGATGGTCGAGATGCTCCGCAAGGACGCCCAGCTCTCGCTCAGTTACGTCCACGAGCCCGGCGCCCGCTTCGACGTCCCCGTGCACGCCTGGGGCGCCGACGGCGACGAGACCGTCACGTCCGGGGAGCTGGACGACTGGGCAACCGTGACCACGGCCGGATTCCACCGCCACCGCACCGCGGGCGGCCACCACGCCGTACTGCGACGCCCCGAACCCGTACTGGCGCACCTGGCCGGACTACTCAGGGGCGACGACGCCCTGCTCTCCCGCACTTCCTGAAGCCCGGCCCGAACCACCCGCCCGAGCCCGGAGGACACCGTGCCCACCACCTATCAGGTCCTGGTCAACCACGAGGAGCAGTACGCGCTTTTCCCGGCCGCGCGCGATCTGCCCGACGGCTGGACGCCGGCCGGCTTCACCGGCACCGAGGACGAGTGCGCCGCCCATGTGGACGCGCACTGGAGCGACACCCGCCCGCTGAGCGTGCGCGCCGCCGCGGCCGGCCGGGGAGCCTGACATGCGGATCGATCTGCTCGACCCGGCCCCCTTCGGCCGCAACGACTTCTGGTCCGCCTTCACCTGGCTGCGCGCCAACGACCCCGTCCACTGGCATCCCGAACCGGGCGGCGACGGTTTCTGGGTGCTCAGCAAGCACCGCGACATCGTGAAGGTCTACGCGGACAGCGACACCTTCAGTTCGGGGGAGGGCATGCGGCTGGGCAGTGACCCGGCCGCCGTCGCCGCCGTGACGCAGCGCATGCTGATCGTCTCCGACGCGCCCCACCACACCCGTCTCAAACGGGCGCTGTACCAGGCTTTCGGGCCGCAGCAGATGCCCCGTCTTGAGGCCCTGGTCGAGATGGTCGTCGGTGAGCTGGTGACCGAGGCAGCCGAGCGCGACGAGCTCGACTTCATCGACCTCGCCAAGCAGCTGCCCAACCGTGTGGTCTGCGCGATGATGGGCATTCCGAGGGCCGACTGGGCCTGGATCGGCGCTCTCACCACGGATGCCTTCGACTCCCCGGACGAGACGGTACGCAGCAGTGCGCACTCGGAAATCTTCCTCTACTTCATCGAACTGCTCGGCGAACGCCGGGCCGTGCCCGGGGACGACCTGATCAGCCAGATCGCCCACGACACGCTCGTCGACGACGGCGACGGAACCGAACGCCCGCTCAGCGACGAGGAGATCGTGTTCAACCTCAACGGCGTGCTCTCCGGCGCCAATGAGACCACCCGCTACTCCGCCGCCGGCGCGGTCCACATGTTCGCCGAGCACCCGGATCAGTGGGAGCTGTTGCGCCGCATGGGCCCCGACGGCATCTCCCCGGCGGTCGAGGAGATCCTGCGCTGGACCACCCCCGGTGTGCACGCGCTGCGTACCGCCGTGCGCGACACCGAGATCAACGGTGTCCCTGTCGCGAAAGGCGACCGGGTGACCCTGTGGAACGTCTCGGCCAACCGCGACGAGGACGTCTTCACCGACCCGCACAGCTTCCGGGTCGACCGCCGCCCCAACCGGCACGTCGCCTTCGGCCACGGACGCCATCTCTGCCTGGGCGCCCGGCTCGCCCGTTTCGAACTCGGCGCCCTGCTGACCGAGATGCTCGCCGTGCTGGACGGTTTCGAACTCACCGGTCCGGCCGTTTTCAACTCGTCCAACTTCACGTGGGGGATCAAGAGTCTCCCGGTGCGGCTGCTGCGCAGCCGAGCCTTCGCAGAAGCAGAAAGGGCCGCGCTGTGACCACCGCACTCGTCGACTTCAACCGTACGGACACCACTTTCCCCGCCACCGGATACCCGGAGCTGTTCGCCCGGCAGGCGGCCCGCACCCCGCGGGCCCCCGCCCTCGTACAGGGCGACCGGTCCTGGACGTACGCGGAACTCGAGGCCGCCACCAACCGCCTGGCGCACGCGCTGATCGCCCACGGCGCGGGACCCGGCGAGCGGATCGGGCTGTGCTATCCGCGCAGCGCCGACTACGTCATCGGCTCGCTCGCGATCCTCAAGACGGGCGCCGCCATCGTCGCCCTCGACCCCGTCAACCCCGACGACCGGCTCGCCGCGATGATCGGCGACGCCGGGCCGCTGCTGGTCCTCACCCCCGCCGAACTCGGCGCGCGGATACCCGGGGGCGTGGTGCGGGCGGAGGTCGCCACGGCGGGCCGCGGCCAGTCCGAGGCACCCACCGGGGTCCGCACCGGCCCGGACACCGTCAGCCACCTCATCTACACCTCCGGTTCCACGGGCACCCCCAAGGCCGTACTGGAGCGCCACGGCGCACTCACCAACCTGGTGCACTGGACCGAGCGCGCATACGGGGTCCGGGCGGGCGACCGCGCCTCGTGGATGTCGACACCGGGATTCGCCGTACAGATCATGGAGTGGCTGCCCTATCTGCCGACGGGCGCCGCGATCCACATCCCGGAGGCCGGGCAGGCGCAGACCCCGGAGCAGATCCGCGACTGGCTCGTCCGGGAGCGGATCACGCACACCATGCTCGTCGCCGCGCTCGCCGAGCCGGTGTGGGGCCTCGACTGGCCGGCCGCGAGCGCGCTGCGGATCCTGGTGACCACGGCCGAACGGGTGCACAGCTGGCCGCCCACCGACACGCCGTTCCGTGTGGTGATGACGTACGGCACGACCGAGACCACCAACGTGCTGTCCTGCCTCGACCTCGGCGCCGGCGTCGACTTCACCAGCCAGGCCACACCCGAGGAGATCCGCGCCTCCCGGCAGGTGCCGGTCGGTGTGCCCATCGCCAACTTCCGGGTCCACCTGCTGGACGACGACGACCAGGAAGTCGCGCCCGGCGAGGTCGGTCGCCTGCACGTGTCCGGCGCCGGAGTCGCCGCCGGATACCACGGCAGGCCCGAGCTGACCGCGGCGAAGTTCCGCCGCAACGTGGTCCAGGGTGACCCGCATCCGGTGCTGTACGACACGGGGGACCTGGCCCGCCGCCGTGACGACGGCGCCGTGGAACTCCTCGGCCGCTCCGACTCCCAGGTGAAGATCCGCGGCTTCCGGGTCGAGCTGGGCGAGGTCGAGAACCACGTGGCACGGCTGGACGGCGTCGCCGAGGCCGTCGTCGTCACCCAGGAGCGCGGCCCCAACGACAAGCGGCTCATCGCCTACGTGTCACCGGAAGCCGGCGCCGAGCCGGACTCCGGGACGGTGCGCGCACAGGTGGCCCGTACGCTGCCCTACTACATGGTGCCCGGCACCGTCGTCGTCCTGCCCGCCCTGCCCCGGCTGCCCAACGGCAAGGTCGACCGGCGCCGGCTGCCCGAGCCCCCGGAGACCCGCGAGGGTGTCAGCGCCGGGTACGAGGCCCCGCGCGACGAGGTCGAGGACGGACTCGTCCGCCTGTGGGCCGACGCGTTCCGTACCGGCGGCATCGGCATCCACGACAACTTCTTCGAGCTGGGCGGCCACTCCCTGCTGGCCTTCCAGCTGATCGACGAGATCCGCCGCCGGTACGCCGTCGAGCTAAGCCTCTCCGACCTGTCCACCCGCCCGACCGTCGCCGAACTCGCCACCCTCATCACCACCGAACGCGTCGGCGGAAGGGGCGAGTTCGGC
This sequence comes from Streptomyces sp. NPDC002994, assembly GCF_040611155.1. Taxonomy (NCBI): domain Bacteria; kingdom Bacillati; phylum Actinomycetota; class Actinomycetes; order Kitasatosporales; family Streptomycetaceae; genus Streptomyces; species Streptomyces sp. NPDC002994. The sequence goes on from NZ_JBEXNQ010000003.1 coordinate 82,604, forward strand.
GGTCTTCCGGCCATCGTCCCGGATCCCGCCCGTCGCTTCGAGCCGTTCCCGCTCACCGAGAGCCAGCAGGCCCTGTGGATCGGGCGCGGCGGACTCGTGGAACTGGGCAACGTCGGCTGTCACGGGTACTTCGAGTGGGAGAGCGAGCGACTCGACGTACCCCGCTTCGAAGGTGCCTGGCGACGGCTCGTCGAGCGTCACGACGCACTGCGCACCCGCATCCTGCCCGACGGAACGCAGCAGGTGTACGAGGAGATCCCGGCGTACGACATCCCGGTCACCGACTTCGGCGGCCTCGACGACGAGACACGGGACACCGAACTCGCCGCCCTGCGGGAGCAGTTGTCGCACCAGGTGCTCGACGCGGACAGCTGGCCGCTGTTCGACGTACGGATCAGCCTGCTCGGCGGCGGCCGGGCCCGGATCCACCTGTCGCTGGACTTCCTGGTCGCCGACGCCTGGAGCTACTTCCAGGTCCTCATCCCGGACCTCGTCACCTTCTACACGGAGCCGGACTCCGACCCCGCGCCGCTGGAGCTGACCTTCCGCGACTACGTGCTCGCCGTCGGGAACTCGCTGCGCGACAGCGAGCTGTACCGCCGTTCCGAGTGGTACTGGCGCGACCGCCTCGCCACCCTGCCGCCCGCCCCCGAGCTGCCCGGGCGTCCGGTGGGCGCGCCGGAACTGCCGGTCCGGTTCGAGCGGCGCAGTCACGTCGTCGACCCGGCCCTCTGGACGCGGATCCAGGAGCGGGCGAACGCCCGCGAGGTGACCCCCTCCGGGGTGCTGGCCGCCGCCTACGCCGAAATCCTCGGCAGGGCCGCCGAGCAGGCCAGGTTCACCATCAACTTCCCCCTCTTCAACCGGCTGCCGCTGCACCCGCAGGTCAACGGGCTGCTCGCGGACACGACCACCACGCTGCTGCTCGCCGTCGAACAGCGGGACACCACCTTCGCCGGGCGCGCCCAGGCGATCCAGCGCCGGCTGTGGGCCGACCTGGAGCACCGGTACTTCAGCGGTGTGCAGGTGCTGCGCGAACTGACGAAGCTGCGGGGCTCCCTGGCGCCGGCCATGCCCGTCGTGATGACGAGCCTGGCCGGACACCCGCCGCAGTACGAGGAGACAGAGCTGGGCGTACCGGTGTACGGCATCTCCCAGACGCCGCAGGTCTCCCTCGACTTCCAGGTCTTCGAGAAGCCGGACGGGCTGACCTTCAACTGGGACTTCCTGCCCGCCGTCTACCCCGACGGCCTCATCGACGCGATGTTCGGGGACTTCGTGTCGCTGCTCGGCGCGCTCGGCGAGGCGGAGATCTGGGACCGCTTCTCGCCGCCGCCCGGTGACGAGCCGGCCGCCTCCGGCGGTCCGGGCGCCGAGGAGCGCGACACGGGCGACGCCTGGGAGCGCTACTGGGCCGGCATCGAGCGGACCGGCCGCGGCGGCGACGTCATCTGGGACGCCGACAGCGGCGAGGAGTTCCACTGGCTGCTCGGTCAGGCCGAACGGCACTTCGAGCCCGGCCTCCCGGTCATCGACCTCGGCTGCGGCAACGGCCGGTACAGCCGGGAACTCGCCCCGCACTACCCGCGCGTCGTCGGCGTCGACGTGTCCGTCAGCGCCGTCGAACATGCCAGGCGCGAGGCGGATGGCGTTCCGGGCCTCGGCAACGTCGAGTACCTGGCGATCGACATGACCGACGCCGGGCAGGCGGCGCCGCTGGGCGAGGGACCGTACAACATCTTCGTCCGCGGTGTCTTCCACGTCCTCGACAGCGCCGCCCGGGCAAGGCTCGCCACCGTCGCCGGCCGGCTGCTCGGACCCGAGGGGGTGCTGATCGTGCACGAGCCCGACTACTCCAGCAACTCCTTCGGCTATCTCGGCTTCGTCGGCGGCAAGCGCGGCCGGGCCGAGGACCTGGTCGGCCCGCTGGAGGCGGCCGGCGTCCGGCACTCGCACCGCTTCACCAGGCCCGAACTGACCGAGGCGTTCCCTGAGGCGCAATGGGAGGTCGTCGACGACGAGGCGATCGAACTGCACGCCATCGACCCGCAGTCGGACTCCGACGCCCTGCGGCTGCCCGGCTACTACGCAGTGCTGCGCCGCAGGCGCTGATGGGCGGAATCGCGCTCATGGGGCCGACCGCCGCCGTACTGGCCGGCGTCGGGGAGGTACGGGCGCTGCTGACCCGTACCGAGCTGGCGCGGGCCGACGCCCTGCGGTCGGCGGGCGACCGGGACGACTTCCTGGCCGCCCACGCCCTGGTCCGGCTGTGCGCCGGGCGGCTTCTCGGCCGCCCGGCGCACAGCCTCACCGTCGTGCAGAGCTGCGGCGAGTGCGACCGGCCGCACGGCCGTCCGGGGCTCGTCGAGGCGCCTGCCCTCGGGGTGAGCCTCTCGCACGCCCCGGGCTGGGTCGCGGCCGTCGCGGCCCACGGCCCGGTGGGCGTCGACGTCGAGAAGGACGACGGCGCGGAGCTGGACTGGCGGCTGGCCCAACGCGTCTGTGGCGAGCGGGAACTGGCCGCGCTGCGGGCCCACGCCACCCCAGGACGCGCGTTCCTGCGCCAGTGGGTGCGCAGGGAATCCCTGGTCAAGGTCGGGGCGGCCACGCTCGACGAGCCGGTCCGCCCCGGCCTTCCGGTGTACGGGCAGGATCCGCCCCGGTGGCGGGGCTGGACGTTCCAGGACCGGGGCGCCGAGGGGGCCGTCGGATGTGTGGCGGCCCGAGAACACGTACAACTGCGGCTGCTCGGCCGCGGTGCACAGTGAGAGAGTGAAACCGTGGAACAACGAAACACCGACCGGCTGCTCAGGGCGCGCGCACAGGCGATCGGCGGCGGGGTCCGGGAGCCGACGGTGGCCGCGGTCCTGGACCGCGTGCTCGCCGTACAGGCACAGGACCTCACCGCCGCGGCGCTCGGGCTGCGGGCCCGGGCGCGCGGTCTCACCGCCGCTGATGTGCACCGGGCCACCGACGTGGAACGGGTCGCTGTCCGCGGCTGGTTCATGCGCGGAACCCTCCAGCTGGTGCCGGCGGCCGACGCGCGCTGGCTGCTCGCCCTGTTCGGCCCGGTCTTTCTCGCGGCGGCCGCCCGCCGGCTGCGGGAACTCGGGCTCGACGAGGCGCTGTGCGCGCGTGCCGAGCGACTGATCACCGACGCCATCGGCGCCGAGGGGCCCCTGACGCGCGCCCGGATCACCGGCCTGCTCACCACCCTCGGTGTGGAGGCCAAGGGACAGTCCGCCTTCCACCTGATCCGCCGTACGGCGCTGGCCGGCCGGATCTGCCACGGCCCGCAGCGCGACGGGGAGGCAACCTTCGTCCTGCTCGACGACTGGCTGCCCGCGGACGGCCCCGTTCCGTTCACCGGGACGGCAGCGGCAGCCGAACTCGCCCGGCGGTACCGCAGGGCCTACGGACCCGCCACTGTCGAGGACTTCATCCACTGGTCCGGGCTGAAAACGGGGACCTGCAAGAGCGCCTGGGACGCCGTACGGGACATCGAGTGCCCCGGTCTCCCTGCCGGCGCCGGCGGGGAACCCGATGTGCGGCTGCTGCCGGCGTACGACAATTACCTGGTCGGTTACCGCAGCAGGGAATTGTCCGTGCCGACGGAGCACGAGCGCCGCGTGTGGCCGGGCGGCGGGCAGATCCGGCCCACCGTGATGGTCGACGGACGGGCCGTCGGTACCTGGTCGGGCGGCCGGCGCGGGCAGGGCCTCACGGTCGACCCCTTCCCCGGCACCGCGCCGCCGGCCGCCGCCGTCGCCACGGGCATCGCCCGGGAGAGCGCGGACGTCGCACGCTTCTACGGCGCTTCTCATACGTTGTCTACAACAGGGCTATAGCCCCCCGGATTCGTAACCGGGCGATAACTGCCGCCACATAGTTTTCATGTCGTCCGACAATTCCGTCCCCTATCAGAAAAGGGCGTCGACATGGCACTCGGTCGGCATTCCGATTTCAATCGCCTTTGGTTCGGGCAGACCGTCAGCAACTTCGGCGACAAGATCTCGCTGCTCGCGCTTCCGACACTCGCGGTCGTGTTTCTCGACGGGGGAGCGTTCGAAGTCGGCGTGCTCGGCGCGCTGCGCTTCCTCCCCTTCCTGCTGCTGGCCCCCATCGCGGGTCTCGTGGCGGACCGGGTCTCGCGCCGTACTGTCATGATCGTGGCCGACCTCGGCCGCTTCGTGGCTCTGGGCACGATCCCGCTGGCGTTCGCCCTCGACTCCGTCAGCATGACCCACGTCTACATCGTGGCCGCTGTCACCGGCTGCCTCACCACCTTCTTCGAGGTGTCCTACCAGTCCTGGCTGCCGCAGCTCATCGGCACCGAGAACCTCATCGAGGGCAACACCAAACTCCAGATCAGCCGCAGCGTCGCCGAAGCCGTCGGCGCCGGCGCCGGCGGCGCCCTGATCCAGACACTCGGTGCCGCGCGCGCGATCACGATGGACGCGTTCACCTTCCTGGTCTCGCTGGTCGCGCTGCTGGTCATCCGGCACCGGGACACCCGGGAGCGCACCGAGGAGAAGAAGGCCTCGGCCAAGGCCGAGCTGCGGGAGGGCATGCGCACCCTCTTCGGCAATCCGGTCCTGCGCGGCCTGTTCACCGCCAACGTCGTGGTCAACCTCGGTGCTGCGATGGGTGACGCGCTGCTCATCGTGTACGCGTACAAGACACTGCACCTGAGCCCCGGCCAGGTCGGTGCGGCCTTCGCCGTGATGTCGGTCTTCGTGATCGTCGGCGCGGTGCTGTCCGAGCAGGTCACCAAGGTGCTCAGCCTCGGCCGCACGCTGGTGCTGACCGCCGTCGTTCTCGGCGCGGGCTACATCCTGGTGCCGACGGGCGGCGCGGTCGCCGGCTTCGTCGGACTCATCGTGGTCCAGGCCGTCATCGGTTTCGTCTCCCCGATGTTCGACATCCACGTACTGAGCCTGGTGCAGGGTGTCACTCCGAACGAACAGATGGGACGCGTCAGCGGCACCGCGCTGTCCGCCGTGTACGGCGCCCTGTCCCTCGGCTACTTCGCGGGCGGCGCGCTCGGCGAGACGATCGGCCTCACCGGCGGTCTCGCGGTGGCCGGAGCGATCACCATCATCGGTGGTCTGACGCTGCTGACCGGCCCGGTGGCCAAGATCAAGGAGATGCCGGGCGGCGACGCACCCGAGGACGGTGCCGCCGCGGCGGACACCGCCGCGGGCGAGCGCTCCGACGGCGCCAAGATCATCGCCTAGGGGTGTCCCGACACGCGGAGGAGTGGGCGCCGGCCGACCGGCGCCCACTCACCCCGTACCGCCGCACCGAAGGTTCCACCCCTCACTGTATCCCTCTCCCGAAGACGCACGGAGGCTCAAGGTGAGCGAGTCCCTCGCCGAACGCATAGCCGCACTGCCCAAGTCCCGCCGGGCACTGTTCCAGACCCTCGCGGGCCGAGCCGGCGGGCGCGCCGCCGAGCGGGAGGACCCCGAGCCGGCCCCCAGGGACGCCGGCGATCCCGCGGTGCTCTCCTTCGCCCAGCGGCGGCTGTGGTTCATCGACCAGCTCCAGCCCGGCAGTCCCGCCTACAACGTGCCGGTGGCCACCCGCATCCGCGGCCCGCTCGACGTGCCGGCGCTGCACGCGGCGCTCCAGGAGGTCGTGGACCGGCACGAGGTGCTGCGTACGGTCTACACCGACCAGGAGGGCGCCGCCGAGGCCGTGCCCCGCGTGCTGGAGGGCTTCCGGCTGCCGCTCCCGGTCACCGAACTGCCCGACGAGGCGGCCGTCGGACCCTTCTACGCCGCCGACGCGGCCGCGCCCTTCGACTTGGCCGGCGCCGTACCGCTGCGCGCCTCCCTCGGGCGACTGGCCGCCGACGACCACGTCCTGGTCCTCAACCTGCACCACATCGTGACCGACGGCTGGTCGATGCGGCTGCTCTACCTCGAACTGGAGCGCGCTTACGCCGCACGGGTCGGAGCCGACGCCGAACGGTTGCCTCACCTCGCCCTCCAGTACGCCGACTTCGCCGCCTGGCAGCGGGGGCGCATCAGCGGCGGCCGGCTGGAGAAACTCATCTCCTTCTGGCGGGAGGAGCTGGGCGGCGCCGGACCGGTGGACCTGCCCACCGACCGTCCCCGGCCGCCCGTCTTCGGTCACGCCGGCGCGTCCCGCTACATCGACCTTCCGCCGGAACTCATCGGCCGGCTGCGGGAGTTCGGCAAGTCGGAGGGCGCCACGCTCTACATGACGATGCTGGCCGGCTTCGCCGCCACCCTGCGCCGCTGGACCGGGCAGGACGACATCGTCGTCGGCACGTCCGTCTCCGGCCGCGACCACCCGGCGTTCAGCGAGCTCATCGGCTTCTTCGTCAACACCCTGCCGCTGCGCATCAGGACCGGCGGCGACCCCGGCTTCGCCGAGCTGGTCCGCGCCACCCGCCGGACCACCCTTCAGGCGTACGCCCACCAGGAACTGCCCTTCGACCTGATCGTCGACACGCTCGGGCTGCCACGGGACCCCAGCCGGCCGCCGCTGACCTCGGTGGTGTTCCTCCTGGACGAGACCCCGGACACCGCGCCCGGGCTGGCCGGACTCGGCACGCAGCCCATCGACTTCTCCTCGCGGGCCACCAAGTACGACCTCATGATCAGTGTCCACGACACCGGTACCGCCGTACGGGCCCTGGTGGAGTACCCCACGGACCTCTTCGACGCCTCCACCGTCGACCGCCTGCTCGGCCACTTCCTCACCACCCTCGAAGGCGCCATGGCCCGGCCGGACACCCCGCTGTCCGCCCTGCCGCTGCTCACCGACGCCGAGCGCCGCGCCGCGCTCCACGACTGGAACGCCACCCGCGCCCCCTTCCCCCAGGACGCCTGCCTCCACCACCTCTTCGAGCAGCACGCCGACCGGCGCCCCGACGCTCCGGCCATAGTCTGCGGCGGACTCGGCGGCTGGGCCGTCACCTACCGGGAGCTGGAGGAGCGCGCCAACCGGCTCGCCCACCGCCTCGTCGAGGCGGGCGCCGGCCCGGACCGCACCGTCGCGCTGTGCCTGCGCCGGGGCCCCGGTCTGGTCACCGCGATCCTCGCCGTGCTCAAGGCGGGCGGGGCGTACGTACCGCTCGACCCGGACTACCCGGCCGAGCGCCTCGCGCTGCTGCTGCGCGACGCCGCGCCGCCGATCGTCGTCTCCGACTCCGAGCTGATCGGCCGCCTGCCCGTCGGCCCCGCCACCACCCGGGTGCTGCTCGACACCGACCTGCCCGCCCTCGCGGACCTGCCGACGACCCGGCCCGAAGTCCCGGTCACCTCCCGTGATCTGGCGTACGTCATCTTCACCTCGGGCTCCACCGGCACCCCCAAGGGCATCGCCCTGGAACACCGGGGCGTGGTCAACAACCTCCTGGACCTGAACCGTTCGTACGGGATCGGCCCGGGTGACGCGGTGCTCGCGCTCTCCTCGCCGAGTTTCGACATGAGCGTGTACGAGACGCTGGGCATGCTCGCGGCAGGCGGCACCCTGGTCCTTCCCGACCCGGTCGCCGCGAAGGACCCCGCCCACTGGGCCGACCTGATCGAGCGGCACGGCGTGAGCGTGTGGAACTCCGCGCCCGCCCTGCTCGACCTCCTCGTCGACCAGCTCGAGTTCGCGTCGGGGCCCCGGCTGCCCCGCCTGCGGACGGCCTTCCTCGGCGGTGACTGGATCCCCGTCGCCCAGCCGGACCGCATCCGTGCCTTCGCCCCGGACCTCCGGTTCGTGGCGCTCGGCGGGGCGACCGAGGCGTCCATCCACTCCGTGGAGTTCCCGGTCGGCCGGGTGGACCCCGCGTGGACGAAGCTGCCGTACGGGCGGCCGATGGCCAACCAGCTCACGTACATCCTCGATCCGCACGACCGGCTCGTCCCCGTCGGCGTCCCCGGCGAACTGCACCTCGGTGGTGTCGGCCTGGCCCGGGGCTATCTCGGCCGGGCGGAGCTGACCGACGAGAAGTTCGTTCACGTCGAACTGGAGCCCGGGCACGCCGAACGGCTGTACCGCACCGGCGACCTGGCCCGCTACCGCGCGGACGGGTCGATCGAACTCCTCGGCCGCACCGACTTCCGGATCAAGCTCAACGGCCTGCGCATCGAACCGGGCGAGGTGGAGAGCGCGCTGCGTGACCGGCCCGGAGTGCGCGAAGCCCTGGTCGTCGCCCGGCAGTCGGCCGGCTCGGCGCGGCTCGTCGGGTACGTCGTGCCGCAGGACGGCACGGACCTCGACACGGCGGCGCTGCGGACCGCGCTCGGCTCCCGACTGCCCCCGCACTGCGTGCCCGCCGAACTCGTCGTACTTCAGCGGCTGCCGCTCAGCCCCAACGGCAAGGTGGACCGCAACGCCCTGCCGGCCCCCCGGCGCGCGGCCCCCACCGGCTCCGTCACGCCGGTCGCGCCTGCCGGGGCCGCGGGGCCCTCCGCGTTCGGCGCGGGGCCCGCCGGGCATACCGCAGCCGCAGGCCCTGCTGGGTCCGCTGGCTACGACGGGGCCGTGGCGCCTGCCGGGTCCGCCGCCCGGTTCGGTGGGACCGTGGGATCCGAGGAGATCGCGGGATGGGCCGGGCCCGCCGCGCTCGCCGGGGGCGCCGCCCACGCGGTGTCCGACGTCGCCGACGCGCGCGGCTTGACCGCGGAGCGCATCGCCGCCGTCTGGGCCGAGGTGCTCGGCGTGCCGGGCGTGGGACCCGACGACGACTTCTTCGCCCTCGGCGGGGACTCGTTCGCCGCTGTACGTGCCGTACGCGCCGTCGCCGCCGCGCTCGGCGCGGCCGAGCTCAGGGTCGTCGACCTCTTCAGCAACCCGACCCCCGCCGGACTCGCCGCCCGTACCGCCGAACTCGCCGGCCACGGGACGGCCACGCACCGGCTGCTGCACCGGCTCACCCCCGAACGGCCCGCCGGCACCACCACCCTCACCCTGGTGTGCTTCCCGCACGGCGGCGGCGACGCCATCGCCTACCAGCCGCTCGCCGCCCACCTTCCGCCGCACATCGAGCTGCTGGCGGTCTCACCGCCGGGCCACGATCCGCTGCGGCCCGGCCCGATGCTGCCGGTGGCCGAGTTCGCGGAGCTGGCGGCCCAGGAGATCGCCCGGACCGTCCAGGGGCCGTACGCCGTGTACGGGCACTGCGCCGGAGTCGTCACCGCCCTCGAGACCACACACGTACTCGAACGCGGTGGACAGCGGCCCGTCGCCCTGTACCTGGCGGCGGCGCTCCCCGAGGACGACCCCGCGTACGCGCTGGAGATGGAACGCGTCTCCAGCGACGACGACCTCGTCGCCTACCTCACCACCATGGACGGCTTCGACGGCGTCCTCGACGACAGCGACCTCACCGCCGTACTGCGCATGGTCCGGCACGACATGACCGAGGCCGCCCGCTTCTTCGCCCGCACCCCCGACGGCTATCAACAGCCCCTGGTCACCCCGCTCACCTGCGTCATCGGCGACGCCGACGACGCCACCGAAGGCTATGAGCAGGGCCACCGCGCCTGGGCCCGGTACGCCGCCGACCTGCGCCTCGCCGTGATCCCCGGCGGCCGCCACTACTTCGCCAAGCATCTGCCCGACCGGCTCGCCGCGCTGCTGGCCGGCCTGCACCGCAACGGAGGAACTCATGTCTGACCTCGCCGAACGGCTCGGCCGGCTGCCCCAGGGGCAGCGCTCCCGGCTGCTGGGCCGGATGCGCAACCAGATGACCACCGGCGTCGGCCGCCGCGTCGAACTCAAGCGCACCGACCACGGCCAGCGCTCCCGCTCCTCGTTCCAGCAGGAACAGATGTGGTTCGTGGACCGGCTGGGCGCGGGCAAGGCCCGCAACAACATAGCGCTGGCGATACGGCTGGGCGGACCCCTGGACCGGGCCGCCCTGCACGAGGCGCTGAACGCCGTGGTGGCCCGCCACCAGGTGCTCCACAGCAAGCTCGTCGAGGTCGACGGAGTGCCGTGGCAAGAGCCCGTCCCCTCCTTCGTCCTCGGCGTCCAGAGCACCGACCTGTCCGGGAGCGACGATCCCGAGCGCGAACTCGGCGAACTCACCGCGTCCTGCGCCGCCGCCCCCTTCGACCTGGCCGCCGCCCCGCCCGTACGGGCCCACCTCGTGCGCCTGGCCGCCGACCGGCACGTCCTGCTGTGGGTCGTCCATCACGTGGTGTGGGACCCGGGCTCGACCCGGATCTTCACCGAGGAGCTGACCGCCTGCTACACCGCGGTCGCTGCCGGACGGCGCCCAGAGTGCCCCGAACTCGCCGTCGAGTACGCAGACTTCGCCGCCTGGCAGCGCGCCAAACTGGAGAACGAGGAGCACGGCCGGGCACTGGCCGCCAAGTGGCGGCAGATCCTGGCCGGCGCCCAGGCAACCGAGGTCATGCCCGACCACCCGCGCAGCCCCGAGACCCGTGGCGACGGCCGCGGTCTCAAGATCACCCTCGACCAGGCTCTGCTCGACCGGCTGAACGAAATCGCCGGGAGCGGCAGCACCACCGTCTTCACGACCCTGCTCGCCGCGTTCAACGCGCTGCTGCGGCACTGGACCCGTACCGAGGACGTGTGTGTCGGCACCGCCAGCGCCTCCCGCCCGCACCCCGACCTGGAACGGGTCATCGGCTGCTTCGTCCAGATGATCACCCTGCGGACCGAGGTCACCGACGGCCTCACCTTCCGCGAGCTCGTCGCCCGCACCGCGAGCACGGTCATGGACGCCTTCACCAACAGCGAGCTGCCCTTCGAGCAGGTCGTGGAGGCCGTACGCCCGGCCCGCGACCCGCTGCGCCACCCGCTCTTCCAGATCGAGTTCACCTCGCTCGGCCGCTGGGGCACCCACCACGCCGAGGCCGCCGGGGTCGAGTTCGCCATGGACCAGCTCCACGACGGAGCCGCCAAGTTCGACATGAGCTTCCTCGTCGGCGAGAACGACGGCCTGGAGCTGTCGCTCGAATACAACACCTCCCTCTACCGGCACGGCACCGCCGCGGCGCTGCTCGCCGCCTTCCAGCGGGTCCTGGAACAGGTCGCCGAGAACCCCGACCTCCCCATCGGCGAGCTGAGCCTCGTCGAGGAGCCCGCCGCCTCCCGGCACGCCCGTGAACTCTCCCGGGGCGGACCGGTCGACGAGGCGGCCTGGACCACCACCCTGGACCGCGCGTTCCGCGAACGCGCCACCATCAACCCGGACGCCGTTGCCGTCCGGCACGGCAGCACAAGCCTCGACTACGCCGCACTCGACCGCTGGTCGGAGGCCATCGCCCACCGGCTGCGCGACCGCGGGGTCCGCCGCGGCGACCCGGTGGCCGTCTGCCTGGGGCGCGGCCCGGCGGCCGTCGCCGGCCTCCTCGGCATACTCAAGGCGGGCGCCCACTACGTCCCGGTCGACCCGGCCGCGCCCGCCGAGCGGACGAAGACCGTACTGGCCGACGCCAAGGTGCGCCACGCCCTCGTCGACGAGGCCGCGGAGCTGCCCGTACCGCTGGAGCTCGTGCAGGCCGGCTCCACCGCGCCGGTCCGCGAAGTACCGTCCCTCGCCCCGACGTCGACGCCCGGCGACCTGGCGTACGTCCTCTACACGTCGGGCAGCAGCGGCACCCCCAAGGGGGTGATGATCGAACACCGGTCGGTCACCCACTTCTCCCGCACCATCGCCAAGGCGTACGAGATCGGCGCGGCCGACCGCGTGCTCCAGTTCGCCCCGCTCACCTTCGACGTCTCGGTCTTCGAGGTCTTCACCACCCTGCTGGCCGGCGGCGAACTCGTCATCGCCACCGACGACGAGCGCCGCGACCCGGCCCTGCTCCAGACCCGCATGCAGGAGGACGCCGTGACCGTGGCGGAACTCCCGCCCGCCCTGCTGCCGCTGCTGGACCAGGCCCGACTCCCCGCGCTGCGGCTGGTGTCGGTCGGCGGCGAGGCGTTCCCCGGCAAGCTCGTCGCCGAATGGACGGCGGGGGAGCGCCGGTTCGTCAACGGGTACGGCCCGACCGAGGCCACCGTCGCGGTCACCTTGATGGACTGCTCCGGCAGTTACGACCGCAACCCGCCGATCGGCCGCCCCATGCCCGGCCACCAGGCGTTCGTCCTCGACGAGCGGCTGCGCCCCGTACCGCCCGGCGTACCCGGCGAACTGTGCGTCGCCGGGCCCGGTGTGGCGCGTGGCTACCTGGGCCGGCCGGAACTCACCGCCGAACGCTTCACCCGCAATCCGTACGCCGACGGCCCGGAGACCGAACGTCTTTACCGTACGGGCGACCTGGTCCGCTGGCTGCCGGGCGGCAACCTGGACTTCCTCGGCCGCACCGACCGCCAGCTGAAGCTGCGCGGCCACCGCATCGAGCCCGGCGAGGTCGAGGCCGTGCTCATCGGCCACCCCTCCGTGCAGCAGGCCGTCGCCGTCGCCCGGCCCGCCGCGGGCGGCGACCGGATGCTCGCCGCCTATGTCACCGTCGAGCAGGTCGGGGCGTACGCCTCCGAGGTCGCCGACGCCGAGGGGCTGCGCTCCTACGCGGCGGCCCGGCTGCCCGGCTACATGGTCCCGGTCGTCGTCGTCCTGCCGGAACTGCCCCTCACCCCGCACGGCAAGGTCGACGTCGCCGCGCTGCCGATGCCCGCCGACCAGGCCACCGGGGACGGTACCGCTCCGCGCGACGCGATCGAGGAGCAGATCTGCCGCGACATCCTCACTCCGCTGCTCGACTGGCCGAGCCCCGATGTCGAGGGCGACTTCTTCGCCCTGGGCGGCAGCTCGCTCCAGGCCACCGTCGTGGTCTCCCGGGTACGTGCCCTGTTCGGCATCGACATCGCCCTGGCCGACTTCTTCAGCCGGCCGACCGTCGCCGGCCTCGCCGACCTGGTGCGCGACGCGAAGGAGGAAGCAGCCGGTGAGCAGGACCGGCTGCTCGCGGTCTTCGAGCAGATCGAGAACATGACCGACGAGGAAGCCGCCGAACTGCTCGGCTCCCTACAGACGCAGGACGGCCCGTGATGACCGCCACGACGGCCTCCGGCCCGTCCGGCGCGGCCCGGCTCGACGGAGCGCTCGCCGCGCTGCCCGAGCACAAACGCGAACTGGCCAGGCTGCTGCTGGCCGCCCGGCAGCCCGTTCCCGCCCGACCGGTCCCGCGCTCCGGCGCGGGACCGGTCCCCGCCACGGCCCTCCAGGCCCGGCTGTGGAACCGGGAACGGACCCACCCGGGCATGGGCACCGGCTCCCACGCGGTACGGCTCACAGGCCGCCTCGACCCGGCCCGGCTCCGGGACGCGCTGACCGGCGTACTGCGCAGGCACGAGGCACTGCGGACGCGGCTGACCGATTCGGGCGGACCCGACGGGCTCGTGCTGACCGTGGACGGCGAGCCCTGCCTGCGGCTGACACAGACCGACCTGTCCACGTACGGGAGCCAGGACCGCGAGGAGCGCACCGCGCGGCAAATCACCGAGAGCGCCGGCACGCTCATGGGGCTGGACTCCGGCCGCACCAGCTGGTTCCGTCTGCTGCGGCTCTCCCCGGACGAGCACGTACTCGTCCTCGCCTCACATCTGGCGGTCTTCGACGGCTGGTCCTCCGGGGTGTTCCTCACCGACCTCGCGGCGGGCTACCGGGACGGAGGGGGCCGCCTGTCCCCACCTGACCTGCAGTTCCCCGACTACGCCGGCTGGCAGCGCCGCTGGCTGGGCAGTCCCGACGGCGCCGCCGATCTGGCCCACCGCCGGGCGGTGTTCGCCGGTGACCCGCCCGCGCGGCGGGCGGTCGGCGGGTTCGAGCGGGGGTACCTGCCGGTCCGGCTGGCCCGCGGGCCCGTCGACGCGGGGCTCGCCCTGGGCGCCTCGCAGGGGGCGACTCCGTTCATGACCCTGCTGGCCGCGCTGGCCGTGGTGCTGGCGCGGCGGGACGGGCGTACCACCTCGGTAATCGGCACACCGGCCGCCGGCCGGTTCACCGGCGAGCTGGAGGGCGCGGTCGGACAGTTCACCACCGTCGTGCCGATCCGGATCGACCTCGCGGGAGAGCCGCCGTTCCGGGAACTGCTGCACCGCACCCGCGCGGCGGTGGCCGAAGCGCTGAGCCATCAACGGCTACCGGTGGACGCGCTGTTTGACAAGGACAGCCCGCCCCCGTACGACACCCTGTTCGCCCTCCACAACTATCCGGCCGTCCCCTTCGATCTGCCCGGGATCGAGGTGAGCCAGCTGCCCGGCCCGCCCGCCCGCCACCTGGAGCTCTACAGCCCCGATCCCGCCGCCACGACGGCCTGCGTCGGCCTGGTCGAACGCGACGGCGAGATCACGGGCACCGCCGAGTACAACCGCCGGGCGGTCACGCCCGCGTACGTGCGCGAACTGCTCACCGGGATCGAAGAAGTGCTGGACCGGGCCGTCGCCGCGCCCGCATCCCCGACCATCACCCGGCACTGAGGGAGTATCCGTGCTCACTACCGAGTTCTACCGCGCGCCCGCGGACTGCGGGCTCGTCCGGACCGGCGCCGACGTGCCCCGCACGCCCATGCGCGCCCTGCGCGAGGAGGTCCACGACATCCTCGTCGGCGCCCCGGTCGCCGAAGCCCGGCGCACCAGGGACCCCCGGCCCATCCACCGTGCGCTGGGCGACGCGGGCCTCCTCGCGCCACAGTGGCCCGAGGAGTACGGGGGGCGGGGCGTCAGCCAGGTCGCGGCAGCCGTACTGGTCGAGGAACTGGCCATGCACGACGTGCCCGACCTGCTGCACACTCTCACCGTGCAGATCGTCGGCTCCACGCTGCTCAATGTCGCGAGCCCCGGGATGAAGTCCCGGCACCTGCCGGGCTTCGCGGCCGGGACGGCCTTCGGGTGTGTGCTCTTCAGCGAGCCGCAGGCCGGATCCGACCTCAACATCCTCTCCACCCGCGCGGTGTCCGACGGCAACGGCGGCTACAAGCTGTACGGCACCAAGGTCCACTCCCTGTTCGCCCGGCTGGCCGACTACGGACTGTGCCTGGCGCGGGGCGAGAACGACGCGTTCAGCCTCTTCCTCGTACCCCTCGCCCAGAAGGGCGTCACGATCCGGCCCATTCCCGGCATCGGCGACGACGCTTTCCACGAGGTCACCCTGGACGGGGTGGCCGTCACCGCCGACGACGTCGTCGGCGAACTCGGGCAGGGCTGGGCCATCGTGGTGAAGACCCTCGCCTTCGAACGCACCGGACTCGACTACTACGTCAAGGCGCTGCGATGGTACCGCGCAGCCGTGGAACGGCTGGAAGGCCACACCGACCGGCTGGAGGCCGGCCAGCACGACCAGATCGGACTGGCCAAGCTCAACGCCCGGCTGCTCGCCGCCGGCACGCTCGTCCGCCGCGTCCTCACCCGGCTCGACCGGGGCGAACTCAACGAGGACGAAGCCGCAGCCGCCAAGTGGTACACGACCGAACTGGCCGCGGAGGTCGCCTGGTGGGCCGCCGAACTCGACGGCGACCGCAGCATGACCCTCGACGACCCCGAGGTCGACGGGGTGGCACACCCACTCGATTCGGCGATGCGTGAGGCACCCGGGATGCGGATATCCGGCGGCACCGCCGAAATGATGCTGGAGACGCTGGCCCGGTTGCGTCTCGACTCAGGGGCGGAGGTACGGCCGTGACACAGAAAGCGCTGAACCGGAAGGAAGCCGAGCGGTGGCGGGAGCGGGAGGACGAGGACTCCCTCTTCCGCCAGCTGCGGCTCACCGTGCGCCAGGGCCTGGAGATCGACGGGGACACACCCGCCGGTTCCTGGGGAGCGCTGACCCAGGTCGGTGCCTGGGAGTTCGCACTGCCCATCGACAAGGAGGGCCTGGACCTCGGGCAGGCCGTCCTCGCCATGGTGTGCGAGGAGGCGGGCAACGCGATGCAGCCCGTACCGCTGCCCGACACGCTGCTCGCGCTGGACCTGCTGTCCCGCCTCGGACCCACCGCGCGCGTGGTCGACGACCTGCTCGACCGGGTGCGGGCCGGCGAGCACCCGGTCGCGGTGCCGGGGCGGCTGCCCGACCCACGGGGCGTCGTAGCGCCGGGCGTCACCTGGAAACCCGACCCGGTCACCGGTGACGTCCTGCTGACCGGCACCGGTGGTCCGTTCGCCGCCGGTGTCGGCGCCGGCACGCTGCTGGTGACGGCGAGCGGGCCCGACGGGCCGTGCGTCGCGCTGGTATCCCTGCCCGCCGCGGGGGTCGAGGTGCGGCCGCTGCGCGACCACGGCGGCGGAGCGGTGGCCAGTGCGGTGTTCCACGAAGCGAGGGTGCCGGCCGAGGCCGCCGTACTGCGTGGTCTCGCCGCCGAGCAGGCGCTGGCCCGGGCGGGGCTGCGCACCGCCGTGCACCAGGCCTCCTTGCTGGCCGGAATCACGGCGGCGGCGCTGACCGCGGTCGTGTCCCGGATCCGGGGCCGGCAGCAGTTCGGGCAGGCGCTGGTCAAGCACCAGGGACCACGGCTGCGGGTGGCCGGGTTGCTGGCGCGGCTGGACGCGGTGCGCTGGGCCGTGGGGGACGCCGCCCGGGACCTCGACGAGGGCCGCCTGACGGCGGGCGAGGCGGCCGGACTGATCGCGCTGACGGCGGAGACCGCGCTCGATGTCACGCGCGACGCCGTCCATCTGCACGGCGCGTCAGGGCTGGTACGGGACGGGCTCGTCGCCGGATGCTACCGGCGCGCGGCCTGGGAGGCGCTGCGCTGCGGCCGTCCCGCCCAGCTGTGGGACATCGCGGCGCACACGCCGTAGGCCGGTCCGCCCGGGACCGGCCGCTGTCGGGGGAGGTGTTCGTCGCCAAGTGCCCGGCGGTGGCCTGGACCCGCACGGGGTGAAGGGGTTCCCGCCGCGGGGAGCCCTTTCACCAGGACGGGCAGCCGGGGCGCGCACGCCGTAGGCCGGTGGGACAGCGGCCGGTCCGGCGCGGGACCGGCCGCTGTCGGGGGAGGTGTTCGTCGCCAAGCGCACGGCGGCGGCCTGGACCCGCACGGGGTGAAGGGATTCCCGCCACGGGGAGCCCCTTCACCAGGACGGGCAACCGTCTGCCCGACGCGTCAGGTCAGGTCGCGACGCATCACCCAGCGATGCCGCTTGTCGCTCTTGGCCTCCGTCATCTTCATACGGCGGAAACCGGCTCGTTCGAACATCTCCATCGTGCCGACGTACGCGAGGGTCGGGTTCACCCGGCCGCCCTCCGGGTCCACGGGGTACCCCTCACCGGCCCTGGCCGTGTGGACCTCGGGTCCCGGCCCGTAACGCCGCCCGGCGTCGATCTTGCGGTGGCGCAGCAGGCCGAGCCGCGGATGGTCCGCCGCGACGCCGCGCGGCCGGGACTTGAGCCGGTCGCCGCCGATCGCGAAGCCCTGGTCCTCCAGGCGCCGCACGATCACGGCCAGGGCCGCGCCGCCCTCCTCGTCCTCGACGGCGGCGCGGTACCGGGTGACCTGGTCACCGGCGTACGGGTAGTAGCGCCCGGAGGCGTACAGGCCGTGCTCGTCCAGCTGCACCCAGAAGCCCAGGCAGGGCAGCACATCCAGATAGGCGCCCTGATAGGTCTTGTACGGGGACTTGTCGTGGGACATCCGGGTGTCCCGGACGGGGCCGAGCACCCGCACCCCGTCCGCACCGGCGAACTCCCCGAAGGCGTCGCCCAGTTCCGCGGCCAGCTCGTCCATCGGCGCCCGTACGTCGCGCTCGTACACCTCGCGGTGCCGCAGCCGCCATGCCTCCCTGGTGTTGTCGGCGGCGAGATCGGCGTACAGGCGCGGTGCCGAGGGCGGGAAGCCGCTGAAGGTCATGACAGATAGCCCGGCAGGGGATGGCGGGCGCACAGCTGCGAGACCCTGGCGCGGACCCGGTCGCGTACCACGTCGGGGAGCACACCGGCGCCGGCCCGCAGCGCCCCGAGGACGTCGGCGACCAGGCCGGCGCATTCGGTGACAGCGGTGCGTTCCATGCCGCGGGCGGCCAGCGTGTTGCTGCCCAGCCGCAGGCCGCCCGTCACCCGGACGGGGGTGGTGTCGCCCGGGACGCGGTTACGGTTCACGACGATCCCGCAGGACTCCAGGGCCTGTTCGGCGATGTCCCCGGTGAGCCCGGTTCCGCGCAGGTCGAGCAGCACCATGTGCGTGTCGGTGCCGCCGGTGACCAGGCGCAGCCCGCGCTCGGACAGGGTCTCGGCGATGGCCTGGGCGCCGTCCGCCAGCCGCTTGGCGAGCTCGGCGAAGTCGGGACCGGCCACGAAGTCCAGCGCCCGCGCCTTGGCCGCCACCGACGCCAGGTCGGGCGTGCCCTGGGTGAAGGGAAACACCGCGCGGCGCAGGGTCGCGGCGAGGGTGCCACGCTCGGGTCCCGCCCTGCGGGCGTCGCGGCCCAGCAGGATCAGACCGCCGCGCGGACCGTACAGCTGCTTGTAGGTGCTGGTCGTGGTGACATGCGCGTGGTTGACGGGGCTGGGGTGCAGCCCGGCCGCGACGAGCCCGGCGATGTGCGAGATGTCCGCGAGCAGGTAGGCGTTGGCCTCGTCCGCGATCTCCCGGAAGCGCGCGAAGTCGATGCTCCGCGGATAGGCGCTCGCCCCGCACACGATCAGCTTGGGCCGGTGGGCGAGGGCCGTCTCGCGGATCTGGTCGTAGTCGAGGAGACCTTCCCGGGTCACCCGGTAACCCTTGGCCGTGTAGTAGCGGCCGGTCACGGACGCGGGGGAGCCGTGCGTGAGATGACCCCCGCAGTCGAGGTCCAGCCCGAGCAGGGTGTCACCCGGGCTGAGGAGGGCGGTGATGACGGCCAGGTTCGCGGACGACCCGGAGTGGGGCTGCACGATGGCGTCCTGGGCGCCGAAGACCGCGCAGGCACGGTCGATCGCGAGCTGTTCGATCTCGTCGGCCACCCCGCAGCCCGCGTGATAGCGGCCGCCGGGGTAGCCCTCGGCGGTGAGATTGCCCAGTGCGCTGCCGCCGCAGGCCAGCACGGAGGGGTCGGCGACGCTGGAGGCCGCGACCATCATCAAGGTGCTGTTCTGGCGCGCCGATTCCCGGGCGAGCAAGGCGTAGAGCGACGCGTCGGTGTCCCGGAGTCTCGCCGCCGCGTGGCCGGCGAAGGCGACGAGGTCGGGCCCGGACGGCTTCTGGACGGTGCCCGAACCAGCGTCGCCGGACGGCTCCGTGACGGGCCCGGGCAGGGTGAGGCTCATGACTGTCCCCTCTCGGACGTGTCGGTGGTGTGCGTGCCGTCCTGAGCCGAGGCCGCCGCGGCGGTCTCATCGGGGGCCAGCTCGCCGAACGCCTCCGCCGCCGCGACGGCGCCTTCGCCGTGCTGCTCGTCCGCGGCGATCTTCTGGGCGAGTTCGCACACCAACGGGTTCTGGAACACCGTCTTCACGGGTACGGGCACGCCCAGCAGCTCCTGGAGGAGACCGGCCAGCCGGGTGCCGCTGAGCGAGTCACCGCCCAGCTTGAAGAAGTTGTCGCCCGGCGCCACCCGGTCGAGGCCCAGGATGTCGGCGACGGCCGCGCACAACACCAGCTCGAGGGCGCTGCCCGGCTCGTCCCCGTCGTCCTGGGGAGCGCTGTCCTCGGCGGACTGCTGCTGCCCGGCCGTGGCGGCGAGCAGCAGCCGGTCGACCTTGCCGTTGCGGGTGAGCGGCAGCTCCTCCAGCACGGTCAGCGTGGCGGGGACCATGTACGAGGGGAGTTGCTCGGCCAGCCGGGCCAGGATGCGCTCGGACGCGTCCGTACGGTCCGTCACCGCGAAGGCGTGCAGTCGGCGAACGCCGTGGGCGCTGGCCGGCGCCACCACCACGGCCGCCGTCACCCGCTCGTCCTGGCGCAGGGCCGCCTCGATCTCGCCCAGCTCGATGCGGTGGCCCTGCACCTTCACCTGGAAGTCGTCCCGGCCCAGGATCTCGATGCTCCCGTCCGGCAGATAACGTCCCAGGTCGCCGGTCAGGTAGGCGCGTTCACCGGTCTCGGGGAGGCTGATGAAGCGGCTGCGCGTACGTTCCTCGTCGTTCCAGTAGCCGAGGGCCAGACCTACGTCGCTGGCCACCGCCATCTCGCCGACGACGCCGAGGGGGCGTTCGTACGCCGCCGGGTCGACGATGTAGTAGTGCTGGTTGGTGATCGGCCTGCCGTACGGGATGCTCGTCCAGGACGGGTCGACCTCGCCGATCGGCTGGAACAGCGACCAGCAGATCGTCTCCGTCGGTCCGCCCGAGCCCACCACCTGGATCCGGGGGCTCTGCGCGCGCAGCCGGTCGGGCAGCGTCAGCGGAATCCAGTCGCCCGAGAGCACCGAGAGGCGCAGCGACTCCAGCGGCCGGCCGCCGCCGCGCCGCTCCCGCACCTCCGCCTCACCGACGAGCAGTTCCATCAGCACCGGTACGGAGTTCCACAGGGTGACCTGCTCGGCGGCCACCAGATCCGCCCAGACGTCCGGTTCCGCATGCTCGAACGGCGGCGGGATCACGACGGTGCCGCCTTGCGTCAGCACGCCGAAGACGTCGTAGATCGAGGCGTCGAAGTGCAGCCCGGAGATGGCCAGCAGCCGGTCGGCGGCGCCGACTCCGAAGCGCTCGGCCACATCGCGCACCAGGTTGACCACACCGATGTGGTCGACCATCACGCCCTTGGGCTCCCCGGTCGAGCCGGAGGTGAAGATGGTGTACGCGAGGTCCGCGGGCGTCTGCGCGGTGTCGGGACGCGTGGCGTCGCCGACCTCGAAGTCGAGGTCCACCCGGTAGCGGTGCGCGCCGGGCGGCCAGCCGATCCGGGTGTCGAGACGCGACTGGGTGAGGATCTTGTCCACACCGGCCTCGTCGAGGAGCCGGCGCAGGCGCTCCGGCGGAACGGACGGGTCCAGCGGCAGATAGGCGGCGCCGGAGGCGAGGATGCCGTACACCGCCGCGTACTGTTCCCAGCCCTTCTCCATGACGACGGCGATCAGCTCGCCGGGCGCCGCTCCGTGGGCGCGCAGAATACGTCCGATCCGCCAGGAGTACGCGGCCAGTTCGGCGTAGGTCAGGCGGCGCTCGGCGTCGACGACGGCCTCGGCGTCGGGCGTACGGGCGGCCTGCCCGGCGAACAGCTCGTGCAGGGTGGTGTACGGAATGCGCCCGGCCGTGTCGTTGACCTGCCGCCGCAACTCCCTCTCCGCAGGCGGGATCAGGTCGAAGCGCCTGACGTGCAGGCTGTCCGGCTCGTCGGTCAGCCGCCGCAGGAGGGCGACGTACACGCTGAAGGCCGCGTCGATGAAACCGGGCGCGAACGCGCCGTCGACGAAGTCCCAGATGACGCGCAGTTCCCCGTCGAGTTCACGGAGCTGGACGTCCAGCGAGACCTGCGGCGTCTGCGAGATCGAGTACACCTCCCGGCCGAGGTCGGTCACCGGGCGGCGGGCCGGGCAGTCCAGCAGGCTGGTCACGACCACGGGCATGCCGGCCTGCGCTCCCATTCCGTGCAGCCGCGTCAGCTCACGCAGCACCCGTACGCCGTTGAACGCGCCGTTCTCCATGTCCCGGCCGAGCTGGTCGCGCAGGGCGTGCGCCCGGTCCAGGAAGGTCTCGCCGGAACTGTCGGTGGCCAGCATGACCGCGTTGGTGAAGTCCCCGAGCACACTGCCGATGCCCTCGTGCACCGGCGGACGCTGGAACACCGGGTAGTTGAGGGTGAAGTCGGCCTCCTGCGCCCAGCACCGGATCACCTCGGCGAACGCGGCGGTGAGCAGCAACGACGGCGTCAGCCCGGCCTCCCGGGCCCGGGCGGCGAACCGCTGCCAGTCGGCGGGGGAGAGCCGGTGCTCGCGTCGGTCGAAGCGCACGTCACCGTCGCGGGGGCTGCCCGTGGGCAAGGACGGGGCCGGCGGCAGGTCGGGGACGCGCGCCAGCCAGTAGTCCCTGGCCGTACGGAAGGTCTCGGTGTGGGGCAGCGCGTCGGCCCGCCACCGCGCGTACTCGGCGAACGTGATGCCCGGGTCGTGGAGTTCGGCGTCTGGGTTCTCGTACAGGTCGATCAGGTCGGGGAAAAGGACCTGGAAGGCGCTGGAGGCGTCCAGCACCTGCAGGTCGATGCCCAGGTGGATCCGGCCGGGGGCGTTCTCGCCGGGCATTCGGATGATCCGCAGGTCGAACAGCGGCCAGCTGCCCACCGGGAAGACCACATGGCTCATCTCGGCGCGCAGCTCCGCGAGCCGCCGCCGCGCCGCCTCCTCGTGGAGACCGTGCAGGTCCAGGACCGGTATGTCGTACGGCGGCGGCTCGGCCGGCACGTACTGGGTGCCGTCCGTGCGGGCGACCGCCCGGAGCATGTCGTGGCGGGCGACCACCCGGCGCCAGGCAGTCGCGAGCCGCTCCGGATCGAGGCCGTCGCGCTCCCACTCGAAGTAGCCGTAGCAGCCGATGCTGCCCAGCTCGACGGCTTCGCCACGCCCGATCATCAGTGCTTGCTGCGTCTCGGTCATCGGGAAGGACTCGGCGCTGTCTGCGCGGGTGTGCAAGAGGTCGGTCATGGTCCAACTCCACTCGCGGATATGGAAACAAGGGCCGGGACTGTGCGCCGCGGCTTCGTGTGCCGGGCGTTCGAGCGCGGGCGGGGCGAGGCTAGGGGCGGCTGGTTAGCCGCCGGTTACGTTCCTCGGGCCCGTTGCCGGCGCCGGGCGGCTCGCTCACCGCGGGCAGGGAGAGGGCGAACAGCCGGACCAGCGGATGGAACAGGTAGCACGGCTGCCCCCACTCGTCGGCGCCGCTGACCTCCAGCAGCGCGGCGTCGGCGAGCGCCTCCAGCAGACGTTCGGCGTCCGGCTCCGGCACATCCAGCAGTACGGCCGCCTTCAGCGCGGGGAACGGGTCGGTCCCCAGCTCGGCCAGTGCCGGAAGCACTTCCCGCACCTCGGGGTCCAGGGCACGCCATGACGGCAGCAGCGCGGTGTACACGTCCAGGTCGCCCGAGTGCAGTTCGCGCAGCCGGGTGGCCGGATCCGCCAGCCGCCGGGCCAGCCGGTCCGGCGCGCAGTGCGGCCGGGCGGCTATCCGGGTGCCGATGATCCGCAGTGCCAGCGGCAGGCCGGCGCAGTGCTCCACGATCGACGACGCCGCGCCCGGCGCGGCGCTCACCCGGTCGGGTCCCGCTGCCGCGGCGAGCAGTTCCAGCGAGGACCGGGCGCCGAACGGCTCCAGGGCGACGGTGTGCGCGCCGGCGACCGTGGGCAGCGCGGTGCGGCCGGTGATCAGTACGGCGGGCTCGGGAGTGTTGGGCAGCAGCGGGCCGAGCTGGGCGGCGCCCAGAGCGTTGTCCAGCAGGATCAGCAGCCGCCGTCCCCTGGTCCGTTCGCGGTAGAGACGGACCAGCTCGTCCAGATCCTCGGTGGCCGACACCTCGGTGGTCGACACCTCGGCCGGCCGGCCGAGGGCGCGCAGCAGATGCAGCAGTACGCGGGAGGGGTGCTGGGGTGTGCCGTCCGGCGCCCGGAGGTCGGCGTAGAGCTGCCCGTCGGGGAAGTGGCGCTGACAGCGGTGCGCGGCGTGCACGGCGAGGGCGGTCTTCCCGAGCCCCGCCATGCCGGTGACCAGTACACGGCGGGGGCGGTCGGCGGCTGCGGCGTCCGGTGTCAGCGCCCGGCACAGGACACTCAGCTCGCGCTCCCGGCCGGTGAAGTCGACGGTGTCCGGTGGCAGCATCGCGGGTACGGCGGCCCGCGGGCCGCCGTCCGCCACGGGGGCCGGGGCGGTCCGCCGGCCGGCCGGTGGTGCGCCGGGCTGCCGGTCGAGGCTGCCGTCGAGCAGCGCCTGGTACGTGGCCTTCAGTTCCTCGCCGGGGTCGACGCCCAGCTCGTCGGCGAGCACCTCACAGCCGTGGTGGTAGAGGCGAATGGCATCGGCCTGCCGGCCGGAGCGGCACAGGGCGGTCATGAGCTGGCTGCGGAGGTGCTCACGCAGCGGGAACTCGGCGACCAGACCGACCAGTTCGGCGGTGATCTGCTCATGCCTGCCGAGCCGCAGATCCGCGGTGACGCGGTGTTCCAGGGTGACCGTCCGGGCCTCGGTGAGCCGGGTGGCCTCGGCGTCGGCGAGGTAATCCGTGGTGTTGGCGAAGGGGAGTCCGTTCCACACACCCAGCGCGTCGCGCAGCAGATCCGCCGCCTTTTCGAAGTCGCTTTCGGAAAGTGCTTTCCGCCCGTCGCGGTCGAGCCGTTCAAATGCGAACAGGTCCAGCGTGGAATCGCCTATGGCCATGGCATATCCGGGAGGCCTGCGATCGATGAGGACTTCTTCGCCGAGTATTTTCCGCAGCCTGGAAACATACGTGTAGAGCTGGGCGCTCACGGTGGCCGGCGGTGTCCAGCCCCACAGCAGCCGGCTGAGCCGTTCGTCGGAGACGACCTCTCCGCGGGCCAGCAGCAGGGCCGCGAGGACGGTGTGCAGCTTCGCCCCGGAGAGCGGGATCCTGCGCCCGTCCCGACGTACCTCGACTGGCCCGAGCACTCGGAATTCCATGAGCAGCCCCGTTCGTGATTCATGGGAAGAATCTGCGAACGACGCTAGATGGGTGCGTTGTTCTCTCGATATCGTGGCGATTTCACGCGGTCCCCTGCGCACGAAATCCGAGGGACAAAGAATTGAAAGGAGGCGTCCCTACTGTTCCGTTCGTACCGCACCAGCGGCAATGACGGTCCACCGATGAGGGGATTCCAGATGCGCAGCACTCGTACGGCGAAGAGATCGACCACGGCCTGCCTGGTCGTGCTCGCAGGTCTGTTCGTGGGAGCCGGCGGCGTGACGAACGCCTCCGCGTCCCCGGCGCATGTCGCGGGTCCGCAGGACATGCCGTGGGGCGTCGTCAAGATGGTGAGCCCGCCGTTGGCCGGCGAGGACGGGGACATGCCGTGGGGCTGACCGGCCGCCGTACGCCGGGCAGGACCTCAGCCCGCCGGGCCGGCCAGCAGTAGATTCAACTCGGCGGCCGTGAAGGAACGTTGCGGCGAATCGCCGGCACCCTTCCCGCTTCCGCACTCGCCCGTGTCGCCGGCCACCGCGGCGAGCAGCCGCGCCGCCCGCGCCCGCCAGGGCTGCGCCCCCACTTCGCCGAACATGGCATGGGCCCGCCCGAACCTCTCCGCCGCCGCCGCGCTCCGGCCGCCGATCGCCTCCACGCAGCCGAGATCGGTCTCCACCCGGGCGCAGAGAAAACGGTCCGCCAGCTCCTCCGTGATCTCCAGGGCCTGCTGCAGCGTCCCCCCCGCCGCCGACAGCAGGCCCTGGCTCCACTGCGTCTGGCCCAGCCCGCGCAGCGCATGGGCCTCGCCCACCCGGTCGCCCTCCTTGCGGGTGAGCTGGAGCACCTCGCGGAACGAGTCCGCCGCCTCGGCCGGCTCCCCGGCCCGTAACCGGGCCTCGGCCAGCCGGTAGACGCTCTGCGCTTCGGCGCGTACGGAACCGGTACGCCGGCTCAGCGCCACCGCCTCGGCGGCGAGCGGCAGCGCCCGCTCCACCTCGCCGCGGTCCAGCTCGATCTGGGCGAGGAACCCCAGCAGATGGGCCTCGTTGCCGGTGTCACCCACCGCGTGGAAGCCCTCGAGCGCCGCCCGGCAGTACTCCAGCGCCCGGTCCCAGTCGCCCTGGAACCGGGCGCACATGGCCAGATTGCGCTGCGCCAGGGCGGCGCCGGGTCTCTCTCCGGTTTCCCGCAGCAGCCGCAGCGCCGCGGTGTTCCAGCCCTCGGCCTGCTCGTACCGTCGCTGATAGATGGCGAGTGACCCCAGCAGCCTCAGCATGGTCGCCTCGCCCGAACGGTCGCCGGTGCGCCGTGCCGACGACAGGGCCAGTTCGGCGCAGCGCTGCCAGTCCTCCAGATAGTTCCTGGTCTCGAAGTGCGGTACGGCGCTCTCGGTCAGAGCCCAGGCGTACCGCGCCCTGCCGGTCTCCGCCGCGTGCGCGACGACATCCGTGACGGCCGCGCGCTCGGACTCGAACCAGTCCAGCGGCGCGGTGAGCAGCTCATCGGCCAACTCCGGCAGGAATCGCGGTGCGGGAGCGGGTGCGCGGCCGACGGGGAATTCCCGCCCGTCCAGCCGCCGGTGCGCTTCCTCGGCGAGCCACAGCCAGGCGGCGAAAGTACGCTCCAGCGCCGCGTCGCACTCCTCTTCCGGCTCGTCCGCCTCCGCGCGCTCCCGGGCGAACAGCCGCAGCAGGTCCTGGAAGCGGTAGCGGGCCGCACGCCCGGGCTCGGTGTCGGCGACTTCCAGCAGCTGCGCGTCGACGAGCTGGTCGATCAGCGCCTCCGCGTGCCAGACGTCGGTGTCGAGGACCGCCGCTCCGGCCCAGGCCGCGAAGTCGGCGGTGCGCAGCAGCCCGAGCCGGCGGTACAGCCGGGCCGTTTCCTCGGGGAGGTCGCGGTACGTGAGCCGGAACCCCGCGCGCACCCCGCCCTCACTGGGGCTGAGCTCGTCCAGCCGCCGCCGCTGATCCCGCAGGCGCTCCACCAGGCCGCGTACGCTCAGATTGGGCTTGGCGGCCAGCCGGGCGCCGGCGATCCGCAACGCCAGCGGAAGACAGTCGCAGAGCGCGCTCAGCTGTTCCACGGCCACCGGATCGCTGCCGAACCGGTCGGCTCCGGCGATCTTCGTCAGCAGGGTGGTCGCCTCGCCAGGTTTCAGGACCCGCAGTCTGATCCGCAGCGTCGTGTAGTCGCCGGTCAGATCGTCGAGCGTCTCCCGGCTGGTGGCCAGCACCACGCTGCGGCCGCCTCCTGGAAGGAGCGGTCTGAGCCGGGCGAACGAACGCACGTTGTCGAGAACGATCAATGTCCTGCGCGTGCTGAGGATGCTGCGGAACAGCGCGCCCCGCTCGTCGGGATCCCCCGGGATCTGCGGGGCGGGCACCCCGAGAGCGCGCAGAAAGCGGTCGAGTACGGCAGCCGGGGAGACCGGGGCGTGCTCCTCGTCGTATCCGCGCAGGTCGGCGAAGAGCTGACCGTCCGGGAACCGCTCCGTGGCCTGGCTGGCCCAGTGCACCGCCAGGGCGGTCTTCCCCACGCCGCCCACGCCGACGATGGTCGCCACGGCCGGCGCGTGGAGGTTGTACTGGTCCTTCAACAGGCGGTCCAGAGCCGCCAGTTCCTCCTGACGGCCGGTGAATCCCATGACGTCCGCAGGCAGCTGCGCCGGAACGGTCTGCGGCGCCACGGGTCTCATCTGCCTGGCGTCCGGGGGCCGGGTCAGCTCAGGGGAGTCCCTGAGGATCAGGTCGTGCAACTGCTGCAGGGCGGGGCCCGGTTCGATCCCGAGTTCCTCGCAGAGCAGCCGTCGTCCCTGCCGGAAGACGTCCAGAGCCTCGGCGCGCTGTCCGCAGCGGTACAGCGCCAGCATCAGCTGCTCACGGGTCTGCTCGCGCAGCGGGTACTGCTGGACCAGTTCGGTGAGTTCCCCCGTCAGGGCGCGGTGCCGGCCGAGCTCCAGCATGAGCCCGGCCCGTTCCTCGATCAGGTCGAGCCGCAACTGCTGCAGGCGGGTCGCCTCCGCCTCGATCCGCTCCCCGGTCAGCTCACCCAGCGCCGGCCCCCGCCACGTGCTGAGTGCCTCCTCCAGCAGAGCGCAGGCTTCTTCGGCCCGCCCCTGCCGCGCGGCCTCGCGACCGCGCTCCGCCTGCTCCATGAACTCGCGTACGTCGATACGGTGCTCGCCCCTGGCCAGCACATAACCCGGGGGAGAGGTGACCAAGAGGTCGGTCACCCCGGCCTGTTTGAAGTTCTTGCGCAACGTGGCGATGCAGATCGCGATCTGATTGCGGGCGGTCGCGGGAGGGGAATCAGGCCAGACCGCGTCCACGAGGCTGTCGACGGAAACCGTACGGTCCGCGGACAGCAACAGCATCGCGAGAACGGTGGACTGTCGCCGCCCATTGATGCGCAGCGGCCCTTCGTCGGTCTGGACGAGAAGCGGACCCAGCATTCTGAAGACGAACTGATTCAACAGACCCCCCGGCCCCAGCTGCCTGCTCGAGGGCGGTAACGGTACAGCAAGGAAGCGCACTTGATGAGGGTCCGAACTTCAGCTGGGAGTAGGGAATTCAAGCCGTTCGACAGCCCCGGCGGTTTATGGCACGCGGTGTGGCAGGACCGGAGTCCGGCGGTTGCCGACGTACGACGCACAACGCTGTTCAGGTCGGACGGCGCCGGATCGGCCGGTCAGGCGGACGCGGGGCCGGCCACTGGGCGCGTGGCGGCGGCGTCTTCGCCGAAGGTGACCGAGTGCAGCCCGAGCGAGAGTTCGCGCAGCAACTCGACGGCCCTGCGGAACTCGTCTTCCCCACCGAGGGCCTCACGCAGGTCCCGCGCGAGAACGGCGTGGCCCGCGTCGACCTGGCGCATGGCGGCCACCCCCTCGTCGGTGGCCGTAAGGAGTTTGGCCCGCCGGTGGGCCGGATTCTCCCGGTAGAACGCCAGCCCCTGCTCCACAAGGAGGTCCGCTATACGTTGCACGCTCTGCCGGGTGAGACCCACACTGCGGGCGATGCCTGAGACGGACATCGGTTCGGTCGTCACCACGCTCAGTATCTGCCACCGTGCCGCGCTCAGTCCGCACGGGTGCGCCAGCTGGTCGAGTACGGCCGTGAACCTGCCGTTCAGCCGGAAGACGGCCACGGCGGCGCGGCTGAACGCGTCGACGTCACGCATGCCACCGCGGGTGGCCTTGCCGGACTCAGCGATATTCACCATGGCCCCTTCCACAGGACTCCTCCGTCCCGGTCGGCCCCGGCGCCGGAGACGACGGCGGTCTCGTGGCGACTACCGCGGCGTGAGGTACGACCCCCCGCCGGATCGGACCGCTGAACAGTACATGGCAAGTCGTTGCCCGCGCCCGAGGTCGGACCCATTCCGTTCGTGATGACGCGAGGGCCCCTTGGGGGACCGGCGACACGAGGAGGCGGCATCGTTGCCTGCAAGTGAAGGTGGCCATCGGCCGGAGAGGTTCGTGGTGGAGAAGGGCCCCACCTCCTGCCAACCCCCCTGGCTGTACATCAGGATGTGTTGCCCGGTACGCCAGTCGGGTCAGCCGGCTCCCACAGCCAGAAAGTGAACCGGGCTCGTCGAAACGGAAGAACCGCGAGGGCCGTCGCCCGCTCCCGCGCGGTGAGCGCGTCGGCGGCAGAGCTCTCCAACAGCTCCTCGCACCAGTGGCCGGACCTTGTACGCCCAGGTGGTGAAGAGGTCGGCCAAGGTCCGTACCCGCGAGCCGGCTTCAGCGGATTCGGGCACTCCGTCATGCAGCACGCGCCTGACGTGGAGACGGATGGCGTGCAGCATGTAGCGGCGGCCGATGAACCGGTGGAGGACTGACGCCGCTTGCGCGGTGTCGTGCACGCCGAATCTTCTCACCAGGTACTGTTCCGGCTCGCTCGCCACCATGGGCATGAGAACGTTCAAGCCCTTCGGGACGGCTTGGTCGTCGTCCGGGACAAGGTCGCGGAAACGCGCTGTCGATGTCGGTGGAGTCCAGTACCGCCAAGGGGCGACGCAGCCGGCGCAGCACCACGTCCGCGGCCTCGTCCCGTGTTCCGACCGGCTCCAGGGCCTGCAATTCCCGGTCCCGGTGTTCGAGGAAGAAGAGTCAGGGCCGTCACCCTGGTGACATGTGGTGTGGAGGTCGTCCACGCCAGCCCGAGCGCGTCCGCGTCGAATCCCCAGCGCGTGATGCTGGTCGCAGCGACGGCAGTGTGTCGCGCAGTGCGGTCAGGGTGGCTGCGGCGTAGCCGTAGAAGAACCGCATGCCATTGGGCTCGGCGAGCCGCGCCACCAGACCATCCACCCAGAAAATCCCAGAAGCATGGCGAAGACCCGGCCGTCATCCCCTCCCGGATCCCAGGACTCCTCGCCGAGGAGAGTCAGGCGGATCGCAGCCACAGGCAGCGGTTCGGTGCACGGGCCGGCCGGACCGGCAGGCATCGGAGCGCCCGCTGGTAAACTGGCCGCACGCTTCGACACCGCCGGGGCCCGTACCGAGGGGTACGGGCCCCGGCGCGTTCCGGGCGCCAGATCGAGGAAGGTTCCCCATGAACGCGAAGCCGCCGGCTCCTGGACTGTCCCGTTCCGGCAAGCCCCGGCGTGTGACAGCGCCGCAGGGTGAACTCTCGACCCCGCAGACGGTGGCCCCCGGCCTGCCGCCCTCCGAGTCCTTCGACGCACTCGGGCTGCCTCCTGAGCTGATGAAGACGATGACCGGCCTCGGGGTGACCGAGCCTTTCCCGATCCAGGCGGCGACCCTGCCCAACGCGCTGGCCGGCCGCGACGTCCTCGGCCGCGCGCGGACCGGCTCCGGCAAGACGCTTGCTTTCGGGCTCGCGCTGCTCGTCCGGACGGCGGGCCTGCGAGCGGAGTCGAAGCGGCCGCTGGCACTGGTCCTCGTGCCGACCCGGGAACTCGCGCAGCAGGTGAGCGACGCGCTGGCGCCGTACGCGCAGGCGCTGAACGTGCGACTGGCGACGGTGGTCGGCGGGCTGTCGATCAACAAGCAGTCGGCGCTGTTGCGGGCCGGTGTCGAGGTGGTCGTCGCAACGCCGGGGCGGCTGGCCGACCTGGTGTCGCGTCGGGACTGTCACCTGAATCAGGTGCGGATCACGGTGCTGGACGAGGCGGACCAGATGTGCGACCTGGGGTTCCTGCCGCAAGTCTCGGACATCCTGGACCAGGTCCGCCCCGACGGGCAGCGGCTGCTGTTTTCGGCCACGCTCGACCGCAACGTCGACCAGCTGGTGCGGGGCTACCTGCACGACCCGGTGCTCGCCTCGCTCGACCGGGTGGCGGGCTCGGTCACCACGATGGAACACCATGTGCTGAACATCCACGCCGCCGACAAGTACGCGACCGCGACCGAAATCGCCGCGCGGGACGGCCGGGTACTGATGTTCCTGGACACCAAGGCCGGCGTGGACCAGTTCACCCGTCACCTGCGGGCCTGCGGTGTACGGGCTGCCGCCCTGCACAGCGGGAAGTCGCAGCCACAGCGCACGCACACGCTCGACCGGTTCAAGGACGGTGAGATCACCGTGCTGGTGGCCACCAATGTCGCGGCGCGGGGCATACACATCGACGCGCTCGACCTTGTCGTCAACGTCGACCCTCCGGCCGACGCCAAGGACTACCTGCACCGCGGCGGGCGCACGGCGCGCGCCGGGGAGTCCGGGAACGTGGTCACCCTGGTCACCCCCAACCAGCGGCGCGATGTGAACCGGATGATGACCGACGCCCGCATCCGGCCGACTGTCACACAGGTGCGCTCCGGCGAGGAGAAGCTGGCCACCATTACCGGGGCGAAGCGCCCGCCGTCCCCGGCGAAGCCCAGCAGCGGCAACGCCCCCTTCCGCGGCATCGGTACGCGTCCGGGCCGCCCCGCGAAGGAGTCCCGCAAAGCCGCCGAAGCTCGCCAGACAGCGGAAGCCCGCGCAGCGGCCCGGGTACGCAAGGGCGGCCACTGACGACGCCGGACGGATCGGCGACGGCACCCATGAGGTCGTCCGGCAGGACTACGGCTGCACGTGATCTGCCCCGGTCTGCTACTGACCGCTTGTACCGGCCTGCCGCCGGCGTCCAACGGGGTTGGTGGTGGTCGGCCCAGAGGTACGTATAAGCTCCCCGCCATGGTTGCGGCCCGGCCAATCCTCAAGGTGCTGCGGTCCCGTTCCTACGCAGCGGGCCCGTGGCGCACGTCGGTGTTGGCTGTGCTACTCCTCGCACTGATGTACACACACGGTGTCAGTGGGGAGAGCGCCGCAGGCCACGCCCACCCCGGGGCGTCCACCTCCGCGACCCAGCACGCCACTGCGGCAGCGCACCATCACGACGGGCTCGGCTCACACTCCGACCAGCGGCACTCCGACCACGACGATGCCCCGGAGTCCGAACACGCGGCTCACCAGTGTGTGTCCGGCCACCCCGAGCAGGGTGTCGCGCTGCCTGCCCCGTGCGAAGCTCCGATGATCCGGTCTCCGCACGCGCACGCGTACGCACACAACGACGGTCGACCCGGCGCTGCTCGCTGGGCGGCTCCCCCGTTGCCGGACTCAACGGTCCTCCGTATCTAAATCTTCTGGATCTTCGCGCCTGGGAACCCCCGACGACTCGTTGGGCACACCCCGTGCTGCCTCCCCCTGCGTGAGGCAGCGGTTCCGCCATGCCGCGCGGGCGCTCCTTCCGCTGGCCGCACGCAAACAGCGGCGCGGAGCCGTGGGCCGGCCTCGCGTTCCGCTGTTCCCACGCAATCCGGCCCTTCGGCCCCGAATTGCCTGCCCTCATGTCTCCGCGAGAGGTCCAAGGCGATCAGTGCAGTCCCCATGCCCTACCGAACCCACCCTTGAAAGGCCAGCAGCTCTTGTCCTCCGTATCCGGTCTCGCCACCACCCCGCCCCCGACCCCGCCGCAGCCGGCCCCCAGCCATCGCCGTTCCGCCAGGAGCCGGGAAGGCGCTTCCCTCCCGTGGCGCTACCTCGGTTACGTCGGCTACTACGTGGGTGCCGGACTCATCAGCGGCGCGGTCGTGCACCACCCCATGGATCCGACCCGCTATTCGATAATCGCTGGATCCGGCGTGCTGGTCTTCCTGGTCGCAACCGTTCTCAACGACATCGTCCTCGCCACCGAGAAGCCCGCCCTGTCACGCATGGTGCGGGTGCTGGGCACGTCGACCATGCTCTCGTTCGGCCTCGGCATGCTCAGCGGCGGCATGCAGCACTTCGCGGACCTGCCGGACCGCTGTGCCGTCCTGATACCGCTGGGGATCGTCCTGTCCTTCGTCGCC
Organism: Streptomyces sp. NPDC002994; assembly: GCF_040611155.1. Taxonomy (NCBI): domain Bacteria; kingdom Bacillati; phylum Actinomycetota; class Actinomycetes; order Kitasatosporales; family Streptomycetaceae; genus Streptomyces; species Streptomyces sp. NPDC002994. The sequence goes on from NZ_JBEXNQ010000003.1 coordinate 115,373, forward strand.
TACTTCCTGAAGGAGGACAAGAGGCCGTGGCGGCGCATCTTCGGCCTCATGGGCCTGGCGGTCCTGATCGTCACAGCCCTCACCTTTGCCGGCCTGCGCCACATTGCCCCCACCATGGCCGAGGGAGCCGGTGGCGGACACAGCCACAGCGATGTCGAGACCGAGAAGGGCAGCGACCAAGGACCTGAGGGCGACCACGGCACCGGCACCGGCACCGCCGGTCCGACCTCCGAGCCCACCCCGCCCGCGAAGGACACTCGCCCCAGCGAGGAGCCCGGGCACGAAGACGGCCACAGCCATTGAGCGTCAGCCGGCGACGCGTGCCGTGTAGTCCCCGGCCGATTCCACCGCTGCCAGGAGAGCCGCGGTGTCCACGTCGGTGCCCTCCTCAAGACGCACGACGCTGCGTCCGGCGCGTACGTCCGTGGCGGCCGAACGCACACCGGGGAGGTCCTCCAGTTCGTCGTCGATCAGCAGGCCGCAGCTGTTGCAGTGCATGCCCTCGATGAGGAGTTCCACCTGCGGGCCGCCGGTTTCACGCTCGGACTTGTTCTTACGGCCGAACAGTTTCACGACAGGTCCTTCTTGAACTCGATGGTGCCGGTCTGCATACCCATGGCGCAGGAGAAGAGGAGCGTGCCGGGCTTACGGGTGCCCAGGTCGACCTCCGTGTCACCGTCGCGCTTGACGATCTCCGAGACCCCGAGTTCGGGGATGGTGAACGCCCTGGCGCACCCGCCCGAGTCGTTCCCGCGCAGTACCAGCGTGGTGGGCACACCGGCCTCAGCGGTGAACTGCGTCGGGACGTAGAAGTCCGTCACGGTCAAAGTGACGATCTGCTTCCCGGACGCGTCCGTACGTACTGGAGCGTCGGCCGGGGGCGTCTCCTCACCCTTGGTACCGGAATCGCGGGCCGCGGCACTTGATTCGCCGCCCTCGACGATGAACGGCCCCCTGGCGGCCGCCTCCTTGTCGGGGGCGTCGAAGGACATCCAGCCGCCCGCTTGCAGCGCGGCAGCCACCGTCCATACGGCGATGCTGAGCACCATGACGCCGGTCAGGGCGGCCAGCCGTCCGGACAGCGCCTGGCTACCGCGGCGGAACAAGTAGCCGAGGGCGGCGAACAGCGGTGCGGTGCCGAGGACGAACCCGGCCATCACCGCGGCCCCGGCCACCGGGGAGCCGGAGGTGATGGCGAGCAGCTCCATCGAGAGCGTCACACCGCAGGGCACCAACACGGTGGCGAACCCGATGAGCGCGGGAGTGGCGACCGAGTCGGTCCGGGCGCTTCGCCGCATGAGTCGTCCGAACGAGGCCGGGGGCCGGGGCACCAGCCGCCCCACGCCCTTGACGCCGAACAGGTCCAGCGCGAACAGCACCATGAGCAGCCCTGCGGCCAGCAGGAGTACGGCCTGGGTACGGGGGCTCGGCTGCAGCGCGTCACCGAAAACGCCCAGCAGCGCGCCGAGCAGCGTGTGGGAGACCAGCTTCCCGGCCAGAAACGGCCCGACCGGAGCCAGCGGCGCAGCGGCTTCTTCGACGGCGGATTTCCCGGCGCCGGCGGAGGTACGGCGGCGGGTCACCGCGCCGGCGAGCAGACCCCCCTGAACGGCGGCGCACGAGGCGCCACCGGCGAGCAGACCGGTGCTCGCACCGGTGATCAGCAAAGCGACGGACGACGGCATGCGTCGTTACTCCAGTTCTGCGACGACGGCACGCGCGCACGGATATCCGGGCGTGCCGAGGCGGACGTGAGGGAACGCGGTGTCCCGCAAGGCATCAACCTCGCGGGCGGCGAGTCGTCACGTCCGCGACACGCACAACCGGTGCAGATCAGGAGGAGCCACCATCGGTGGCGGGGCATGGGGCCGCGTCATCACCAGCGCGGGGGAGCATGCCGTCGCCGGCAGCGTGGCCGCGGACACCTGGCCCGACGGACCGCCCTGCCCGAGCGTGGCCGCCGGCGCCGCACACTGTTCCTCGGCCGCCGGGCAACGCGGACTGTGGTCCGGAGACGACTCCGCTACGGCCGAAGGCGCAGCATGCCCACGATGCTCCGCATGACTGGCCGGATGACTGGCTCCGGAGTGCGGGGCCATCCGCAGGGGTCCTGGCATTGCCGTCGCGGGACGTGCCAGCCCCGACAGACAGACGAACAGCGCGCACACCAGCAGTGCCCCGGACCAGGTCCGGAGCGGCAGCGGCACGCGTCGCGACATGCGCGCCATGCTAAGCCATCACGGACCTGCGGAAGTTGCGCCTGGCGATCGACCCGTCGGCGGGTCAGAGGGGCGCCGATTAGGATGCCGGTATGAGACAGCACGCGTGGTACGAGGCCCGGCCCGGTGGGCTGCGGGCGCACGTGCTGCTCGTGCTGGCTGTGCTGGTGGGTGTGGTGGCCATGCACGGACTGGGCCCTGCTGTCTCTCCGGTGTCGTACGCCGCCGAGCCGGAAATCCGCCATGCGGTCACGGCTGCGGCCTCTTCGCACGCCGGCGCGGCGAGCGGCCCGGCAGCCGGGTGTGAGGACTGCGTCCACGTCGGTCATGACGACGGCGGTGCCGGTGGACATGCCGAGCACGCCGACGCCACCTGTGCTGCCGGCGGTACGAGCGGAACGCCCGCACTGCCTGCCCCGGCTCTGGCCGGGGCGGTTACTTGCCCGACTGCCGACGTACCCGCACCCGCCCCCGCGGCCGCGCTCGGCGGGCGGGCCCCGCCCTCATTGAGCGAACTGCAACTCCTGCGCATATAGGCGGCCCCGGCACGCCCGAGCCCTTCGGCCGGTAGCGCCGGCTGAAAGCCATGCCTGAATCAGCGCACACACAGGAGTCGCACCACCATGACCGCACACCGTTCCATGATCCGCCGTGCCGCCGCTGTGGCGGCCGCGGCCACCGCCGCCGTCGCACTCGCCGCCTGCGGCGGGGGAAATGACAGCTCGGCCGGCCACGACGGCCACGACAAGACCTCCTCGCCGAGCGCGTCGGCCTCTGCCCAGCACGGCGAGCAGAACGCCGCCGACGTCGCCTTCGCGAAGGGGATGATCCCGCACCACCGGCAGGCGGTCGAGATGGCCGAGCTGGCGGAGACCCGGGCGCAGTCCGCCGAGGTCAAGAAGCTGGCCGCGGAGATCAAGAAGGCGCAGGACCCGGAGATCAAGACCCTGTCCGGGTGGCTCACCTCATGGGGCGAGGACGTGCCCACGGAGGACGAGAGCGCGGAGCACGGCGGGCACTCCATGTCCGGGATGATGACGCCCGAGGAGATGGACGAGCTGGAGAAGTCCTCCGGCGCGGCGTTCGACACCGCGTTCATGGAGATGATGATCAAGCACCATGAAGGCGCGATCGAGATGGCCGAGACCGAGCAGTCCGACGGTGCCTACCAGCCCGCCAAGGACATGGCCGGTGACATCATCGCCTCGCAGAGCGCCGAGATCACCCGCATGAACAAGCTGCTCGGCAAGAGCTGACCGTACGCGCCGCAACGCGGGGGGCGGCCACCAGTCGCCCCCCGCGTTCCCTGAGACTGGAAAGCGAGAGGGAGGACGTCATGGATCACGATCACGCCGACCATGGTCACGGCGGGCACGTGGGGGCCGGTGGGGCTTCCTGGGGTACCGCTGCGCGGGCGACGGCTCACTGCCTGACCGGGTGCGCGATCGGCGAGATCCTGGGCATGGCCATCGGCACCACCCTGCTCTGGGGCAACGTCCCCACCATGGTGCTGGCGATCGCCCTGGCCTTCCTGTTCGGCTACTCCTTCACCCTGTACGCGGTACGCAGGGCGGGCCTCGGGCTCAAGGCCGCCATCCGCGTCGCCCTCGCTGCCGACACCGTGTCCATCGCCGTGATGGAATTCGTGGACAACCTGATCATCGCCCTTACTCCCGGTGCCTTGGACGCCCACCTGTCCGACGGGCTGTTCTGGGGCGCGCTCCTGGGAGGCTTCGCCGTCGCGTTCGTCATCACCACGCCGCTGAACAAGTGGATGATCGGTCGCGGCAAGGGCCACGCGGTGGTTCACGCCTACCACTGACCCCTGCGGCTGAGCCCATGGCGGCCTGTCCCGCATCCGGGCCGTTCCCCCGATGCGGGCCCTTGGCGTTTGCGCCGATACCGCGCTCGATTTCCGGCCACGGCACGGCAGTTGGCAGCCGTGCTTCACCTGCGCTGTTGCGTCTGAGTGTGCGTTGTACGGCCCGATGCGCGCGTCGTGTTCGCGACCGGGGCGGTGGGGAGCCGCCTGGACGAGCCGTTAGGATCACGGCATGGTCACGGCTTGGTCGTCTTCCCGCATGTCGCGGGCCCGCTCGTCAGCGGGTCAGCTGCGCGTGCTGTGGGTGGCGATGACGCTGTTCGCCTTTGTGTACGCGCACGGCGTGAGCGCCGAGGCCGTCACCGGCCATCTCGACGCAAGCGCGGCGGCGCCGGCAGTGGCTGCCCTGCATGACCATGCCGTCGAGAACGCCCCGGTGGATCACCCCGGCGGTGGGCAGCACCTCCCGTCCCATCCGGCTCAGGAGTGCGTGCCCGGTCAGCCCCAGCAGACGCCTGCTCTGGACGCCCCCGGTCTCTGCGCCCTCGTCGAGCAGGACCCGAACGACCTGCCGCCGTCTGTGCTGGTCGCGTTTGGTGACGTGGCGTCGGCCAAGCAATTGCCGAGCACGTCGATAAGAGCCACAGTTCTGCAGATCTAGGATCCGGCGAACTCTTCGCCGGCCCCTCGACGCCCTCCCCTGGTCACGACTCCGGGACAGCCCATCGCGGCTGCGGGCCCGATGCGGCCAGCCATCGCCGCGACCAGCCTCACCTCCTCGCCCGCACGGCGCACGTCGCCCGGTGAGACAGGTTTCTGCGGCGGTGCACTGACACTGCCCGTCCCGCCCGCCGTTTCGCTGCGCCTCTTGGCGTACGACGGCCGTCTGCGGAGGAACTGTGCTCTCACCGTCCCGCATTCCCCCACGCCCCGCCGCTTCCTCTGCGCAGCGCAGACTGCTCGCCCTGCTCCTGAGCGGCCTGCTGTTGCTCGTACTCGACTGTGCCCAGCTCCTGCACGAGTCCGGCGATGCTCACCGCTCAGTCCATACGCTCTCCGACGTTCGACCCGGCGCCCAGTACATGCCACCGGCCGACTCATCCTGCTCGCCGACCGGTTCGGACACAGAGCCGGCTGGACGGCAGCAGGTACGTACGCCGATGCCCGCCGCGGCTGCGCCCGCAGTGATACCGACGCGCACGACGGCACGTGGCAGGGGTGCGCGGCCCGTGTCCGGGGAGGCCCGAAGAACAACGTCCGGACGCTTCACTCTGTGCGCCCTGAGCCGGTGGCGGACGTAGGCCATGCCCTTCGAGCCGCAGCATGCCGCGGCCGCCGCCCTGCCCTGAGACCGGGCCCCGGTCCGGGGAGAGCGGCGTGCGAGAGATCAGCACCCGACGCGCCAATCAACGATTGATGAGAGCCGACTGATGCACTCTCCGAACACCACCCCCCTCGCCAAGCCGGGCCACGCAGCCTTGTCCGGCCTGGTCGGCAACACGCCCGTCCTGCACGTCAGCGAGCCCTTCGCTCCTGCGGGCCGGGGATTCTGGGCGAAGCTGGAGGGCTTCAACCCCGGCGGCATCAAGGACCGCCCCGGCCTGCACATGGTCGAACGCGCTCGCGCCCGCGGTGATCTGAAGCCCGGAGCCAGGATCATCGAGTCCACCAGCGGCACCCTCGGCCTCGGGCTCGCCCTGGCAGGCATGGTCTACGGCCACCCGGTCACCCTGGTCACCGACCCGGGCCTCGAGATGTCCATGACCCGCCTGCTCACCGCCTACGGCGCCCAGGTCAACGTCGTCTCCGAACCGCACCCCACCGGCGGCTGGCAGCAGGCCCGACGCGACCGCGTCACCCAGTTGATGCGGCAGCACCCGGATTCCTGGTGCCCCGACCAGTACAACAACCCTGACAACACCACCGCGTACACCCCCCTCGCCCTGGAACTCGCCACCGAACTCGGCCACATCGACGTGCTGGTGTGCAGCGTCGGCACCGGAGGCCATTCGGCGGGCGTCTCGCGGGTCCTGCAGCAGCTCTACCCCGACCTCAAGCTCGTCGGCGTGGACACCATCGGCTCCACGATCTTCGGACAGCCGGCCCGTCCCCGTCTGATGCGGGGACTCGGATCGAGCATCTATCCCCGGAATGTCGCCTACGACAACTTCTCCGAGGTGCACTGGGTCGCCCCCGCCGAAGCGGTGTGGTCCTGCCGGCAGCTGGCCGCCTCGCACTACGCCACCGGAGGGTGGAGCGTCGGCGCGGTCGCCCTGGTCGCCGGATGGCTCGCCCGCACGATGCCCGAGGAACCACGGGTCGCGGCGATCTTCCCCGACGGGCCGCAGCGCTATCTCGGCACGGTCTATGACGACGACTACTGCGCTGCCCACGGCTTGCTCGATTCCCCGCCAACCCCCGAACCGGAGGTGATCGGCCGCCTGGACGAGAAGGAAGTCACCCGCTGGACCCGGTGCACCAGCGTCGTCGACCCGCTCACGGTCGCCCACGACGCCGGGACAGACGTTGCGGAGGGCCGGTGAAGAGCACCGTCGCGCAGGTCCGCACGTACGAGCGCAGCGTCCAGCTGCTGATGGTCAATCAGTTCACCATCAACCTCGGCTTCTACATGCTGATGCCGTACCTGGCCACGCACCTGGCGGGGCCCCTAGGCCTGGCCGGCTGGCTCGTCGGCCTGATCCTCGGGGTGCGCAACTTCAGCCAGCAGGGCATGTTCCTGATCGGCGGAACACTGGCCGACCGCCTCGGGTACAAGCCGATGATCATCGCAGGCATGGTGCTGCGCATCGGTGGCTTCGCGACCCTGGGGCTCGTCGACTCGGTGCCCGCGCTGATCGCCGCTTCCGCCGCGACGGGATTGGCCGGGGCGCTGTTCAACCCGGCCACCCGGGCCTACCTCGCGGCGGATGCGGGGGAGCGGCGGGTAGAGGCGTTCGCGTTGTTCAACGTCTTCTACCAGGCGGGCATCCTGCTCGGCCCGCTGGTGGGGATGGTGCTGACCGGTATCGATTTCCGCATCACGTGCCTGACGGCGGCCGGCATCTTCGCGGTCCTGAGCATCGTGCAGATCCGGGCCCTGCCGGCGCGCCGAGCCGACGACACCGAGGTCAACGCGGACGGGCGGCGGGAGAGCGTGCTGTCGCAGTGGCGGAGCATCCTGGCCAACCGGCCGTTCCTGCTGTTCTCGGTCGCCATGATCGGCTCGTACGTGATGTCCTTCCAGGTCTACCTCGCACTGCCACTGGAGGTGCGACGCCTGGGCGGCGAGGGCGAGTTCGGCACGGCGGCGGTGGCGGTGCTGTTCGCCGTTTCCGGTCTGAGCACCATCCTGGGCCAGACCAGGGTGACCGCCTGGTGCAAGGCCCGCATGGAGCCGGGCCGCGCGCTCGTGTGGGGCCTGCTGACCATGGGAGTGGCGTTCGTACCGCTGCTGCTGGCCACGGCCATGCCAGTCCCGGAGGGCGGACTCGGACTGTGGCTGCTCGCCGCAGTGCCGCCCGCTCTGGCCGCACTGCTGCTGGCCCTGGGCACGATGATCGCGTACCCGTTCGAGATGGACACCATCGTCCGCCTCTCCGGTGACCGCCTTGTCGCCACCCACTACGGCCTCTACAACACCATCTGCGGCGTCGGCATCACCCTGGGCAACCTCCTCACCGGCGCCGCACTGGACACGGCTCGTAACGCCGGAGTGTCCGCCCTGCCGTGGATCGTCCTGCTGCTGCTGGGCCTCGCCTGCGCTGCAGCGCTGTACGGGCTGGACCGCACCGGCCGGCTCGCAGCCCCGGCACCCGCCGACCGTCCGGAACCTGCCAGGGCCTGACGCACCGCCCGCAACGCAAGGGAGGCCGGGCCGCCACCCGCCCTCCCTTGCACAGCGCTTCTCGGTTTTGAGCCGTGGAGTGCGACGTCAGACTGCGGCCGGGGTCTTGTCGGGCTCGGCGAGGTTCTCGGCGGTCTCGGTGTCGGCGAGCGCTGCAAGGTAGCGCTCGGCGTCGAGGGCGGCCGCGCAGCCGGAGCCGGCGGCGGTGATGGCCTGGCGGTAAGTGTGGTCGACGACGTCGCCGGCGGCGAAGACGCCGGGGATGTTCGTACGCGTCGAGGGGGCTTCCACTTTGAGATAGCCCTCGTCGTCCAGCTCGAGCTGGCCCGTGAAGAGCTCGCTGCGCGGGTCGTGGCCGATCGCGATGAACAGCCCGGTGGCGTCCAGGTCGCGGGTCTTGCTGGTGATGACGTCGCGCAGGGTCAGGCCGGAGAGCATGCCGCCCTCGTCCTTGATCTCCGCGATCTCGCTGTCGAAAGCGAGCGGTTCTGCATGACGTGGGAGGCCCGCAGAGTGGAGCGTCGGTGGACGACGGTGACCGACTTCGCGAAGCGGGTGAGGAAGGTTGCCTCCTCCATGGCGGTATCGCCACCGCCGACGACCACGATGTCGCGGTCGCGGAAGAAGAACCCGTCGCACGTGGCGCACCAGGACACGCCACGGCCGGAGAGGGCATCCTCATTCGGAAGGCCGAGCTTGCGGTAGCCGGAGCCGGTCGCGACGATCACGGCCTTGGCCCGGTGAACGGTGCCCTCGGAGTCCGTGACCTCCCCGCATGTTCTCCATGAGGACGGGACCGTCGACGCCCACGGGGAAGCCGGGGAAGTTCTCGACTTCGGTCGTGGTCGTCAGGGAACCGCCGACAAAGATGGAGCTGCCGAACAGCAGGGGCTCCAGCTGGGCCCGGCACGTCGGGGGCAGTGCTTACTTGGCGGTCTCGGGCGCGATCTCCTTGATCAGGCCCTCGATGAGCGTCTTGATCTCGTCGCGGATCGGGCGTACGGCCTCGACGCCCTGGCCCGCCGGGTCCTCGAGCCGCCAGTCGAGGTAGCGCTTGCCGGGGAAGACGGGGCAGGTGTCGCCGCAGCCCATCGTGATGCAGACGTCGGACTCCTTGACGGCGTCCACGGTGAGGATCTTCGGCGTCTCGGCGGAGATGTCGATGCCGACCTCGCGCATGGCCTCGACGGCGGCCGGGTTCACGGCCTTGCCGGGGTTGGATCCCGCCGAGCGGACCTCGACGCGGTCTCCGGCCAGGTGGCTGAGCCAGGCGGCGGCCATCTGGGAGCGGCCGGCGTTGTGGACACAGACGAACAGCACAGAGGGCTTCTCGGACATCAGGAGGTCTCTCTTGTCTCACGACGGAATCAGGCGCAAGTGACATCAGCACCCGGTGGTGTCAGCGGCCACTGATGTGAGAGTATCAGCCCATGATGACGTCAGTCGACACTGAACTGATCCGGGTTCTGGCCGATCCGCTCAGGCTGCAAATCGTGACCCTGCTGGCCCACGAGACGCTCTGCACCACGCACCTGGTCGAGGAGACCGGTGCCAAGCAGACGAACCTCTCCAACCACCTGCGCGTCCTGCGCGAGGCCGGGGTGGTGGAGACGGAGCCGTGCGGGCGCTTCACGTACTACAAGCTCCGGCCCGACGTCATCGAAGCCGTGGCGAACTCCTTCAGCGATCTCGCCGCCGCTGCTCGAACCACCCATGCCGCCGACACGAAGAGGGCCTGTCCGTGACCAGCACCGAACCGACCACCACCCCACGCGTAGAACCCGGCGGTGACTCGGTCGTCGCAAAGCTCTCCACACTGGACCGCTTCCTGGCCGTGTGGATTCTTCTTGCCATGGCGTTGGGACTGGGCCTCGGCCGGTTGATCCCCGGCCTGAACGACGCCCTCGCGAAGGTCGAGATCGGCGGCATTTCGCTGCCCATCGCCGTCGGCCTGCTGATCATGATGTATCCGGTGCTGGCGAAGGTCCGCTACGACAAGCTCGACGCGGTCACCGGCGACAAGAAGCTCATGATCTCGTCGCTGGTCGTCAACTGGATCGCCGGTCCGGCGATCATGTTCGCGCTGGCCTGGATCTTCCTTCCCGACCTGCCCGAGTACCGCACCGGCCTGATCATCGTCGGTCTGGCCCGTTGCATCGCCATGGTCATCATCTGGAACGACCTGGCCTGCGGCGACCGCGAGGCGGCTGCCGTCCTCGTCGCCCTGAACTCGGTCTTCCAGGTCATCGCGTTCGGCCTGCTCGGCTGGCTCTACCTCGACCTGCTGCCCGGCTGGCTCGGACTCGGCGAGGGCGAGCACCTCGACATCTCCATGTGGAAGATCGCGCTGAACGTCGTCATCTTCCTCGGCATCCCGCTGCTGGCCGGCTTCCTGACCCGCCGCCTCGGCGAGAAGAAGATGGGTACGGCGACGTACGAGAACACCTTCTTGCCGAAGATCGGCCCTTGGGCGCTGTACGGCCTGCTGTTCACGATCGTCATCCTCTTCGCCCTGCAGGGGAAGACCATCACGTCGCAGCCGCTGGACGTGGCTCGCATCGCGCTGCCGCTGCTCGTGTACTTCGCCCTGATGTGGTTCGGCACGTTCCTGCTCGGCAAGGCCATCGGTCTGAACTACGACCGGACGGCGACGCTCGCCTTCACGGCCGCCGGCAACAACTTCGAGCTCGCCATCGCGGTCGCCATCGCCACCTTCGGCGTGACGTCGGGTCAGGCGCTGTCCGGCGTCGTCGGCCCGCTCATCGAGGTGCCGGTCTTGGTCGCGCTCGTGTACGTGTCCCTGGCGTGGCGCAAGAAGTTCGCGCCGACGGCCGTCACCACCACCCGGTAGGGAGCACCCATGCAGTGCCTCGACTGCCGTACGGAGAGCAAGGACACGCACCCCGTCGGCAAGGTCTGCGCAGCGGCGAAGGCACTGAGCGCGGCAGTGGTGACGCCGTGAGCGCGGCGACGACCGATGTAGTGGTGATCGGCGGCGGCCAAGCAGGGCTCGCCGCCGGTTACCACCTGCGCCGCCTCGGCCTGGACTTCGTGATCCTCGACGACCGGGCCGGGGCGGGCGGCGCCTGGCAGCACGCCTGGGACTCGCTGCACCTGTTCTCCCCGGCTGCGTACTCCTCACTGCCGGGCCGCCCCATGCCCGTACAGGCGGGGAAGCTCTACCCGGACGCGTCCCACGTCGTCGGCTACCTCACGGCGTACGAGCAGCGTTACGAGCTGCCGGTCCACCGCCCCGTGCGCGTCGCGGGCGTCCACCGCGACGCTCAAGTCCTGCGCGTGGAAACCGACTCCGGCAGCTGGCGCGCCCGCGCGGTGATCAGCGCGACCGGCACGTGGTGGAGGCCCTTTTTGCCCGCCGTACCCGGCCGGGGCGTCTTTCGTGGCCGTCAGGTGCACACGGTCGAGTACCGAAGCCCGGCCGACTTTGCCGGGCAGCGCGTGGTCGTGGTCGGCGGCGGCAACTCCGGCGCCCAGATCGCCGCCGATCTCGCGTACGACACCGAGCTGACGTGGGTCACCCGGCGCCCGGCCCGTTTCCTTGCCGACGACATCGACGGCCGAGCCCTTTTCGACGCGGCCACCGCCCGCCGCCGCGCACTCGACGCCGGGACGACCGACACCGGCGGCGTCGCGTCCCTCGGGGACATCGTCGCTGTACCACCGGTGCGCGAGGCCCGGGACGCGGGACTTCTCAAAGCCCAGCCGATGTTCACCCGACTCACCGCGGACGGCGTCGAGTGGGCCGACGGTACGAGGGCCGAGGCCGACGCGGTGATCTGGTGCACCGGCTTCCGCCCAGCCCTCTCCCCTCTCGCCCCGCTCGGGCTGCGTGGCTCACGAGGCCACATCCCGACGGTCGGCACCCGTGCTGTCGACGAGCCCCGCCTCCACCTGCTCGGCTACGGCGACTGGACCGGCCCCGCCTCCGCCACCCTCATCGGCGTGGGCCGCCCCGCGCGCGACGCGACCCGCGAGATCGCCGAACTCCTGGGCGTCACGCCGACTGCAGGTCCTCGCCCTGTCGCGCGCCGTAAGAGGGATCTCTAGAAGGCATCACACGACTCGAGAGCTACGGCGCTCCAGGAGCAGGACGTCACGCCAAACGCCTTGATGGCGGCCGATGCGTTCTCGGGTGCCGATCACGCGGAAGCCGGCCCGCTCGTGGAGGGCGAGGCTGGCCCTGTTCTCGGGGAAGATGCCGGACTGGATCGTCCAGATGCCGGCAGCTTCGGTGGAATCGACGAGGGCGTCGAGGAGGGCACGGGCTACGCCCTTGCCGCGTGCCGTCGGATGTACGTACACCGAATGCTCGACGACTCCGGCGTACGCGCAGCGGTCGGAGACCCTGGAAGCGGCGACCCAGCCGAGCACCCTCGCGTCATTCGGGTCCTTGGCGGTGAAGCGGTGCCCGGGCAGCTTGGCGGCGTCGAACTCGGTCCAGGTCGGAGCCTGGGTTTCGAAGGTGGCGTTCCCCTCGTCGATGCCCAACTGGTAGATCGCCAGGACCTGTTCGGCGTCCGCGGTGGTCAGCGGCAAGATCTTCGGTGCGTCAGCAGGCATGGTCCGCCTCCTGCCCCAGGATCGCGCGGACCGCGGCCGGGAAGCACGCGAGGCAGGCGGCGTTGACTGTGTACCGGGTTGAGGTGCCCTGCCGCTCGGGGAGGACGAAGCGGACGTCGGCAAGGATCTTCAGGTGGTGGGACACCGTCGACTGCCCGATGGGGAGCCGCTCGACGATCTCGCCGACCGCCATCGGCCGGCGCTCGGCGGAGAGCAGGTTCAGTACGCGTACGCGCATGGGGTCGGCGAGCGCCTTGAACCAGTCGGCGTAGGTGACGGCGTCTTCGTGGCTCAGTGGCCCGGGTCTGCGCTCAGTTCTATTCATCGATAATCGACGATAGTAGATGAAGCGGTGTCGCGCTTGTGGACGGCTCAGGCGGTGACGTACTTGCCCAGGATGTGGCCCATGGTGGCGAGCACGGACGGCTCGACCCGGTAGTACACCCAGGTTCCGCGCCGCTCAGAGGTGAGCAGGCCCGCTTCCTTCAGCTTCTTCAGGTGGTGCGAGACGGTCGGCTGGGAGACGCCGACGTCCGAGATGTCGCAGACGCACGCCTCGCCGCCCTCGTGCGAGGCGACCGCCGAGAAGAGCCGCAGGCGAACCGGGTCGCTCAGGGCCTTGAACATCGCGGCGGTGCGTACCGCTTCATCCTCGGTGAGGGGGCGTTCATTCAGCGGCGGGCAGCAGGGGGCCGTGTCCGGCTCCAGCAGGGGCAACACCTTCGCGTTCGACATACGTCTATGTTGACACACATCGAACCAATGGGGCGGGAAGGCGGTCGGATTCGACACTTGTCTATGTTGACATCAGTCGATACAGGTGCGAGGGTCGGTGCATAGACAAGCATCGAATCAAGGGATTCTTGATCCGAACCCCTACCCCGCCTCCCGCGCAGCCCGTCATCAAGGAGAAACAGTCATGAGCGAGCAGAAGCTTCCGGTCGTCGTGATCGGAGCCGGCCCGATCGGCCTGGCCGCCGCCGCCCACCTGGTCGAGCGCGGCATCGAGCCCCTGGTCCTGGAGGCCGGAGCCGGCGCGGGGAGCGCCGTCCGTGAGTGGTCGCACGTCCGGCTCTTCTCGACCTGGTCCGAGGTTGTCGACCCGGCGGCCGAGAAGCTGCTCGCCCCGATCGGCTGGACCGCGCCCGACGGAGCGACGTACCCCTCCGGTGGGGACTGGGCCACGGACTACCTCCAGCCGCTGGCCGACGTCCTTGGTGACAAGGTCCGCTTCGGTGCCCGCGTCACGGGTGTATCGCGCCTGGGCCGTGACCGGGTCGTGGACGTCGACCGTGAGCAGCAGCCGTTCACCATCCATGTCCTGAATGCCGACGGCTCCGAGGAGCGGATCACCGCCCGCGCCGTCATTGACGCCTCCGGCACGTGGTCCACCCCCAGCCCGATCGGTGGCGACGGCCTGCCCGCCCTCGGCGAGCGCTCGGCCGCCGACCGCATCTCCTACCGCGTGCCCGACCTCAAGGACCCGGCTGTACGGGCCCGTTACGCCGGCAAGCGCACCGCCGTGATCGGCTCCGGCGCCTCCGCGTTCACGGCCCTCGCCTACCTGGCCGACCTCGCCAAGGACGCGCCCGGAGCGCATGCGGTGTGGGTTCTGCGGCGTGGGATCGGCGGCTCCACGTTCGGCGGCGGCGAAGCCGACCAGCTGCCCGCACGCGGCGCGTTGGGCCTCGCGGCCAAGGCCGCAGTGGAGGACGGGTACGCCTCGGCTGCCACCGGCTTCCGTACCGGCGTCGTCGAAAAGTCCGGCGACCAGCTGGTGCTCGTGGCCGAGGGCGGCCGGCGACTCGACCCCGTCGACGAGGTCATCGTCCTCACCGGCTTCCGCCCCGACCTGTCCTTCGTCTCCGAACTCCGCCTCGGCCTCGACGAACGACTCCAGGCCCCGACGGAGCTCGCCCCGCTGATCGACCCCAATCAGCACTCCTGCGGGACGGTCTACCCGCACGGCGTGAAGGAGCTGTCCCACCCGGAGCAGGGCGTCTACCTGGTCGGCATGAAGAGCTACGGCCGCGCCCCGACGTTCCTCGCCATGACCGGATACGAGCAGGTCCGCTCCATCGCGGCCGCCCTCGCCGGGGACCAGGAGGCAGCGGAGCGCGTCGAGTTGACCCTTCCGGAGACCGGAGTCTGCGGCGGCGCGGGCCTCTTCGACGAGCCCGACGCGGCCGACTCCGAGTCCGAGGGTGGCGGTGGCTGCTGCGCCGCTCCCACCACCGTCCAGATCGGCGTAGGAGCCCCGGCAGCTTCCGGCGGCTGCTGAGCCCTGACCCACCTACCCATCCATCCATCCAGCAGGAGGCACGCCATGTCCCGCGTACAACTCGCCCTCCGAGTCCCCGACCTCGCCGCGTCGGTCACCTTCTACAGCAAGCTCTTCGGCGCCGAGCCCGCCAAGCTCCGTGACGGCTACGCCAACTTCTCCATCGCGGAGCCCCCGCTCAAGCTCGTCCTCATCGAAGGCAAGGCGGGCGAGGACACCCGCATGGACCACCTCGGCGTCGAGGTCGAAACCACCGAAGCCGTGCATGCCGCCACCACCCGCCTGAGCGATGCGGGCCTGGCCACGGCCGAAGAGAAGGACACCACCTGTTGCTACGCCCTCCAGGACAAGGTCTGGGTCCATGGACCCGGCCAGGAACCCTGGGAGGTGTACGTCGTCAAGGCCGACGCCGACACCCTGGCCAAACAGGAAGGCAGCACCTGCTGCGCCACTCCGGCCACCGCCGAAACGGACACCGTCGAAACCGGCACCGGCGCAGGCCGGCCTGTAGCCGGCAGCTGCTGCTGACCCGACGACGACCGACTTCCACGCCAGCGAGGCCGCGACCGGAACAGGGGACCGGTCGCGGCCTCGCTGGCGTCGTCCTGCTCCCACGTCTGACCGTCGACACCGGCCGGCCGATGCGCGGCCGGGAAACCTCACGGTGCTGCGCAGGATGGTCGCCAACGTTCAGGGCGACGGTAACTCCTCGTATTCCAGCCGGACTTCAGGGCAAACCGGCTGCACCCGCCACGCCGGACCGCGACAATGAGACACCCGCCCCGCCCGGGCTTCGCGTCTGGAGGCACCCCCCATCATGAGAAGACTCATCGGCACCCTGCTGGCTGGCACCCTGGCCCTCTCCGGGCTCGCCGCCACCGGCACGACGCCCGCGGCCGCCGCAGACCCCTCCGGCGGTGCGTTCAGCGTCCTCACGTACAACGTCGCGGGCCTGCCGCAGGGGCTGAGTTCCGGCAACCCGGCTACCAACACCCCGCTGATCTCCCCGCGTCTCGGCGCGTACGACATCGTGAACGTCCAGGAGGACTTCAACTACCACGCGGCGCTGTACGCGGGCGACGACCACCCGTACCGCACCGCGACGAGCGGCGGCGCCGGCCTCGGTGACGGTCTCAACACCCTGTCCGACTACGCCTTCGAGGACTTCGAGCGGGTCGACTGGAACAGCTGCACAGGCACCGACTGCCTGACCCCGAAGGGCTTCACGCAGGCCCGGGTCCGGCTGGCCGAGGGGGTGTTCGTAGACCTCTACAACGTCCACACGAACGCGGACGTGACGGAGGCGGCACTGGCCGCCCGCCGCGCCAACATCGAGCAGCTCTCGGACTTCATCCAGGCGAACTCGGCGGGCAACGCGGTGATTGTCATGGGCGACACCAACACCCGCTACACGCGCTCCGGTGACAACATCCGCACGCTGGCGACCGAGAACGGCCTGACCGACGCGTGGGTCCAGCTGGTCCGCGGCGGTAGCGCCCCGGCCCAGGGCAGTGACGCGATCGTCTGCCCCAAGACGGCTCCGACGAACGACTGCGAGGTGGTGGACAAAATCCTCTATCGCGGCAGCAACCTGGTGAACCTCTCCGCCACCCGTTACAGCAACGAGTGGGCGTCTTTCCTCGGCCCCAGGGGCGACAACCTCTCCGACCACTTCCCGCACATGGCCGACTTCTCCTGGACGCTGCCCTCGACGCTCCGGGCCGGCGACTTCTTCGGCGGCCCGCACGGCACGGCGTTCAACGATGCGGACAACCTCCCGTCGCCGCTCGCGCCCCGCACGCTGACCCTGCGAGGCGGCGCCCGCCTCGACGCGGTCGCGCTCGCACATGACGGCGGTACGTCGCTGACTCACGGCGGTACGGGCGGCACCGCCGCGTCCCTGACCCTCGCGCCGGGCGAACACCTCACCTCGGTGACGCTCACGCGAGGGCAGAAGGACGGCCACACCCGCCTCTTCTCGGCGGCCTTCACGACAGACAAGTCTCGTACCCTGAAGTCCGGTTCGGCCACGAAGGACACCGTGACCTACGCAGCACCCTCCGGCTGGCAGATCGTCGGCTTCAGGGGCCGCGCGGGCGACGGGATCGACAAGCTGGGGGTGCTGTACGCGCCGATCGGCTGACATCTCCTAGTCACCGGACAGCTTCTGTACCGCACGGGTGCGGCGCTCGCCGGGCAACTCGGCAGCGAACCGGTGGAATTCCCCGGAGGGCACATCGGGTGCCACGAGCATCCGGCCGCGTTCGCGCAGTTGCTCGCACGAACGTTGCTGACCTGACCAAAAGTCCGGCTCGACGCCGCCAACGGCGTCGCGCCGGACTTTCGCTTTGAACGGGCCGGTCAGTCCGTGCCGAACTCCATCGCGGCGCGGTCCAGCATCTCGTCGTCACCGGAGACCGCACCACGGGAGGCGATCGCCTCGGCGCCGCCCTCCGGCATGGTGCCGATCAGCCCGGTCGCCGCCGCCTGGGCGGCACCGATGGTGGGACTGGTGGTGCCGATGAGGCCGAGCCCGGCGTACTGCTCCAGCTTCGCGCGCGAGTCGGCGATGTCGAGGTTGCGCATGGTGAGCTGGCCGATCCGGTCCACCGGGCCGAACGCGGAGTCCTCGGTGCGTTCCATGGACAGCTTGTCCGGGTGATAGCTGAACGCCGGGCCTGTGGTGTCGACGATCGAGTAGTCCTCGCCGCGCCGCAGCCGCAGCGTCACCTCGCCGGTGACCGCCGAGCCGACCCAGCGCTGCAGCGACTCCCGGATCATCAGTGCCTGCGGGTCGAGCCAGCGGCCCTCGTACATCAGCCGGCCCAGGCGCCGTCCCTCGTTGTGGTACTGGGCGAGGGTGTCCTCGTTGTGGATCGCGTTGACCAGGCGCTCGTACGCCGTGTGCAACAGGGCCATGCCGGGCGCCTCGTAGATGCCGCGGCTCTTGGCCTCGATGATCCGGTTCTCGATCTGGTCCGACATGCCCAAGCCGTGGCGGCCGCCGACGGCGTTGGCCTCCATCACCAGCTCGACGGGGGAGGCGAACTTCTTCCCGTTGATCGTCACCGGGCGGCCCTGGTCGAAGCCGATCGTCACGTCCTCGGTGGCGATCTCGACCGAGGGGTCCCAGAACCGCACGCCCATGATGGGCTCCACGGTCTCCACGCCGGTGTTCAGGTGCTCCAGCGTCTTGGCCTCGTGGGTGGCGCCCCAGATGTTGGCGTCGGTGGAGTACGCCTTCTCCGTGCTGTCGCGGTAGGGCAGGTCGTGGGTG
Organism: Streptomyces sp. NPDC002994; assembly: GCF_040611155.1. Lineage (NCBI taxonomy): Bacteria > Bacillati > Actinomycetota > Actinomycetes > Kitasatosporales > Streptomycetaceae > Streptomyces > Streptomyces sp. NPDC002994. The sequence goes on from NZ_JBEXNQ010000003.1 coordinate 133,397, forward strand.
AGAAGCCACTCCGACATTTCCTTGCGGCCGCCGAGCTCGGTCACGAAGTCCGCGTCCAGCCAGGGCTTGTAGATCCGCAGGTGCGGGTTGGCGAGCAGGCCGTACCGGTAGAACCGCTCGATGTCGTTGCCCTTGAAGGTCGAGCCGTCGCCCCAGATCTGTACGTTGTCCTCGAGCATCGCCCGGACCAGGAGGGTGCCCGTGACGGCGCGGCCGAGCGGCGTGGTGTTGAAGTAGGCACGCCCGCCCGAGCGGATGTGGAACGCCCCGCAGGTGAGTGCGGCCAGCCCCTCCTCGACCAGCGCCGCGCGACAGTCGACCAGGCGCGCGATCTCGGCACCGTAGGTCTTCGCACGGCCGGGGACCGAGGCGATGTCGGGCTCGTCGTACTGGCCGATGTCGGCGGTGTAGGTGCACGGGATGGCGCCCTTGTCGCGCATCCAGGCGACCGCGACCGAGGTGTCGAGGCCGCCGGAGAAGGCGATGCCGACGCGCTCGCCGGCGGGAAGGGAGGTGAGGACCTTAGACATAGGAAGAGTATGCATCAGTGCGCATGGTCATGCAAAGACGTGAGGTGCTGGTTGTTGGACTTTTCTGTCGCGACTCTTGCGGCGGTCGCCGCGCGCCAATAGAAAGAAAAGGCTCCTAACCGTCGAGCGGTGGGCGCTCGGCCAGGCGCGAAAGGGAGCACATGCCCCTTCCTCCTACGAGAAGCGCGTCCGCGCGGAGGCCGGGAATCGACGACTCGACGGTGGTCTATGCCCTTCCGACGCCTGCGACGGCGCGGTGATCGCGCACAACACCCTGCTCGGCAACGCCGGAACGCTCTCGGGCGAGACCCGGGACTACGAGCCCCGGGACGTGGTCATCGCCGACAACCTCCTGGTCGGCAGCGCCGGCAGCCTGGTCGCCATGGGGAAGACCACCGGGTTCACCTGGCACCGCCGGGTCGACCCGCTCCTCCGGCAGGAGTCTGACGGGGTATTCCGTCTGTCGGCGGGCAGCCCGGCGATCGGCACGGCGACGCTGGGCAGCCTGTCCGTGGGCGATGACATCGACGGCCACTCGCGCGGCACCACCCGTGACATCGGCGCCGACGAGTACGCGACACCGGCTCCTCTCCGCCGTCCCCTCACGGCGGCGGATGTGGGTCCGAACGCATCCTGAGCGGCCCGGCCCGGCCCGGCCCGGCCCGCCGGCTTGGCGGCCTTGCCCGGGTGGTCAGTCGGACGCACGCTGGTCTTATGGCTGCGCACGCCGGCCCCACGCTCATCACTTCCGTACAGAGAGCCTTCCGCCTCTTGGAAGCGGTGGCCGCGCACGGCGGCGGCGCGCCGGCGAAGCAGTTGGCACGCGAGACCGGCCTGCCGCTGGCCACCACCTACCACCTGCTGCGGACACTGGTCCACGACGGGTACGTACGGAAGCTGGACGACGGCGGGTTCGTCATCGGGGACCAGTTGGGCGCGCTGCATTCCGGAAGCCGCGGGCAGGCGCTGCTCAGCCGTATCCGTCCCACGCTCGCCGCTCTGCGGGACGAACTGTCGGCCGCCGCTTACCTGACCTTCTACGAGGACGGCGAGATCCGGGTCGTCGAGATCGTCGACAGCCCCCGGGCCCAGCGGGTCGACCTCTGGGTGGGATTCGAGGACGCCGGGCACGCCACCGCGCTCGGGAAGTGCGTGCTGCGCGAGCTGGACGACGAGTCCCGCAACGACTACCTCTCCCGGCACGCCCTCGCCGACCTCACGCCCCGGACCATCACCCAGCGTGCCGAACTGATCCGGCGACTCGAGTCGTCGGCCGGCGCCCCGGCCGTCATGGACATGGAGGAGTACTCCATCGGTACGGTCTGCCTCGCGGTGCCCGTCTACAGCGGCGACGTACTCGGCTCGCTCGGTGTCTCCATGCGGGCGGACCGGCTCTCGCGCATCGACGAGGTGCGAGAGCGTCTGCTGCCCACGGCCAGTCGCGTGACCAGGGGCCTCTCGCTCACTATCTGAAATCCCTGTCCTTGTGGCGCCCGCACGAACCCTGTTCTCTGAATGAAACGGACATTTAGGCGTCCGTACTGCCACCAGGAGAGGGCTGCGGACCACACATGAGTCAGGCGCGAGACCATGAAGGCAGCCGGTGGCCGGCGTGGCCCTTCACGAAGCCCCGGACCGGAACCGCAACGCATTTCGCCGCCGTCGCGCCCGTGCTGATCGTCTCCGTCGTTGTACTCCTGGGCCTCGTCAGCGGAGCCGCGATGACCTGGCTGCCCCTGCTCGCCGCCGGACCGGCGCTGGCCGCCACCACCAGTCGGCCGTGGGGAGTGCTCTGTGTCGGCCTCCTCGCCGCCGTTCTGGGCGCCGTGCTCGGGATTCGTGACGGTGTCCCGGGTCACGAGCTGGCAATCGTGCTCTCCGCGCTGGTCGCCGTGACCCTGGCGAGCGGCCTGGCCAGCGCGCTGCGCGTGCGCCGCGAACGGGTACTCGCCGCCGTGCGCTCGGTCGCCGAGGCCGCCCAGCACGCCCTGCTCAAGCCCGTGCCCGCCACGGTCGGCCCGTTTCAGGTGGCCGTCCGCTACAGCGCCGCCGACGCGGAGGCCCGCATCGGCGGGGACCTCTACGCGCTGGTGCCGACGCCGTACGGGGTCAGGCTGATCGTCGGCGACGTACGCGGCAAGGGGCTGCCCGCGGTGGGGACCGCCGCTCTGGTGCTCGGCGTCTTCCGCGAGGCCGCCTACGACGAGCCCGACCTCCTCGATGTCGTCGGCAGGATCGAGCGAAGCCTGGCGCGCAATCTGGGTCCGGACGATTTCGTCACCGCCGTGGTAGCCGGATACCCCGGGGCCGGGCGCATGGAGGTGGTCAACTGCGGGCACGCCCCGCCGCTGATGGTCCGCGACTCACACGTCATGGCGGTCGCGCCGACGCATCCGACGCCACCGCTCGGGCTGCGGGCCCTCACCGGCGAGACCCCGAGCCTTCAGACACTGCCCTTCACCGACGGCGACCAGCTGCTCCTCTACACCGACGGTGTCACCGAGGCTCGCAACCACGAGCGTGAGTTCTACCCGCTCGCCGAGCGGGTGGCGCGGCACATGTCGGACGAGCCGTCCCGTACCCTCGCCGCGCTCCATGACGAGCTGCTGGCGTACGTCGGCGGTCGGCTCCACGACGACGCGGCGCTGCTCCTGCTCCGGAAACCGGCCGCCGTCGGCTCGGCGCCCGCCGCGGAGAGCCGGGCTTCGGTCGGAGAACCGACGCGACCATCACTGCTCCAGTGAGCATGGTGAGTGAAGGACACCTCCGGAGGATCAGCGCCGGGCGGTCCGGCCCGCGGCCGCGTCCCACGCCGCCCGGTCACCCGTCGGTTCGTAGCGCCTGAGAGGCTGCGTCCCGGCGATCAGGCGGCGCATCGCGGCCCGGTCGCCGAGCAGACCCCCGGCCCTCGCCTGCACCAGGACGTTGCCCAGCGCCGCGGCTTCGGCCGGCCCCGCGACCACGGGCAGCCCGCAGGCGTCGGCGGTGAGCCGGCACAGGAGCTCGTTGCGGGCCCCGCCGCCGACCACATGGACGACGTCGACGGGGTGGTCCGCGAGCCGCTGCGCGTCGTCGACGGCACGCCGGTGCGCCAGCGCCAGGGAGTCCAGGACGCAGCGCGTGACCTCCGCGGGCGTGGAGGGCACCGGCTGACCGGTGGCGCGGCACGCGTGGGCGATGCGCTGCGGCATCCGGCCGGGTGCGAGAAAACCCGGGTCACCCGCATCGACCACCGACCGCAGGGGCGCCGCCCCGGCCGCCTCCCGGAGCAGCGGCGCCAGTTCCGGCGACCCCCATTCCCGCAGGCACTCCTGGAGGAGCCACAGACCCATGATGTTGCGCAGGTAGCGGATCGTGCCGTCGAGCCCGAGTTCGTTGGTGAAGTTGGCGCCGCGGCTCGCCTCGCTGAGGACCGGGGCGTCCAGTTCCAGGCCCGCCAGCGACCAGGTGCCCGTGCAGATGTAGGCGAACCGTTCCCCGTCCGTCGCGGGTACGGCGGCGACCGCCGAGGCGGTGTCGTGCGAGCCGACGGTCGTCACCGGCACGGGGCCCAGCAACCGGGTCTCCTCCAGCACGTGGGGGAGCAGGGTGCCCGCCGGGTCCCCCGGGCGCCGCAGCGGCGGGAACAGCGAGAGGTCGATGCCCAGCCGCCCGGCCGGGCCACGGGCCCAGTCGCCGGTGCGCGGGTCGATCAGCTGGGTGGTCGAGGCGTTCGTCAGCTCCGTGCCCTGGAGGCCGGTGAGCCAGTACGCGATCAGATCGGGGATGAGCAACAGGCGCCGGGCGGCGGCGAGGTGGACAGTGTCCTGCGCCGCCACCAGCTGATAGAGCGTGTTGAACGGCGCGTACTGAATGCCCGTCACCGCGTACAGCTCGGACGCCGGTACACGCGCCCACACCCGCTCCGCCACGTCTTCGGTCCGGCCGTCCCGGTAGTGCACCGGGTTGCCGAGCAGTGTTCCGTCCGCGTCGAGCAGGCCGTAGTCGACCGCCCAGCTGTCGATGCCGACCGAGTCGGCCTGCCCGGCCGCGCGGAGTCCGGCGATGACGCCGGCGTACAGCCCGAGGACGTCCCATCGCAGTCCTTCGGCGAGCCGCACCGGCTGGTTGGGGAAGCGGTGCGCCTGCGTCAGCTCCAGCGACTCGGCCCCGGCGGGCCCGGCCGCGATCCGGCCGACCATGACGCGCCCGCTGGACGCGCCGAGGTCGACCGCCGCGTACGACCTCGTACCTCTCATCGCAGGAACGCGGCGGCCACGCCGGCGTCGACCGGAACGTGCACCCCGGTCGTGTGCGTCAAGTCCCCGCCCGTCAGAGCGAACACCGCGTTCGCGACATGCTCCGGCAGCACCTCCCGCTTGAGCAGGGTCCGCTGGGCGTAGAACGCGCCGAGCTTGTCCTCCTCCACCCCGTACACCGCCGCCCGCTGCGCGCCCCAGCCGCCCGCGAAGATTCCGGAGCCGCGCACCACGCCGTCGGGGTTGACGCCGTTGACCCGGATGCCGTGCTCGCCGAGCTCGGCCGCCAGGAGGCGCACCTGGTGCGCCTGGTCGGCCTTGGTCGCCGAGTACGCGATGTTGTGGGGGCCCGCGAAAACGGCGTTCTTGGACGCGATGTACACCAGGTCACCGCCCAGACCCTGCGCGATCATCACCCGAGCGGCTTCCCGGGAGACCAGGAAGGAGCCGCGGGCCATGATGTCGTGCTGCAGATCCCAGTCCTTCGCCGTGGTCTCCAGCAGCGGCTTGGAGATGGAGACGCCGGCGTTGTTGACGACCAGGTCGACCCCGCCGAACGCCAGCACCGCGGTCTTGAACGCCTCGGTGATCTGTTCCTCGGAGGTGACGTCCACGGTGACGGCAACGGCCTTGTCGAAGCCGCCCAGTTCGCCGGCCACCGCCTGCGCGCCTTCGGCGTTCAGGTCCGCGACGACGACGCACGCGCCCTCGGCCGAGAGCCGCCGCGCGATGGCCCTGCCGATGCCGCTGCCGGCGCCCGTCACCAACGCCACCCGCGCGGCCAGTGGCTTGGGCTGCGGCATCCGCCGGAGCTTGGCCTCCTCCAGGGACCAGTACTCGATGCGAAACTTTTCCGACTCCTCGATCGGGGAGTACGCCGAGACCGCCTCGGCGCCGCGCATGACGTTGATCGCGTTGACGTAGAACTCGCCGGCGACGCGCGCTGTCTGCTTGTCCTTGCCGAAACTGAACATGCCCACGCCCGGTACGAGGACGATCGCCGGGTCCGCGCCGCGCATCGGCGGCGAGTCGGCCACCGCATGCCGCGTGTAGTACGCCGCGTACTGCGCGCGGTACTCGGCGTGCAGTTCCCCCAGCCGGGCGACCACGTCCTCCAGCGGTGCGCCGGGCGGCACGTCGAGGAGCAGGGGCCTGACCTTCGTACGGAGGAAGTGGTCGGGGCAGGACGTGCCCAGGGCCGCCAGGCGCGGGTGCTCGGCGCGGGCCAGGAAGTCGAGGACCGTATCGGAGTCGGTGAAGTGGCCGATCTGCGGACGGTCCTGCGAAGCCACGGCGCGGATGTGGGGCGCGAGCGCCGCGGCCCGCTCCCGGCGCTCGGCCTGCGGCAGCGCCTCGTAACCCTCGATCACCGGGCCGAAGGGATCCGGTCGGCCCTTGTCGGCGAGGAACGCCTCCGCGGTGCGGATGATGTGCAGCGAGTTGCGTTCGCACTCCTGCGAGGTCTTGCCCCAGGCGGTGATGCCGTGGCCGCCCAGGACGCAGCCGATGGCCTGGGGGTTGGCCTCTTTGACCGCGGCGATGTCGAGGCCCAGCTGGAAGCCGGGTCGCCGCCACGGCACCCACACCACCGTGTCGCCGAAGCACTCGGCGGTCAGCTTCTCGCCGTCGGCGGCGCAGGCCAGCGCGATGCCCGAGTCCGGGTGGAGGTGGTCGACGTGCGGCGCGTCCACCAGGCCGTGCATCGCCGTGTCGATGGACGGGGCGGCGCCGCCCTTGCCGTGAAGGCAGTAGTCGAACGCGGTGACCATCTCGTCCTCGCGCTCCACTCCCGGATAGACGTCCTTCAGCGCCCGCAGCCGGTCCAGGCGCAGGACGGCGAGACCCGGCGCGGTGAGCGTGCCGAGGTCGCCGCCCGAGCCCTTGACCCACATCAGCTCGACGGCGCCACCGGTCGCGGGGTCCGTACCGGTGCCCTTCGCGGAGGCGTTGCCGCCCGCGTAGTTGGTGTTGCGCGGGTCCGCGCCCAGGCGGTGCGAGCGCGCCAGCAGGGCGGCCGGCGCGGGATGGAGTGCGGAGGGCATGTGTCGTCCTTCGGGCCGGGAGAGAGAGGGGAGCGAGATAGGGCGAAAACAGGTGTGTGCCGGTAGCGGGCGCGCCGCTCAGGCGCCCCAGCCCGCTTGTTCACCGCCGACCCGTTCCTCGGCGGTCTTCTGTGCCCAGCCCGAGCGCCGGTAGGCGGCGACGGGCTCCGGGTCGAGACCCGACTCCTCGCGGAGCTCGGCGAGTAGCGGGCGGACGTCGGTGTTGTAGGCGTCCATCAGTACAGCGTTCGCGCCCAGTACGTCGCCGGCCCGCTGGGCGGCGGCGAGTGCCTCCCGGTCGACCCGCAGGGCCTTGGCGGTGGCCTCCTGCACGTTCATCACGGAGCGGATGATCGCGGGGATCTTGGCCTCGATGTTGTGGCACTGGTCGAGCATGAAGGCGACTTCCGCGCTGAGACCGCCGCCCGCGACCACCTCGTACATGATCCGGAAGAGCTGGAAGGGGTCCGCGGCACCCGCCATGAGGTCGTCGTCGGCGTAGAAGCGGGAGTTGAAGTCGAAGCCGCCGAGTTTCCCCTCGCGCAACAGCGTCGCGACGATGAACTCGATGTTCGTGCCCGGCGCGTGGTGCCCGGTGTCCACCACCACCTGCGCCTTGGGGCCGAGCTTCAGGCAGTGCGCGTAGGCGGTGCCCCAGTCCGGGACATCGGTGGTGTAGAAGGCGGGCTCGAAGAACTTGTACTCCAGCAGTATCCGCCGGCCCTCGCCCAGCCGGTCGTACACCTCCCGCAACGCTGCGGCCAGCCGGTCCTGGCGCTCCCGGACGTCGTCCTGGCCGGGGTAGTTGGTGCCGTCCGCGAACCACAGCTTCAGGTCCCTCGAACCCGTGGCGTCCATGACGTCCAGGCACGCGAGCAGATGGTCCACGGCCTTGCGGCGCACCTTGGCATCGGGGTGGCACACACTGCCGAGCCGGTAGTCGTCGTCCTGGAAGGTGTTGGAGTTGATCGTGCCCAGCCGTACGCCCCGCTCTTCGGCGTACGCGGCCAGCGCGGCGTAGTCATCGACCTTGTCCCACGGGATGTGCAGCGCGACCGTCGGGGCGGCCCCGGTGAACTCGTGGACCTTCGCCGCGTCGTCCAGCTTCTCCCACGGGGTGCGCGGGACACCGGGCTGGGCGAACACCTTGAAGCGTGTGCCGGAGTTGCCGTAGGCCCAGGAGGGCGTCTCGACGGCCTGGGCTTTCAGGGCGGCCTTTACAGCCGTGTTCTCGTCAGTCATAGCCACCTCGAAGTGAATCGATTCACCGGGAGACTAGGCGTAAGGGTTTGGCTGGTCAAGAGCGAGGGACGGTTAAGTATGAATGGATTCAACGGGCTGATCTCGGCTACGCGTGAAGCGAGTCCGCACGCCCAGCCGGCGGTTCAGCAGGGCTTCCTTTCGCAGGGAGCAGCCGTCCGCATGGCGTCGGAGACGGATTTCGCGCCGCCGTGCGCGGTGTAGCCGCCGTCGACGGGGATTTCGGCACCCGTGACGAACGACACGGCGTCGGAGAGGAGGAAGACGACGAGGGGGGTGATGTCGTCGACGGTTCCGGTACGGCCGAGAGGTGTCTCGCGCACACTCACGTCCCGGAACGCCGGAGCTGCCGAGGCGGTCATCTCGGTCTCGATGAAGCCGGGGTGAATCGTGTTGACGCGGATGCCGCAGGGGCCGAGTTCCGTGCACGCGGTCCTGGACAGGCCGCGCAGGGCCCATTTGCTCGCGGTGTAGGCGACCGGGTAATGGCCGGTGAGAGCGGCGGAGGAGCCGACGTTGACGATGGAGCCGCCGGGCGGCATCAGCGGTGCGAGGTGCTGGATGCCGAGCAGGGGGCCGGTGACGTTGACGGCGTGGACGCGGCCGAAGTCGTCGGCGGTCACCTCGCCCAGGCGGGCCCGCCAGGTGATGCCCGCGTTGTTGACCAGGCCGTGGAGCTGGCCGTGGTCGCGGCGCAGCCGGGCGGCGAGCGCGGCCCACTCCGCTTCGCTGGTGACGTCGAGGCGCAGGCAGCCCGGTGCCCCGGTCACGTCGGTGGCGATGACGGTGGCGCCCGCCGCCGTCAGGGCTTCGGCTTCGGCGGCGCCTTGGCCCCTGGCCGCACCGGTGACGACCACGACCTTTCCTGCGAGCGGATTCATGGCCGCGTGGTTCATGGGCGCAGCCTGGGGCGGCTGCGGGCGGTGGGCAGCGGAACCGGATCCACACCGGGTACGACGGTGTTGGATACGGTCCCGATGCCTTCGACGGTGAGCGTGACGGTGTCACCGGGCTTCAGCGGTGGGGGAGTCTGCCTGCCTCGTACGCCCCAGAGTTCGGCGAGGCAGCCGCCGTTGCCGCAGGTGCCCGAGCCGAGGACGTCACCGGGCATGACGTAGGTGCCGCGGGAGGCGTAGGCGACCATCTCCTCGAAGGTCCAGCTCATGTTGGAGAGCAGGTCCGTGCCGACGACCTCGCCGTTGACCTCGGCGGTGAGCGCCAGGCGCAGGAAACCGTCGCTGTCGCGGTAGGTCTCCATTTCGTCGGCCGTGACGAGGAGGGGGCCGAGCGTGGTCGCGGTGTCCTTGCCCTTGCAGGGGCCGAGGCCGACCCGCATCTCGGCGGACTGGAGGTCCCGGGCCGACCAGTCGTTGAAGACGGTGTAGCCGACGATGTGGTCGCGGGCCTGCTCGGGCGTGAGGTCGCGGCCCTCGCGCCCGATGACGGCGGCGACTTCGAGCTCGAAGTCCAGGACCGACGAGCCGGGCGGCATCGGCACGTCGTCGTGGGGGCCTATGACGGCGTACGGGTTGGTGAAGTAGAAGGTGGGGGCCTCGTACCACTGGCCGGGCACGCCCTCGGCCCCGCTCACCGAGCGGCGTACACCCTCGACGTGCTCCTCGAAGGTGACGAAGTCCCGTACGGTCGGCGGCTGGAGCGGCGCGAGCAGGTCCACGTCGCTCAGCCGCGGCCCGCGCGGTACGTCAAGTGTGGTGGCGCCGGCGTCGTGCAGACGGCCGGTGCGGATCAGGCCGAGCAGGGTGTCGTGGCCGGGGACGGGGTAGAGGTGGCCGTCGTCCTCGGCGACGCCGACATGGCGACGGCCGAGGTGTTCGTACGAGGCGAAACGCATGGGGGCACTCCGGGCGGGGGCTGGGGGGAGGGGGAGGCGTCAGACCGGCGGGGCGACGAAGCAGCCGTGGTCCGGGTCGTTGAACGACTCCTTGGCGACCAGTTCGTTCATGGCGTTGGCGGTGCCCCACTGGTCGGTGACCTCGGGCTGCGAGAAGTCGTACACGTGCGGGTGCCAGGTGTCTTCGTCGAGGTCTTCGAGCTCGGTGGTGTACTCGACGGTGTTGCCGTGCGGGTCGAGGAAGTACGTGAAGGTGTTGTCGCCCGCCATGTGCCGCCCCGGCCCCCAGACCTTTTGGAACCCGGCGCGCATGACACGGCCGGAGCCGCGCATGTACTCGTCGATGCCGCGCATCTCGAAGGAGACGTGGTGCAAGGAGGTGTGCGGTCCCTGGGCAATGGCCATGGAGTGGTGCTGGTTGCTGATCCGCATGAAGTGCATGACCTCGCCCATGTGCGGCGAGCTGAGCGTGTCGGAGAGACGGAAGCCGAGGTGGCGCTCGTACCACGCGCGAGTGCGGTTCAGGTCGGGGGAGTTGAGCACCACGTGGGACAGCTTGACCGGGATGGACTCCTTCTCCTCGATCTTGCGGTGCTGCCGGACCTCGACGTCGGCGGAGACCTCGATGGTGCGCCCGTCGACGTCGAAGAAGCGGAAGCCGTAACCGCCACCGAGAGTGTCGACATTTCCCGGGCGGGAGACCAACTGGACGCCGCCCGCGAGGAGTTCCTCGGCGAGGGTGTCGACATCGGCCGGGGTGGCGGCGCCGTACGAGACGAGATCGAGGCGCTTCTCGTCGGCCTTGCGCAGCCGTACGACGTACTGCTCCGGGCTGCCCTCGGCGGCGAGGAAGGAGATCCCGGAGTCGTCGGCGACCTTGGTCAGGCCCCAGACACCCGCGTAGAAGTCGAGCTGCTTGTCGTAGTCGGGCACGGCGAGGTCGACGTGCCGCAGATGGGTGAGCAGACGGTTGCCCATGACGGTTTCCTTCGCGGTCGGGAGCATCAGGTCAGCGGGTCAGGTGGAGCAGCGTGGCCGCGTTGCCGCCGCGTACGGCGTCGAACTCGGCACCCGGCAGGTGCGCGGCACGCAGTGCGCCGAGCGGATCCTCGCTGCCCATGTCGAAGGGGAAGTCGGAGCCCAGCAGCACCCGGTCGGCGCCCGCGAGCTGGACCAGCGAGCGCAGGACGTGCGGGCTGTGCACGAGTGAGTCGAAGTACAGCCGCCGGAGATAGGTGCTGGGCGGGTGGGCGCAGGAGGCGCCCGCATCCGGGCGGGTGGACCAGGCGTGGTCGCTGCGGCCGATGTGGGTCGGAAGGTAGCCGCCGCCGTGGGCGGCCACGATGCGCAGTTCGGGGTGGCGGTCGAGGACGCCGGAGAAGATGAGGTGGGACAGCGCGACGGCGTTCTCGGTGGGCTGGCCGACGGTGTTGGACAGGTACCACTGGTCCAGCCGCTCGTCGAGCGTGCATCCGAAGGGGTGCAGGAACAGCACCGCACCGGTCTTCTCGGCCCGTGCCCACAGGGGTTCGTAGGCCGGGTCCGACAGTTCGCGGCCGGGCGCGTGACTGGAGATCTCGACTCCGAGCAGCCCCTGTTCCAGGGCATGGTCGAGTGCCTCGACGCACGCCCCGGGATGCTGCAGGGGTACGAGCCCGAGGCCGCGCAGCCGGTCGGGTGCCTGAGCGCAGTGGGCAGCGGTGGCTTCGTTGGCCAGCCGGTACACCTTCTCGGCCGTCTCCTCGTCGGCCCAGTAGTGGTAGTGCGAGGGGGACGGGCTGACCAGTTGCACGTCCACGCCCTGCATGTCCATCGTGGCGAGCCGGGCGGCGACATCGGTGAGCCGGGGAACGCGTGCGGCGACCATGGGGCCGCTGACGGCCAGCGCCGCCGGTCCGTTGCGCCGGGCGTCCAGCTTCTTGGCCTCGGCCAGAGCGGGCAGGCCCGCGACCAGCCCTTCGACGCCGGGCAGCAGGACGTGGGCGTGGACGTCGACAGTGGGTGTCGTCACGGCAGTTCCTTCAGCATCGTCATCGTGCGGCCCATCAGCCCGGGCACGTCCGCGTCGCGGACCCCGTCGAGCTGCCACTGGCCGATCTGGACCGACGCCTCGACCACGGCTCGTACGCGGGGGATGCGGCGTTCGTAGTAACGCTGGAGCAGGTCGTCGTCCCAAGCGTCCCAAGCGTCCGAAGCGTCCCAAGCGTCGGAAGCGGTGAGCAGCTCGGCGAGGACGAGCGCGTCCTCCAGGGACATGGCGGCGCCCTGGGCGATGGTGGGCGGGCAGCAGTGGGCGGCGTCACCGACGAGGACGACCCGTCCACGGTGCCAGGAGCCCTCGACCAGCATGCGGTCGAACCAGGTGTAGTTGACCTTCTCCGGGTCGGTGATGCTCGCGGCGATCGCCGGCCAGGCGCCGCCGTACCCGGACGCCAGACGGCGCATTTCGTCCGCGTACGTCTCCGGGGCGATCGAGGCCCGGTCGCGGTTCTTCTCGACGACGTACGCGTAGAGCGTGGTGTCGCTGGTCGGGCAGTAGCCGGCGATGAACACCGGGCCGCCGTAGGCGAGGTCGGTACGGGTCACTCCGGTCGGGCGCGGCGCGGCCACCCGCCAGATGGCCATGCCCGTGGGTTCGGGCTTGTCGCTGATGCCGATGGCGGCGCGGGTGGCGGAGCCCAGGCCGTCGGCGGCGACGACCAGGTCGTAGCGGCCCTCGCTGCCGTCGCTGAACCGCACCGAGACACCCGCGGAGTCCTGGCCCATGATCTCGGCGGTGGTTCCGAGACGGACCGAGGCGCCGCTCGCGCGGACGGCTTCGATGAGGATCTGCTGCAACTGAGGACGCTGCATGCCCACCGTGGCGGGCAGGTCGTCACCGCCGGCGCGGATGTCGCGGGCGACGTGAAGGACCGTACCGTCGACAGCGGTGATCCCCACGGACCCGAAGCCGAAGCCCGAGGACTTCACCTGTTCCCACACACCCAGCTCGCGCAGTACGCGCAGCGCGTTGCCCTGCAAGGTGATGCCGGAACCGGCGGTGGCGTTCCAGTCGGCCCTGGCCTCGACGAGGTCGACCGCGATGCCTGAGCGACGCAGCAGGACGGTGACGGCGTTCCCGGCTGCTCCACCGCCGATGACGAGGACGGAACGGGAACGGGGACGGGCTTGCGTATCGGTATCGGTCATGTCGGGGGTCCTCCCGCGAGGCCGCGCGGCTCGGGCGTCGGCGATGACGAAATGGATGTACGGCGGCTACTTGACCGCGACGGGGTTGACGGGCGAGCCGACCGCCCCGGTGATGGGCAGGGGCGCGGCGGTGAGCCAGAACGCGTACGCGCCGTCGTCGGCGCAGTCGCCGGCCAGCGCGTCGAGGTCCCACATCTCGCCGATGAGCAGGCCGATGTGGGGAATCACCACCTGGTGCAGGGGCTGGAAGGCATGGTCGAACTCGTTGGGCCGCACCTCGAAGCCCCAGGTGTCGGTGGCGATCGCGGCGATCTCGGTACGGTGCAGCCAGCCGGCGGTGGTGAAGGAGAGGCCGGGAGCGTGCCCGCCCGCGTAGTCGCCCCACCCTTCGCGCCGGGCGCGGCTGAGCTGCCCGGTGCGTACGACGACGATGTCGCCGCGGCCGACGGTCACACCGTGGGCGTCGGCGGTGCGCTCCAGGTGTTCCTCGGTGATGGCGAAGCCGTCGGGCAGTTCGCCGTCCTCACCCACGACACGGCCGACGTCGAGCAGCACTCCGCGTCCGGCGACGTACGGAGCCATGTGCTCAATGCCCGTGACCAGGTCGCCCTCGGAGGTGACGACCTTCTCCGCGGCCCGCCCGTTCCACGCTTTGCCGTGGTCGAAGATGTGGCCGAGGCCGTCCCACTGGGTGGAACACTGCAGCGGCATGGCGATCACGTCGTCGGCGCCGCCGATGCCGTGCGGGAAGCCCTGGTTGCCGAGAGCCGCGTCCACGCCCGTGTCGAGCATGGTGTGGACCGGGTTGGTCCGCCGACGCCAGCCCTTCTGCGGGCCGTTCATGTCGAACGCCTGGGACAGCGAGAAGCTCACGCCGCGCCGGACCAGTGCGGCGCCCTCGCGGCGCTTGGCCGCGTCCAGGAAGTTGAGGGTGCCCAGGACGTCGTCCTCGCCCCAGCGCCCCCAGTTGGAGCACGCCCGGGCTGCCTCGGCTATCTCCCCTTCGGGGTCCCGGCGGTCGGGGCTCATGACGCTTCCGCCACGCAGCGGGTGCGCTGGGCGCCGAGACCGGTGATCGAGCCGTCCATCACGTCACCGTCGCGCAGCAGCCGGCCCCAGTGCATGCCGTTGCCGGCGGGGCTGCCGGTCAGCACCAGGTCGCCGGGCAGGAGACGGGCCGACTGCGAGGCGTACGACACCACGCGGGCCACGGAGAAGATCATGTCCTTGGTGGACTCGTCCTGCATGGCCTCGCCGTTGAGCTTGAGCGTGACGCGCAGGTCGCCCGGGTCCGCGATCGATCCGGCGGGCACGATCCACGGGCCGAGCGGCGTGAAATCGGGAGCGTTCTTGCTGCGCAGCCAGTCGGTGCCGATCTGCGGCATGTCACGGCGGAAGACCGTGGCCCGGTCGGTCAGGTCGTTGGCGATCGTGTAACCCGCGACGTACTCCAGGGCCTCCTCGACCGACACCTGGTAGGCGGGCTTGGAGACGACCGCCGCCAGCTCCAGCTCCCAGTCGGGCTGATCAGCCCAGGCGGGCAGTACGACGTCGTCGTACGGACCCGTGATCGCGCTGGGAAGTCCGATGAACACGTACGGCAGGTCTTCCGCCGCACGCCGGTCCATCACCGCGGCGGCCTCCTCCCGCGCCTCCTCGACCGTGCGGGTGTCGTCCGGCGCGCGGTGTGCGACGTGCAGGTCGATCACGTGCTGCCGGTAGTTGGCGCCGGACTGGAAGACCTGCCGGGGCTCAATCGGAGCGTGTACGCGCAGACCCTCCAGTGGCTGCCATGCCTGACCCCGATCGCCGGCCAGCTCGTGCAGCCGGGGCAGGACCTCGTCCCAGCGCTCCAGCAGCGAACGGATCGTCAACTCCGGCTGAGCGAAGGCTGGGCACAGGTCGATCACCTTGCCCTCCGCAACGGCGAGCGCGGGGAAAGGGGCCTGTCCGGGAACGGAGGGAGTGCCGAGCGCGAAGGGGCCGGCGAAGGGCGCGGATATGGCTGCGGGTTTCACGGACATGTCCTCCTGTAGTGCGTGGGGACTAATCTGGACCCGCCGACCTGGATCAGGGAAATCGATTCTGTGGATAGGAAGCATCCATGCTGTTTATGCCCGACGACGTTCGCCGGCCCGCGCGGGGCCGGCAATGAACCTGGCCAGCCTCGACCTCAATCTGGTCGTCGCGCTGCGGGCGCTGCTGGAGGAGCGCAACGTCACCCGCGCCGGAAAACGGGTCGGTCTGAGCCAGCCCGCGATGAGCGCGGCCCTCGCCCGGCTGCGCCGCCACTTCGACGACGACCTGCTGGACCGGGTCGGCGGCCACTACGAGCTGACCGCCCTCGGCCAGGTGCTCCTGGACCGCACCTCCACGGCATGTGACCTGCTGGAACGGCTCTTCACCAGCCAGGCGGACTTCGACCCGGCCACCGAGTCGCGGGAGTTTTCGCTGATCGCCTCGGACTACGCGGTGGCCGTCTTCGGCGCCGAGCTCGCTCGGGTCGTGCACACCGAGGCCCCGGGAATCCGCCTTCGCTTCACACAGACGCCGCCCACCGTCGTCGACAACACCGCCACCCTCCTCAGTGCCAGCGACGGCTTGCTCATGCCGCACGGAGTCATCAGCGACATGCCGTTCAGCGATCTCTACGAGGACGCGTGGGTCTTCCTGGTCGCCGAGGGCAATCCGGAGGTCGGCGAGCGGCTCACCAAGCAGGATCTGGCCCGCCTGCCGTGGGTGACCTACCAGCGCACGTACGACGCTCCAGCCGTACGCCAGCTCGGCATGCTCGGCATCGAACCGCGGGTGGAAGTGTCCGCCGACAGCTTTCAGAGCCTGCCCTTCCTGGTCTCCGGGACCCGGCGCGTCGCGCTGGTGCAGAGCCGCCTCGCCCACCTGCTCAGCGGGGTCGCGGCCGTCCGCGTCCTGCCGCCGCCCTATGAGGCCGTCCCGCTGCGCCAAGCCCTGTGGTGGCACCCGGTGCACACCCACGACGCGGCGCACATCTGGCTCCGTGAGACCGCCGTCCGCGTGGGCGCCGGACTCAGCGACGTACCGGCGGAAACCTCCCGTCCGACGGAGGGCTGAGCGCGGAGCCCGCGGCTCAGGTGTTTTGCGTGCCGGGCGCTCGGTACTGGACTTCCCGGGCCTTGCGCAAGGCGTCCATCGTTTCGTCAACGGTCAGCAGCACCGTCGTTTCGAACGAGCTGAGTGCCCGGCCTCCCGTGATCGCCAGCGCGACCGCCGCCATGGAGACGTTGTCGGGGGCTTCCCACAAGGTGTAGCCGTCGTGCGAGCCGAAGGCGTACCAGAACCCGTGGAGCGTCCCACCGACCGACTCGACGTACTGTTGAGCGGCTCTTCCACGGTCTTCCGGATTGGCGATCAGCCTGGCCCAGGTCTCCGGTGTGTAGCTGAACCTCGTGAGATAGAGCGGCATCATCTCTCCCGTTCGCTGCTGCGTGTCACGGCCGATGTGGCGGAATCATCACGGTTTGGCTGAGACCTCGCCCTGGGATAACCGACTGCTTAGCATGGTGGCCTCCCGAGGGTGCCGTACAGGGCGACTCGCCGTGGTGTTCTCGCACGTCCCATCCGTATGGAGGGCCCATGCACACCAATGCCGTCCCCGGCAGCGTTCGCCCGGAGCGGGCGCGCGGCCATGACGTCGCCGTCGGTGGTCCGTCGGCCGCCGGCGCCGTGGAGTCCTCGCCTGTCCAGCTCTTCCACCGGGCCTGTCGGCGGCTGCTGGGACGCGGCACGGAATTCACGGACGCCGTGGTGGAGAAGATCCGCGCCGAGGTGCCGTACTACGCCGACCCGGTGCTCGCGCCGGCCGACCTGCCGCGGTCCGTGGGCACCGGCGTCCGCCACGGGCTGGAAGCCGGACTGGATCCGGGGAACTTCGTGGACGTCGAGCGGTACACCAGGGAACTGGGCATCCGACGCGCGGAAGAGGGCCGTCCGCTCGACGAGGTGATGCATGCCTACCGCGTCGCCGGCTCGGAGGTCTGGAGCGGGATCATCCGCGCGGTGGAGCGGGACGGGCTCGGTGACACGCGCCAACTGGTGCACGTGGCCGAGCTGGTGTGGAAGCACAACGACCGCGACGCCGTCCTGGTCGCCGACGCCTACCGGCAGGTCGCCAAAGGCGTCGCCAGCCGGCACGGCGAACGCGTCCGCCTGATCCTCGCCGCCTTGCTGGAGAGCCGCAACGAACCCGAGTTCACCCGGGACGCGGCGGCGATCCTCGGTCTGCCGCTGGACGGACGGTTCGCGGTCGCGGTGGTAGGAGCCACGCCGCCGTACGGCCGGCTGCCGGAGGCCGTTCCCGAGGTGCGCGGCATCCGGATCCTGCGCCACACCCGCGGGCAGCGTGCCGTGCTCGTCGCCCACCTGGGCGACCGGCCCCTGGACGCGCTCGTGTCGGGCCTGGCCGCCGGTACCGGACTCCGCATCGGTGTCAGCCCGGTCGTCCAGGGTCTGCACAGCCTGCCGCGGGCGCGTGACATGGCCGGACTCGCGCTGCGCACGTGCCGGGCCGAAGGCGAGATCGCCCGGCTCGACTCCCGCCTGCCCGACGGTCTCCTGCTCTCACGCCCCGACCTGTCCGCCGAACTGACCCTCCAGGTGCTCCAGCCCGTCTACGCCCTGGAACCCGCTGACCGGGAAACGCTGTTCGACACCCTCGGTGTCTGGATCGAGAAGGGCGGCTCCGCCGTCCAGACCGCCCGGCACATGCTCTGCCACCGCAACACCGTGCTCAACCGGCTGCGCCGCTTCGAGCAGATCACGGGCCTCGAGCTGTCCCGGCCCCGCGATCTCGTACAACTCACCCTCGCCCTCGACGCCCTGCGCCTGCTCGGGCCGGCCGCCGCACTCGGCGCCCCTGACGCATCGCGTACTCCGCCGGCCCTTTGACGACGCGTTTGCTCGTGGGCGGCGGCCGGCTGAGTGGGCATCAGCACAGTGACTCCGTAGCCGCGTTGGGCGTGGACAACAGCGCGCTCAGACCGCATCGACGGGCCTGGCAGTACGTGCTCTGGTGAGCGCGCATCGCGGGTGATCCGCCCGCGGTCCCGCCCGTCGCCGGGAGACCGTCATGGCCCAACAACATGCCCACCGGCTTCGTCATCGACCACAGCCGCACCGCCCAGGCAAGTCCTTAGCGGTGGTCAATGGGCTGACCTTCGGCGTACATCTGCTGCTCGCCCTCGCCGCCGCCGAGTTCATGGCCACCCGTACCTGGGGAGAGACGAGCATCGGCATGCTGGCACTCCTCGTCCAGGCTTCGCTCCTGCTGCGGACGGCCGCGCGGTACGACCGCCATGCCGATGTGGAGCACTGATGACGACCGCCGAGGTTTTGTTCGCCGGGTGGCAGCCTCCTGCCTGCTGCCGGCGCTGGTGTACTCGCTCTTCTGGAGCGGCTACACCCGTACCGGACTCCTCTGCACGCTGTACGGAGGCCTGTGCTGCGGCGTCGTGGGAAAGCGGCGGCTGCCGGCGGTCGCCGACCGTCTGGTGGTCCCACGGTGACGCCTCATCCACGGGGCGGATGAAGCTGATCCGGGATATCGATGGGGCGGGGGCTATGCGGGGCTTCCGGCCTGGCTCATAGTCGTGGCAGTTCCCCACGCGAGGCGTGGCGTAACCCTGGCCGTGACGCGGCCTGTTCCCCCCTGCCAGCGCCAAGTGGAGCTTCCGCATGCCCGCATCTGATTCCCCCTCCGCAGCGCACCGGTTGCGCGTAACACTGCTGATGGCCGGCAGCTGTCTGCCGATTCTGGGCGCTGTCCTGATCGCTCCGGTGCTGCCGAGGATGCAGGACCACTTCGACGGCGTGGCCGGTGCGAAGGTGCTGGTTCCCGTCGCGCTGACGATCCCGGCCCTCGCACTCGCCCTGCTCGCCCCGTTTGCCGGGGTGATCGTGGACCGGCTCGGCCGCAAACGGCTGCTGGTCGTCGCGACCGTGCTCTACGCCGTCTTCGGCACCGCCCCGCTGTGGCTGGATTCCCTCGGCGCGATCGTGGCGAGCCGCGCGCTGGTCGGCGTCGTCGAGGCGGCGATCATGACCTGCTGCACCACGCTGATCGGCGACTACTACAGCGGCCGCGTACGCGATCGCTACCTCGCTCTGCAGACGATGTGTTCCTCGGCCTCCGCGACGGTCTTCTTCGTACTCGGTGGAGTGGCGGGTTCGGCAGGCTGGCGGGCCCCGTTCTGGATCTACGCCGTCAGCCTGCTGATCGCTCCCGCCATGGCCGCCTTCCTCCCGAGGCCCCGGTCCGGCGGCGCGACCGCCTCCGACGCCGGTGCGGCGCAGCCGCGGACGCCCTTCCCCGTGCGGCGGCTGGCCGGGATCTGCGGGCTGACCGTGTTCGGCGCCATGGTGTTCTACACCGTTCCGGTCGAAATGGCGTACCTGATGGACGACTTGGGCGTCGACTCGACCGGCGCCATAGGTCTGGCCACCGCGATCGCCAGCGCCGCCACCGTCGCCGGCTCCATCGCCTTCACCAAGTTCTCCGGCACACCGGCACGCAGGCTCCCCGCCGTATTCGCGCTGTGCGCGGCCGGATTCGTGGTGATGGCCCTCGCCGACAACCCCACGGTCCTGGTCGCCGGGGCGGTCCTCAACTGCTTCGGTACGGGCGTCCTCCTGCCCTCCCTTCTCACCCTGGCGATGTCCCGGCTCGACTACGCGGACCGAGGCCGGGGCACCGGACTGTGGCTGGCGGCATTCTTCGGGGGCGCGTTCGTGTGCCCGCTCGTACTGCTGGCGCTGGAAGGCGTCGTAGGCAGCCTGGCCGCGGCCGTCGGCCTCCTCGGCCTCGCGTCCGCGCTGGTGGGCGGCGCGCTGCTGCTCTTCGCGCGTCGCGGGGCGGCGGTCGCGGTGGGAGCCCCGCAGGAATAGCAGGTCACTCACGCAGGTCATCCATCAAAACAAGGAGCGTTCGCGCTGTGTGTGATGTCGTCGCCCGGGTTCTCGGCCAAGGGGCTTCCCTGCCCGAGTCCAGCCGCCGCAGGTTCCTCCAGGCACTCGGAGCCACCACCGTCGGCGGGCTGGCGGCGGCAGGGGCCGGGGCGCAACCAGCCGCCGCACTGACCGCGAAGCGCCCCGGAGCCTCCGGGCACCGGACCAGGCTCGTGCTCCTGGGGACAGCGGGCGGGCCGGCCTGGCTCGACGGTGACCGGTGCGGCACCTCCAGCGCCCTGGTCCACCGGGACCGGGTCTACCTCGTGGATCTGGGGGCGGGGGCTCAGCAACGCCTGGTGGCGAGCGGTCTCGGCGTACGCAGCGGCCTCGGTTCCTCCCTGTCGGCCGTACGGGCCATCTTCCTGACCCACCTGCACAGCGACCACGTCACCGACTGGCCCGCTCTCTACGCGACGGCACCCATGAACACCGTGGGGCGCACACTGCCCGCCATCGAGGTGTTCGGCCCGGGGGACCGGGGCACCCT
Organism: Streptomyces sp. NPDC002994; assembly: GCF_040611155.1. NCBI lineage: Bacteria > Bacillati > Actinomycetota > Actinomycetes > Kitasatosporales > Streptomycetaceae > Streptomyces > Streptomyces sp. NPDC002994. The sequence continues at coordinate 153,976 of NZ_JBEXNQ010000003.1, forward strand.
GCCGCGGCTGTTCCCGGCGGGCAGGCCGGCGCCACCGGTCTTCAGCCCGGACGACCCCACGCCTGGGATCGCCGGCATGACGGGATATCTGCGGCAGGCGTTCGGACACGACTTCAACGACCGGGCGAGGGACAGCAATTTCACGAGTCCGGACGCCCTGTTCTCCGTACACGACATCGACCTGTCCGGTACGTGGAACATCGATCCCGAGGGCAAGCCGCCGCGGCTCACATCTCCCCTCCCGGTCTGGGAGGACGGTGATGTCCGGGTGACGGCCACTCTGGTCGACCACCACCCCACCGCGCCCGCCTTCGCCTACCGCTTCGACACCCCGGACGGTTCCGTCGTCTTCTCCGGGGACACCGGCGTCAGCGAGAACCTCATCGACCTGGCCCGCGGCGCCGACTACCTCGTGCACGAGGTCATCGACCCGGAGTTCGTCGACCGCCTCGTCGGTACGCTGCCGCCGGAGACCGGCGGTCCGCTGCGCGAGCACCTGCTCGCGGCCCACACCACCATCGAGCAAGTGGGCCGCGACGTGGCGGAGCCGGCCGGAGTCAAGAACCTCGTACTGAACCACCTGGTCCCCGGCAACAATCCGGCCGAACGCTGGAGGGCCGCGCAGCGCGGCTACTCCGGCCGGATCGTCGTCGGCGAGGACCTGCTCCAGCTCCCGGTGGGCCGGCCTCATTGACCGGCAATCTCAGCCTTCCGTTGACGTACGCCGACGTACGCCGACCGCGGCGAGGACGGCGCCGGCCACGCACAGCACGCCGGTGACGAGCGCCGCGGTGTGCACACCGTTGATGAACGCCTGGCCGCTGCCTTCGATCACCGCCGCCCCGATCTGCGCCGGCATGTCACCGGAGACGGGTGAAACGCCCATCGCCACCGCGTCCTTGGCTTCGTGCAGTCCCTGTGCCATCGGCGCCGGCACCCCGGCGGAGGTGAGCTCGCCGGTCAGGGTCGAGCCGACCCGGCTGCTGATCAGCGACACGAGCACGGAGGTGCCGAGCGCTCCGCCGATCTGCAGCGCGGTGGCCTGGAGCCCGCCCGCCACACCGGCGTCCTTGACGGGGGAGTTGCCCACGATGGCGTCGGAGGAGGCGGCCATCACCATGCCGACGCCGAGGCCGAGCGCGACGAAGGGGGGCCACATCGCGGCGTACGGCGAATGCACGCCCCACGCGAGCATCCCGAAGGCGGCGCCCGCCTGCAGCACCATGCCCAGCGGCATGGACAGCCGCGCGCCGAACTCCTCGGTGAGCTTCGCGCCGAGGGGTGAGGCGACGACGGACGCCAGGCTGAGCGGCAGGGTGCGCACGCCGGCCTCGACGGGCGTGAAACCGCGGACGTTCTGCAGGTAGAGCATGACGAAGAAGATCACGCCGAGCAGGACGAAGAAGTTGACCGCGGTGATGATCGTGCCGATGGTCAGCGCCGGGCTGCTGAACAGCCGCATCGGCAACAGCGGGTGCTCGACGCGCGTCTCGTACCAGCCGAACAGCAGCAGGAGGAGAAGCCCGGCGGTGAGGGTGCCCAGGGTGGTGCCCGAACTCCAGCCCCACGTCTCGCCCTTGACCACGCCGAACACCACGACGAGCAGCCCGAGTGCCAGCAGGACGACACCGGGGACGTCGAAGCGGTGGCGGTCACCGGTGGAATTCTTGCTCTGCGGCAGCACCGTCGCGCTGAAGACGAGCGCGACGACACCGATCGGCGCGTTGATGTAGAAGACCGACTCCCAGTTGACGTGCTCGACGAGCAGCCCGCCGACGATGGGGCCGAGCGCGGTGGACACGGATGACACCATCGCCCAGATGCCCACCGCCATGCCGAACTTCTTCGGCGGGAACACCGCGCGCAGCAGTCCGAGCGTGTTGGGCATCAGGAGCGCGCCGAAGAAGCCCTGCGCGGCGCGGAACGCGATGACGCCCTCGATCGATCCGGCCAGGCCGATGGCGACCGACGCGAGGGTGAAGCCGGCGACGCCGACCAGGTAGAACGTGCGCCGGCCGAAGCGGTCGCCGAGCTTCCCGCCGAGGATGAGTGCGGCGGCCAGGGCCAGCAGGTAGGAGTTGGTGACCCATTGCAGGTCGGCGGTGGACGCGTTCAGGTCCCGGCCGATCTCCGGGTTGGCGATGGCGACGACGGAGCCGTCCAGGCCGACCATGAACAGGCCGAAGGCGACGGCGGCGAGCGTCAGCCAGGGCTTGCCACGGCGGCCGGCCGGAGCGTCGGGTGGGCTGTGTGCGGGCAGGGGTGAGCGATCCACGACGGTGGAGGGCATGGAGGTGCCTTGCTTCCTCGTAAAGATGGGGATGTACGGCTGCGCAGCGGCTGCGGCTGCGCGAGCACGCCGTCAGCCGGCGGCGGGGTGAATCTGCCGCGCCAGGCCCCGCAGAGCGCCGAGCGCCGATCCGATGGCGTCGAGATCCCCGTCGGTGAGGGTCCGCAGCGCGTCGACGACGTACCCCTCCATGAGATGCGCGACCTCGGCGAGCCGGTGGCGGGCCTCGGCCGTCAGGTGCAGATGCGCGACCCGCTTGTCCGCCGGATCCTGCCTGCGCTCAAGCAGCCCCTGGCCCGCCAGCTGGGTGACCAAGGCGCTCACATTGTTCGGCTTCATCAGCAGTACGTCGGCTGCCTCGCGCACGGTGGCCCCGTCCCGCTCCCCGACGAGCCGCAGGAGCGCCAGCTGGCCCTCGGGGGGCTTCGGATACGGAAAGTCCTGGGCGACACGGCGGTCAAGCGCCCGGTGCAGCGCGGGCAGGACGGCCGACATCGCTGACGCGATGTGTCGGAGGTCCTGTTCGGACGCGCTGGGGCGGGGCATGCGGACAGCATAGGTATGGCTAGATACCTATGTCAACATACATAAGTAAAACTTGAAGCCGCCTGCCATACCTAGGATGATCAGCGACTCCAGTACCCGTGGTGGGCAAGGGAGTTCCGATTCGTCCGGTCCCATCCAGTTGCTGCTCCCCGTCCTGCTCGACCTCACCCTCCCTGAGGATCTATGACGCCACACATACCGGAGGCGGTGATCTGGTGCCTTGCGGCCGGCGCCCTCCCGGGCTCGGTTCTGTTGGTGCGCCAACACCGGCTCACCGCCGCGCTACGCCGACGCCTGACGGCGCTGGAAGGCAGCCTGCGCGCTCGTGACGAGGAGGCCGCCCACTTGGTCGAGGCCCGCCTCTCCGCGTTGGCGCACGACCAGCCGCAGCCCGTACCCAGGCCCGGACTGCTCGATCCGCGGCTGGCCGCAACGGCGTACGGGCAGAGCCTGCAGCAGGTCGAGGACCTGTTCACCACGGCCGTCGGCACGGCACGGTCCCGAGCCGATCAGTCGGCGAGAGCAACGCTCAAGGCGGCGATGCGCGCAGTCCAAGCCCTCGCCAACGAACAGCAGTTGTCCATCTCTGACATGCAGGACCGGCACGACAGTCCCGATGTGCTCCAGGACCTGTTGGAGATCGACCACGCGAATGCGCAGTTCGGCCGCAGGGCGCAGGCGATCGCCGTTCTCTGCGGTTCCTGGCCGGGACGGCAGCGGGTCGCCTCACCTCTGATCGACGTCGTACGCGGCGCGACATCGCGGATCCGCGACTACCGGCGCGTGAACGTCCACTCGCGGGTCGACATGGACGTGGTGAGCCGGGCGGTGGAGCCCGTGGTCCTCGCGGTCGCCGAACTGCTGGACAACGCGGCCCGCCACTCGCAGCCCAACACGACGGTCGAGGTCAGCGTCCAGCCCGCGCACAACGGCATCTGCGTCGTCATCGACGACGCCGGGGTCGGCATGGACGCGCGCGAGACCGAGGAGGCGGGCCGGCGTCTGTCGGGCAAGGAAGACATCGACATCAACCGGCTCGGCGACCCGCCCCAGTTCGGGTTCGCCGCCATCGGCGTGCTCGCCGCCCGGTACGGGTTCACGGTCTCCGTCGACACCCGGTCGCCCTATGGGGGAGTGCGCGCCGTGCTGTTTCTCCCTCATACGCTCCTCAATCGCGTACGCGCTCCCAAAACGGCGATCCCGCCGGAGCCCGAGCCGGTGGCCGCACCGGTGCCCGCGACGGTTTCCGCTCCCGCCGCGGCCCCCGAGGCGGACCTCACGTCCGACGCGCCGGAAGCACGGCCGAGTCCTGAGCGGGCGCCGGCCCCGGCGGCCGCTCAGACGTCCACCGCGGGCGGCCTCCCCAAGCGCCGCCGCCGCGCCGCCCAGGACAACGCGACCAGCTCCCAGGAACCCGCCGCCACACCCCCACCCGGCGACGGTCACACCCCGGTCCGCCCGGCCGCCGAGACCGCCTCCCGCATGGGCGCGTTCGCCCGCGGCACCCGCTACGGGCGCGCCGCCTCCCAAGACGACGAAGGGAACCCGCAGGAATGAACGACCACATGGCCAACGAACTGGGCTGGATGCTCGACGAGGTCCTCAAGGTCCCGGAGGCCCGCCACGCGATCCTGCTCTCCGCCGACGGCATGCTCCGGGCGCACTCCCAGGGCATCGCGCGCGACGAAGCGGAACGGCAGGCCGCCGCGCTGTCCGGCCTCCAGTCGATCAGTCGCAGCACCGCCGAGTTCTGCGCCGAGGAGTCCTCTCCCTGGCAGCAGACACTGGTCGAGTTCGCCGACGGGTACGTCTTCCTGGTCGCCGCCGGCGCGGGCGCCTATCTGGCGGTCTCCGCCACCCAGAACGTCGACATGGAGGCGGTCACGTACGGCATGCACAAGCTGGTCGACCGGCTGGGCAAGGAGCTCACCAGTCCGCCCCGGCCAGGCACCAGCCGCCCGGCATGAGCCCGCCGGACAGGCGTGAACGGGGGCTCGTACGCCCCTATGTCGTGACGGACGGCCGCTCCCGTCCGACGCGAAACACGCTCGACCTGGTGACGCTCGTGACGGTCGCCGCCAACCGGCCACTCACCGGGCTGAGCCCGGAGAAGCGCCGCGTCATGGAGCTGTGCCGAGGCGGAGCGCTGTCGGTCGCCGAAGTGGCGGGTCACCTGGCGCTGGCGATCAGCGTCACCAAGGTCCTGCTCAGCGACCTGATCGACAGCGGCCACATCACCACCAGGCCCCCCGTCCCCAGGGCCCAGCTCCCCGCCGACCAGCTTCTGCAGGAGGTGCTTGATGGACTCCGCTCCAGGCTCTGACCAGCGGTATGTCCCCGACACGGTCAGGACCGCTGTCAAAATCCTGATCGTCGGTCACTTCGCGGTCGGCAAGACCACGTTCGTCGGCACGCTGTCCGAGATCCGGCCGCTGCGTACCGAAGAGACCATGACGCAGGCCAGTGAACCGACCGACGACCTGGCCGGGAGCCCGGACAAGAGCACCACGACCGTCGCCATGGACTTCGGCCGTCTCACGCTCAGCGAGCAACTGGTGCTGTACCTCTTCGGCGCTCCCGGGCAGAAACGCTTCACCGCGCTCTGGAAAGACATGCTGAACGGGGCCCTGGGCGCTCTCGTGCTCGCGGACACCCGGCGACTCGACCAGTCCTTCGACATCATGGGCCTGCTGGAGGAACACGGCATGCCGTACGCGGTCGCCGTCAACCAGTTCGACGACGCGCCGCTCTTCCCGGTCGCGGAAATACGCGAGGCCCTCGACCTCCTCCCCGAAACCCCCCTCGTCACCTGCGACGCGCGGAACACCGCATCCTCCACCGAGGCGCTGATCTCCCTCGTCGAGTACCTCCAGACCCGCACCTCCGAGGAGCACTGATGGCCACTCCCCAGCCCGCGCCGGGCACCGCGCCGCCGCCGCCCGGTTGTCCGGCGCACGCGGGTCGCATGTCGCTGTACGGACCGGAGTTCGCCGCCGACCCGGCCGCGACGTACGAACGGCTGCGTACGTACGGCTCCGTCGCACCCGTGGAGATCGCCCCCGGTGTCCACGCCTCGCTCGTCACCGGCTACGAGAGCGCCCTCGAGGTGCTGCGCAGCCCGGAGCGGTTCTCCAAGGACCCGCGCCGCTGGCGGGCACTCGCCGACGGGACGGTGCCCGCGGACAGCCCGGTCGTACCGATGATGATGTACCGGCCCAACGCGCTGTTCACCGACGGCGACGAGCACGCCCGGCTGCGCGGCGCGATCACCGACAGCCTCAGCCGTGTGGACCCGAACGCGCTGCGCGGGTACGTCGAGCAGAGCGCCGACACCCTCATCGACCGGTTCGGCCCCAAGGGGCAGGCCGATCTTCTCAGCGAGTACGGAGCGGTCCTGCCGCTGCTCGTCTTCAACCAGCTCTTCGGCTGCCCGCCGGAAACCGGGGACAAGCTCGTCCAGGGCATGTCCGGGATCTTCGACGCCAACGCCGACTCGGAGAAGGCCAACGCGGTTCTCACCGAGGGCGTCGCCGAGCTGGTCGCTCTCAAGCGGGAGCGGCCCGGAGCGGACGTGACGTCCTGGCTGATGGCCCATCCCGCGCGGCTCACCGACGAGGAAATGATGCATCAGCTCGTCGTCCTCATGGGCGCGGGCACCGAACCCCAGCAGAACCTGATCTGCAACGGGCTGCGGCTGCTGCTCTCCGACGACCGGTTCGGCGGTGACCTCGCCGGCGGCAGCATGCCCGTCGAGGACGCGCTCGACGAGGTCCTGTGGACGGACCCGCCGATGGCGAACTACGCCGTCCACTACCCGCTCCACGACCTGGAACTCGACGGAACCCCGCTGCGCGAGGGCGAGCCCGTCCTGATCAGCCTGGCCGCCGCGAACACCGACCCCGCCCTGGCCGGCGACCGGCGCGGCGGCAACCGCGCCCACCTGGCATGGAGCGCCGGTGCGCACACCTGCCCGGCGAAGAGCCCCGCCCGGCTGATCGCCGCGGTCGCCGTCGAAAAACTCCTCGACCGGCTCCCGGATGCCGAACTGGCCGTCGGGGTAGGTCGGTTGGAGTGGCGGCAGGGCCCCTTCCACCGGGCGCTGGCCGCCTTGCCTGTGCGCTTTCCCCCGATCACCGTGCCGGTCGTCACCACGGACAAGACCTCTGGAGCCCGTACATGGAACACGAATCCCGCCCCCTCGTCATCGACCCCTCCGGTGCCGACATCCACGCAGAGGGAGCCCGCATCCGGGAACGGGGGCCGGCAGCGCTGGTGGAGCTCCCTGGCCAGGTGGTGGCGTGGGCAGTAAGTGACCAGGCCCTGCTCAAGGAACTGCTCACCGACCCCCGCGTGTCCAAGGACCCCCGCCGGCACTGGTCCGCGTGGATCGACGGGGAGATAACCCCGGACTGGCCGCTGTTCGCCTGGGTCGCCGTGACGAACATGTTCACCGCCTACGGAAGCGACCACAGGCGGCTGCGGAAGCTGGTCTCCACGGCCTTCTCCGCGCGCGCCACCGAGGCCCTGCGCCCGCGTATCGAGCGTATGACGGCTGATCTGCTCGACGGTCTCGCCGCAACCCCTCAGGGACAGGCGGTGGATCTGCGCGAGGAGTACTGCTATCCGATCCCCATCCAGGTGATCTGCGAGCTGTTCGGCGTCAGCGACGAAGGCACCCGCAAGGAACTGCGCCGCCTGGTGGACGGCATCTTCAACACCGCCGCCACCGCGGAGGAGGCCGCGGCCACCTTCGAGAGCATCCACACCGTGCTGTCCGACCTCGTCGCGCTCAAGCGGCAGGCCCCGGGCGACGACATGACCAGCATCCTGATCGCCGCCCGGGAGGAGGACGGCTCGCGGCTGTCGGAGGCCGAACTGGTCGACACCCTGCTCCTGGTGATCGGCGCCGGGCACGAGACCACGGTCAATCTGCTGGACAACGCCGTCCACACCCTGCTGACCCACCCGGAACAGCTCAAACTGGTCCGGACGGGCGCGGCCTCCTGGAACGACGTGATCGAGGAGACGCTGCGCTTCGAGTCGCCGGTGGCGAGCCTGCCGCTGCGCTACGCGGTCGAGGACATCGAGACCCGGGGCGTGACGATCAAGAAGGGCGAGGCGATCCTTGCCGCGTACGCCGCCGCAGGGCGCAACCCCGCGCTCCACGGCGAGGACGCGGACCGGTTCGACGTCACCCGTGTGAACAAGGAACATCTCGCGTTCGGACACGGCGTTCACTTCTGCCTCGGAGCGCCGCTGGCCCGGCTGGAGGCCCAGATCGCCCTGCCGGCCCTCTTCGAGCGCTTCCCCGACCTGGCCATGGCCGTCCAGGCGGACGATCTGCGGCCCGTGGAGTCCTTCATCTCCAACGGCCACCGCAGCCTGCCGGTCCACCTGACCGGCTGAGCAGTAGGGGGAGGGCGGAGGGCCGGCACAGCGGCCCTCCGCCCTCCTGCCGGGGCCACCGGCCGCGCCGAGGCAGGTGATTCCGCCGATGCCCGCGTGCCGGACGTACCGCGACAGTGGCACCGCCAACGAACACGGCGGTGCCCGCCCCGGTACGACCGGCCGCAGCCCTCGGTAACGAGTGCGCTGCCCGGCCCGGCGTGGCGGCTCCGCCACGACCGAGAGGACGACTCAGTCGTGCAGCCGTACAACAGCGAGAACAGCTCCCGCACCCGCCGCCGCCACGCGAAGGGCCGCCTGCGGCCGCTCATGGCCGGCTTGGCGGCGCTCCTTGTCGCCGGTGGCCTCAGCTCCGCCACGACGCCCGCCGCCCAGGCGGCCGACAATCCGTACGAACGCGGACCCGCCCCCACCACAGCCAGTATCGAGGCGCCCACCGGCTCTTACGCGGTGTCGCGGACCACCGTCTCCTCCCTCAGCGTCACCGGCTTCGGCGGCGGGACCGTCTACTACCCGACCTCCACCAGCGACGGCACCTTCGGCGCCGTGGCGGTCTCTCCCGGCTACACCGGCACCCAGTCCTCCATCTCCTGGCTCGGTCCGCGCCTCGCCTCCCAGGGCTTCGTCGTCTTCACCATCGACACCCTTTCCAGGTACGACCAGCCCGACAGTAGAGGCCGTCAACTGCTCGCCGCCCTCGACTACTTGACCGACCGCAGCTCCGTACGCGGCCGGGTCGACAGCAGCAGGCTCGGCGTGATGGGCCACTCGATGGGCGGCGGCGGCTCGCTGGAAGCGGCCAAGAGCCGGCCCTCGCTCCAGGCCGCCATACCGCTCACCGGCTGGAACACCGACAAGACCTGGCCGGAGATCCAGACCCCGACCCTGATCGTGGGCGCCGACGGTGACACGGTCGCGTCGGTCGGCTCGCACTCCGAGCCCTTCTACGAGAGCCTGCCGTCCTCGCTCGACAAGGCGTACCTGGAACTCAACAACGCGACGCACTTCACGCCGAACTCGTCCAACACGACCATCGCGAAGTACAGCATTTCCTGGCTCAAGAGGTTCATCGACAACGACACCCGCTACGAGCAGTTCCTGTGCCCGCTGCCGCGCCCGAGCCTGACCATCGAGGAGTACCGGGGCAACTGCCCGCACACCTCCTGACGTCGACCGACATCGGTGCCGGCCGCGCGCCCCGCGGCCGGCGCCGGCACGCGCTTTCCCGGTGCCGTGTGCGCGGGCACAAACGTGGCCCGCCAACGCTGGGCGCGCGCCCAGGGCGCACCCTGCGTACGCGGCAGTAACGTGACAGGCGTGACCGGAATACGACCATGAGAAGTCCGCTCCGGCTGTACGGCCGGCATGCTGAACTGGAAGCCGTGGCAACCCTGTCGGACCGGCTGCGGTCCGGGCACGGCGGCGCGCTGCTGTTCGCCGCGGAGCCCGGATTCGGCCGCACCGCTCTCCTGCGCCGGGCCGCCCAGGACTTCGAGGCCGGTCCCGTCCTGCAGACCAGGGCCGTACCGGCCGAGAGCCGGCTCCCGTACAGCGGACTGCACGCGCTGCTGTGTGCCGCCGGTGATGTGCTGGGCGCCGCGCCCGCCGGCTTCCTGAGCTCGGGCCTCGGGCCCGGTGACCTGCTGGAGTTGCTGCGCGGACTCGCCGCCGGGCGGCCCCTGCTGGTGTGCGTCGACGACGCGCACCTGTGGGACGACCGGTCGCGCGCCGCCCTCGGCTTCGCCGCCCGCCGCGCGGAGGCCCTGCTCGGCGTCGGACTGCTGCTGTCCGTGACCGGACACCGGGCGCAGGACCCCGACTTCGCGGGGCTGCCCGTCGTCCACCTCGCCCCGCTCCCCGAACACGCCGCGCGGGACCTGCTGCACGAGGTGGCCGGGAAGAAGACGGAGCGTACGGATCCCGCCGTACGGGAGGCACTGCTGCACGAGGCCGAGGGCAACCCGGCCCTGCTGGAGGCACTCGTGCGACGGCTGTCACCCGCCCAGCTCTCCGGACACGCCCCGCTGCCCAGGCCGCTCTGCGACGGTGACACCCTGCTCCGTACGGTGGGTGACAGGCCGGCAGCCCTGCCGCCGGACACCGCGTTTCTGCTGCTGCTGGCGGCCGCCGCGCAGGAGCAGACCCCCGAAGCCGCCGGAGCGGACGCCGCCCTGGTCCTGCGCGCCGCCCGGGCCGCCGGTATCGGCCCGGAGGCGCTGGACTCGGACGAGGCGGCGGGAGTGGCGCGCAGCGACGGGGACGTGATCCGCTTCCACAGCTCGCTGTTACGACGCGCCGTTCACGCCGGTGCCACCCCCGCGCGGCGGCGCGCCGCCCACCAGCTGCTCGCCACCGTCCTCGCCGGTGACCGTTGCCGCCTCCCACGCCTGCTGCACCGCGCCATGGCCGCCGACGGCCCCGACCCTCGTCTCGCCGCCGACCTGGCAGCGGCCGCGGCCGCTCCCGACCCGTGGATACCCGGCCTGCAACGCTCCCTGGCCTTCGCCCGCGCGGCCGAGCTCACCACGACCGACGACAACGCCCGCATGTCCCGCATGACCGCCGCCGCGGAGCAGGCCCGGCTGGCAGGCCACCCGCACCGGGCGCGGGAGCTGCTGTCCGCCGCGCGTGCGGGGTCGGTCCACGACGCCGTACGAGGCAGGGCCGAACTCGTCGCAGGCGCCCTGGCGCTGGGTGACGGCCCCGCCGGCGACGCGTACGGGGCGCTGCTGGTGGCCGCCGGCCTGCTCGGCCCGTACGACCAGGAGCGCGCTCTCGACGCCCGGCTCGGCGCGCTGGAAGCCGCGTGGGCCGCGGGCGACGTCCCGGCCTGCGTGGCCGCGCTCGACGGCGGCGACAAGGACCGGGAAGAAGCCGCCGTACGCCAGGGTCTGTGTCCTCACGGCCCGCCTGTGCAGGCAGCCTTGCCCATCGCCGGTGAGGGCGGGGCGTGCCGCGACTACCGGGCCGGGATGCTGGCCGCCCTCGCCGCCCGGCCCGGCGAAGCCCGGGGACCGCTGCGGCGCGTCCTTGACCGGGCCGCGAGCGACGACGATCCGGTGCGGCTGCTGCGTGCCGGGGCGGCCGCGCTCGTCCTCGGCGACATCGCGGCCGCATGCCGCCTCAACGCGCGCGGCCTGGCCGTCGGCCGGGCCAGGGGGCTCGTCGCCCTCGTGCCCCGGCTCCTGGAACACCTGGCCTACGCCGAGTTACGGGCCGGACGCCACGCCCGGGCCGGAGCTCACGCGCGGGAGGGACTGCGCGCCGCCCACCGCGCCGGCCAGCGCAACGCCGTCGCCCATCAGCACGCGATCCTCGCCCTCGTCGCATCGGTCGAGAGCGACGCCGCGACCGTGGCCGGACACGTCGCCGCCGCCATGGCGACAGCCGGCCCGCACGGGCTCGCCCAGGCCACCACGCTGGCGGAATGGGCCTGTGGCAGAGCTGACTTGGGGCGCGGCCGGGTCTTCGAAGCCGCCGCCCGGCTCGGCCCGCTGGTACGGGCGGGGCCGCGACGCGGGCACTTCGCCGTCCGTATGCTGGCCGTTCCGTGCTTCGTCGAGGCCACCGCACTCGCCGGGCAGCCCGATGACGCACGGGCCGCCGCCGAGGAGTTCGCCGCCTGGGCGGCCACGGGCGGCGATCCGCAGGCCCCCGCGCTGCTCGCCCGCTGCCGGGCGCTGCTCGCGGGCCCTGAGGAGGCCGACGCCCTGTACGCCCATGCCCTGGCCGCACACGAGCTGGCCGACGGCGACTTCGAGCGGGCCCGCACCCACTTGCTGTACGGGAAGTGGCTGCGGCGCCGGCGCCGTCCGCGTGAGGCCAGGGGCCGCCTGAGGGACGCGCTGGTCGGATTCGAGCGCTCGGAGGCCCGTACGTGGGTGGACCAGACGCGAGCGGAGCTGCGGGCCACCGGCGACGTGGCCGGCGGAGAACCGGCGGGGGCGCTGTCGTGCCTGACGCCTCAGCAGCTTCGGATCGCACACTGTGTCGCCGAGGGCGCGACCAACCGCGAGGTGGCAATGCGGCTGTCCGTCAGCCCCCGGACCGTCGACCATCACCTGCGCAATGTCTTCGCGCTGCTGGGTGTGCGCTCCCGGGTGGAGTTGTCCCGGCTGGTGGACCGGGCCGGCCGCAACTGACGCACGCTCCTCGGGACGACCGCGCGGGCGTATCGGTTGAACTCCGATATGGCTTCCGGTCCGCAACGGTCGGCGCCGTGAATACCACGTACCGATCGCGGAGGCAACCACTCCATTTCCCGGCGTGGCTGGTTATGATCTGCACTCCTCACGTCTCACAGCGGCCGGGCCGGCCTTCCCCAAGGTCCCCCAGCCTTTTGCCTGGCCTGGTCGCTTGTCTGTTTTTCCGCTCTCCCCGTCCCGAGGACAGATGTCTCCCATAGAACCCGAAGGCCCACGAGATACGTCGAGATTTCGACGGCGGCTTCGTCGGCGCCTTCGTAGTCGGCGAACCGTCCGCCTGCGCACCCTGCTCATCTGTCTGGCGGTAGTCCCCACCGTCGCGATGAGTGCCCAAGTCGTCGTGACGGTCGACCGGTCGCTGGACCAGTCGGCGCACCTGCGCTCCGATGTGGCGGTCGGTGAGCGGATCGGCGTACCCGCGTACCAGCTCATGGTCGCGTTGCAGGCCGAGCGGACGATGACGGCCGCGCGGTGGGCGGGCTCCGCGGTGTCCGACGGCGAACTGCACCAGCGGCGCGCGGCCACGGACCGGGCCGCGGACGAGTTCCGCCGGAAGGCGGACGGAGCTCTGGCGGCGACCGGGTACGTCGCGGAGCTGAAGCGCAGCCTCGCGGATCTGGCCGCGTTCCGCGAGCGCGCGGACGCCCGCAGCGGGGGCGCGGATCGGACGATCGGCTACTACTCCGACCTCGTCGACACCATCATCCGGGTGTACCAGAACCAGTTCAGCCATGCGGAAGACGCCGAGCTCATCCAGGAGAGCGGCCTGGTCGTGACGGTGTTCACGGTGTCCGAGATGGTGGCACGCGAGACCACCATCCTCGCCACGGCCGGGCCGTCCAGGCGTCTGAGCCCTTCCGGGTTCGCCGAATTCGTCAACTCCGTCGGATCCCAGCGGTACCAGTACGACGAGTGGGTCGCGCCGTATCTGACGGCCGAGGACAAAGCGGCCTACGACCAGGTCTTCGCCTCGGACGGCTGGAAGACGAAGGTCCGCATCGAGGACGCGGTCATCTCCGACCACCAGAACACCGCGTCCGGCATCAAGCTACCCAAGGAGGCCGACGCCTGGGGGGCCGCGTATGACAAGTTCGCGGGGCGCGTTGCCGCGCTCGACGCGAAACAGGGGCGAGCACTACTCGTGCACGCCGACGCCAAGGCCACGCAGCTGGAGAACGAAGTCATCTGGCTGATCGCCGGAAACGGCGCAGTCCTCTTTGCCGTCGCGGGGGTCGTCGTGTTCACCACCCGCTCGGTGCTGCGCCGCCTGCGCGGTCTGCACGAGAGCACGGTGGCCATCGCTGAGGAGACGCTGCCCGACGTCGTGGCCCGGCTCCAGCGCGGGCAGCCCGTCGACGCCGACGCGCTGCCCAGCCCGACCGGGGCCCAGGACGAGGTCGGGCGTATCAACGACGCGTTCGCCCGGGTCGTCGCCGTATCCGTCGACGGGCACCGGCAGCTCTCGGACGAGCGGCACGGCTTCGGCATGTTCGCCGCGGGCATCGCCTCACGCACCGGGAACCTGGTCAGCCGCCAGCTGAGCCTCACCGAGGACCTTCAGGACACTTTCGGCCACAACGAAGCACTCCTTGCCCAGTTGATGCGATCCGACCAGTTGACGGTGGGTATGCGACGGCAGATCGAGAACCTGCTCATCCTGGCCGGCGGCGAGATCCCGGACCCGCACACCGAGCCCATGCGTGTCGCCGACCTGCTGCGCGAGGCCGCCGCGGAGGTCGAGGACTTCCGGCGGATCGACCGGCAGGCCCTGGACGAGATCAGCGTGGAGCCGCGGGTGATCAGCCAGATCAGTCACCTGCTGGCGGAGCTGCTGGACAACGCCACCCGGTTCTCCCCGCCGAAGTCGAAGGTCGTCATCCGGGCCGAGCTGGTGGCTGACGGCCTTCTCGTCGAGATCGAGGACCGCGGCCCACGGGTGACGCCCGCGAGCTACGAAGAGATGAACCGGCGGCTGCACTCCGCTCCGCCGTACGCCGTCCTGGCACAGAACGCGCACCGGCTCGGCCTCTTCGTGGTCGGCCACCTCGCCGATCAGCTCCCGGCCACGGTCACGCTGCGCCGCTCGGTGTACGGCGGGACATCGGCGGTGGTGATCATCCCCGGGGAGCTGCTCGTACCGACGGAGCGGGAACCGGCACCCAAGCCCGAACCGGTCGTACGGGCGAAGCCGGAGCCGGCCGTGCGGGCGAAGCCCGAGCCGGCCCCGCGGGCGAAGTCGGAGCCGGCGAACCGCCGGCCGCCCGCCGCGGAGCGGTCGCCTGACAGCGCGCGCCCGCTCCGGGCCGTGGCACCGGCCGGCACCCCCCGCCCGACCCTCCCCGAGCGCGTGCCGCACACCCACATCGCCGAGCAACTCCGCGACCCGCGCCCACCAGCAGAAGCAGCGGCCGGTCAGGAGGCGACGACACCCGAAGAGGTGGCCGACGCCTGGGCCGACTACGAACAAGGGACCCAGAAAGTGGAAGCAGAGCTCCGACAGGACCAGCCATGACGACGACATCGAACGACATGATCTACAGCATTCTCGACAACAACCTCAGCAGGATCGCCGGCATCCAGGGCGCCGTGCTCCTGTCCAACGACGGGATCAATCTCAGCGCGTACCTGCTGGAACGGGACCAGGCGGAGCGCATGGCCGCGGCGTCCTCCGGGATCGCGGCCACGATGAAGGCGATATCCAGGGAAATCAACGGCGGCCAGGTCATCCGCCAGCTGGTCGAGATGGACGACCGCTATCTCTGCATCGTCGGGTGCGGGGAGGGTAGCACGCTCATCGTCGTCA
Source organism: Streptomyces sp. NPDC002994 (assembly GCF_040611155.1). Lineage (NCBI taxonomy): Bacteria > Bacillati > Actinomycetota > Actinomycetes > Kitasatosporales > Streptomycetaceae > Streptomyces > Streptomyces sp. NPDC002994. The sequence continues at coordinate 169,226 of NZ_JBEXNQ010000003.1, forward strand.
CCTCCCGCAAGGCACGCCTCGGCGAGCTGGGCGGTGAGGCCGTACGGACCGCCCAGGCCCTCGGCGAGTGGCTGGGCACACCCGAGCGGACCCAGGCGCTCCCGTCGTAATGCAGGACGATCCGCAACACCGGGACCGCCGCCGGACGCGGCTGTACGCCCTGACCGACGGGCGTACAGCCACTCCGCACACCGTCCTCACCATGGACACCATGATCACGGCGGCGGTCGCCGCGGACGACCACGGCGGCCTGCCCACCGAGTGGCAGGCCATCCTCGCCATGTGCCCGGCTCCGAACGGGCGGGCGGTCGCCGAGATCGCCGCCCGGATGCACATGCGCCTCACCCCGATGGCGGTCCTGCTCGGCGAACTCGTGGATCGCGGGCTGATCCACCACCGGCCGCCCCTGGAAGGCGCCGAGACCAGCAATGTCCACCTGCTCATGAGAATCAGGGACAGCCTTGCCCACCTATGACACACCTGCCCAGGAAGCGGCGCCGGTCAAGATCCTCATCGCCGGCGGCTTCGGCGTCGGCAAGACGACCCTGGTCGAGACGGTCTCCGAGATCGAGCCGCTGCGCACGGAGGAGCGGCTGACGGCCGCCGGCGTCGGCGTCGACGACCTCGACGGCATCGAGTCCAAGACGGTGACCACCGTGGCGATGGACTTTGGCCGGATCACGCTCACCGACGCCGGAGTCGTCCTCTACCTGTTCGGGACACCGGGCCAGGAGCGGTTCTGGTTCATGTGGGACGACCTGCTGAACGGGGCGCTCGGGGCGATCGTGCTGGTCGACACGCGGCGCCTGGACCGCAGCTTCCCGGCGGTCGACTTCTTCGAGAGCCGCGGGCTTCCGTTCGTGGTCGGCGCCAACTGCTTCCACGGCGAGCAGCTGTACACCGCCGAGGAGATCGGGGCGGCGCTGCGGCTGCGTGACCCGAACACGCCCGTCCTCATGCTCGACGCCCGCTCCCGTACGGACGTACGCGGCGCCCTGCTTTCCCTCCTCGACCTGCTCATCGCCAAGGCACGGACCACGGCGGGGGTCTAGAAGGGACAGAACTTCCCGCTTGGCTTTCTCGGCGTGCGCCCGACCGCGGTCGGACGGAGTATGAAGCCGATGAGCGGAGGAGCTGTGACCAAGGGAGATCCGACGGCGGGCGGGGACGACGCCCTCGTCGTGCTGAAGAACGTCAACAAGCACTTCGGCGCGCTGCATGTGCTTCAGGACATCGACCTGACCATCGCCAGTGGCGAGGTCGTGGTCGTCATCGGACCTTCCGGGGGCGGGAAGTCCACACTGTGCCGCGCCATCAACCGTCTGGAGGCCATCGACTCGGGCGAGATCTTCATCGACGGCAAGCCGATGCCGGCCGAGGGTCGTGAGCTGGCCGGACTGCGGGCCGATGTGGGCATGGTCTTCCAGTCCTTCAACCTCTTCGCGCACAAGACCGTGCTGCAGAACGTGACGCTGGGCCAGATCAAGGTCCGCAAGAAGGACAAGAAGGCCGCCGAGGAGCGGGCGCGCTCGCTCCTCGACCGGGTGGGTGTCGGCAATCAGGCGGACAAGTATCCCGCCCAGCTCTCCGGTGGCCAGCAGCAGCGCGTGGCGATCGCCAGAGCGCTGGCGATGGACCCGAAGATCATGCTCTTCGACGAGCCGACCTCGGCGCTCGACCCCGAGATGATCAACGAGGTGCTGGAGGTCATGCAGCAGCTCGCCCGCGACGGAATGACGATGGTCGTCGTCACGCACGAGATGGGCTTCGCCCGTTCGGCCGCCAACCGAGTGGTCTTCATGGCGGACGGACGGATCGTGGAAGAGACGACGCCCGACCAGTTCTTCAGCAACCCGCGCAGCGACCGCGCCAAGGACTTCCTGTCGAAGATCCTTCACCACTGAACAGGGAATGATCACCATGAAGATTCTCAAGGCCACCGCCGCGGCCGCCGCCGCGCTCGCACTGTCCCTGAGCGCCACGGCCTGCGGCTCCGACGACGGCGACGAGAGCGGTACGGGCGGCGGCGGGGACAAGCTCACCGTCGGTATCAAGTTCGACCAGCCGGGCCTCGGCCTGAAGACGCCGGACGGCAAGTACACCGGATTCGACGTCGACGTGGCGACGTACGTCGCCAGGGAGCTCGGCACCGAGCCCGGCGACATCGAGTGGAAGGAAGCCAAGAGCGCCGACCGCGAGCAGCTCCTGGAGCGCGGCGATGTCGACTTCATCGCGGCCACCTACTCGATCAACGAGGAACGTGAGAAGAAGGTCGACTTCGCCGGCCCCTACCTGCTCGCGCACCAGGACATCCTGGTCCGGGCGGACGACGACTCCATCAAGAAGCCCGAGGACCTGAACAACAAGAAGCTCTGCTCGGTCACCGGATCGACCTCCGCGCAGAACGTCAAGTCGAGGCTCGCGCCGAGGGCGCAGCTCCAGGAGTACGGCGGCTATTCGGAGTGCCTGACCGGCCTGGAGAACAGGGTCATCGACGCCCTCACAACCGACGACGTGATCCTCGCCGGCTACGCCGCGCAGAAGGAGCACCAGGGCAAGTTCAAGCTGGGCGGCTTCAAGCTGAGCAACGAGAACTACGGCATCGGCGTCCAGAACGGCAGCGATCTCAAGGCCAGGATCAACACCGCCCTGGAGAAGATGGTCGATGACGGCTCCTGGGACGAGTACGTCAAGAAGAACTTCGGCCCGGCCAACTACAAGAACGAACCCGCCCCGGAGATCGGCAACATCGTCCGCTGACGCACCTCCACACACGCGGAAAGCGGGCGATCGTGTTCGACTTTCTTGAGGGTTACGATCTGCTGGGCGCCTTCTGGGTGACGGTACAGCTCACCGTCTACTCGGCCATCGGCTCCCTGATCTGGGGAACGATCCTGGCCGCCATGCGGGTGAGCCCGGTGCCGCTGATGCGCGGCTTCGGCACCTCGTACGTCAACGTGGTGCGGAACATTCCGCTGACGGTGATCATCGTCTTCACCTCGCTGGGCCTCTTCCAGACGCTCAGCGTCAGTCTCGGCGCCCAGGATTTCGAGACCATCAACTTCAGGCTTTCCGTGCTCGGCTTCATCGCCTACACCTCGGCGTTCGTCTGTGAGGCGCTGAGGTCCGGGATCAACACGGTGCCTGTCGGTCAGTCGGAGGCAGCGCGTGCCATCGGCCTGAGCTTCACGCAGGTGCTGTCGCTGATCGTCCTTCCGCAGGCCTTCCGTTCCGTGGTGGGGCCGCTCGCGAACGTGCTGATCGCACTGACCAAGAACACCACGGTGGCCGCCGCGATCGGTGTGGCCGAGGCGGCCACCCTGATGCGGGAAATGATCGAGAACGAGGCGCAGCTCATCCTCATCTCCGCCATTTTCGCGCTCGGGTTCATCTGCCTCACCCTCCCGACCGGACTGATCCTCGGCTGGGTGAGCAAGAAGGTGGCGGTGAGGCGATGACGTCCGTTCTGTACGACGTTCCCGGGCCCCGCGCGAAACGGCGCAACGTCCTGTTCACGATCGTGTTCCTGGTGGCGCTCGCGGCACTGATCTGGTGGGTGCTGAAGGCCCTCGCCGACAAGAACCAGCTCGAGTGGATCAAGTGGGAGCCGTTCTTCACCGACGGCCGCGCCTGGACGACGTACATCCTGCCCGGGCTTGAGAACACGCTCATCGCCGCCTCCCTCGCCATGGTCATCGCCCTGCCCCTCGGCGCGCTCTTCGGTATCGCGCGGCTCTCCGACCACTGGTGGGTACGCGGCGCGGCCGGCACGGTCGTGGAGTTCTTCCGCGCCATTCCGGTGCTGATCCTGATGCTCTTCGCCAACGCGGCGTACGCCGAGTTCACCGACATCAGCCCCGAGAACCGGCCGCTGTACGCCGTGGTCACCGGCCTCGTCCTCTACAACGCCTCGGTACTCGCCGAGGTGGTGCGGGCCGGAATCCTGTCCCTGCCCACCGGCCAGACCGACGCGGCCAAGGCGATCGGCATGCGCAAGGGCCAGACCATGCGCTACGTCCTGCTGCCGCAGTCGGTCACCGCGATGCTTCCGGCGCTCGTCAGCCAGCTGGTCGTCATCGTGAAGGACACCGCGCTCGGCGGGGCGCTGCTCGGCTTCTCCGAGCTGCTGGCATCGGTACGCCCGATGAGCGCGAACTACGGTGCGAACACCATCGCCAGCTTCACCGTGGTCGCAGTGATCTTCGTCCTGCTGAACTTCGCGCTGACCACCTTCGCCAGCTGGCTGGAGGGCAGACTGCGGCGCGGCAAGAAGTCCACCGGCGCGGTGGTGGGCGTCGACGCCGTCGAGGACCTCGCGAGACCCGGCGAACACATGGGCCCGGGCGGACCGGACAGATCGTAAAGCCGGGCGAACGGCACCTCACGACCGGTAACAATGGCTGCCATGGCCGAGATACCTGCCGTACTCCGGCAACGATTGACGACGCCCGCCGGCGGTGAGCCGCCCGGGATTCTGGTGGTCGAGCACGAGGCGGAGTGTCCGCCCGGACTGTGGGGCGGGTGGCTGACCGAAGCCGGTCTGCGGCTGCACGTCGTACGCCCTTATCTGGGTGAGCCGCTGCCCGAGGACGTCGACCACTTCGCCGGACTCCTCGTCCTGGGCGGATCCCCTGGCCCCTGGGACGACGACCGCTTCCCGTGGCTGCCCGCCACCAGGGCCCTCCTGCGTACGGCCTTCGAGCACGGCACTCCCACGTTCGGCATCTGCCTCGGGGCCGAGCTGATGACCGCGGAGTTCGACGGCCGCACCGAACGCCGCGATGTGCCTCAAATCGGTGTGTACGACCTGAAGGTGCTCCCCGCGGCGGCCGAAGATCCCGTCTTCGCCGGACTGGCCGACTGCCCGCCGGCCATGCTCTGGCACCGGGAGGAAATGGCCACCCTGCCGCCCGGGGCGGTCCTTCTGATAGGCGGCACCGACTCCCCGCACCAGGCCTTCCGCCTCGGCGATCAGGCGTGGGGAACCCAGTTCCACCCCGAGGCGACGCCGGAGATCGTCACGGGCTGGGCCGACGAAAGCGCCATGCTGTGCGAGGCCGGGGCCGACGCGGACGAGATCGTCGCGCAGGTGGCGGCGGCAGCGGCCGAGACGACCCGGACCTGGCGCCCGGTCGCCCACCGCTGGGCCGCCCTGGTCCACCAGCGCCACAGGGATCGTCTTCTGCCGTCATGAGACGCTGGTCGCCATGAGCACACCACCGGACGGGCTGCCGGCCTATCGCGTTCTGACCGGGCCCGACGACGCCACGTTCTGCCGACGGGTGAGCGAGGCGATCGCCCTTGGCTATCAGCTGTATGAAGGCCCCGCCATTACCTTCAACGGCGAGCGCGTGATCGTCGCGCAGGCACTGGTCTGGCCGGTGAAGCGGTAACAACCGCGCAGGCGATATTGTGCGGCCCGAGAAGTGGCTGACCACGACGGGTACGCGGAAGGGGGTGGGTTTCGTCATGGCGATATCCATGAGCAGTGTGGATCTTTTCGACGAGGCGTACGCCCTTGACCCGTTTCCGGTGTGGGACGCGCTGCGCGAGAACGCGCCCGTGCACTACGAACCGGACACGGGTCTGTGGCTGGTGAGCCGGTACGACGACGTTCGAGCCGTATTGCTCGATACGGACACCTTCCTGCCGGCCAACGCGATGGACGCGATCGGCCGCTTCTCGGTGCAGACCCTGCGCGTCCTCGCCAAAGCCAAGTTCGCCCTGCCGCCCACGCTCGCCAGCAACGGCGGCGAAAGCCACGCCGGCTACCGGCGCATCATGACAAGGCTGCTCAACGCCCAGGCCGTCACCGCCGCCGTGCCCATGGTCGAGCAGGTGACCGGGGAGTGTGTGGACCAGGTCGAGGAACGCCTCGATGCCGACGGTGTGTGCGACCTCGCCACCACACTCGCCCGGGACGTCCCGTTGCGGGTGCTGCTGCGGCTGCTCGGCCTCGACGAGGCCATTGACGTCGGCATCGACACGCTGGCCCGGTGGAGCGACGCCTCCCTGGAGTTGTTCTGGGGCCGGCCGGACGCCGGCCGGCAGCGGGAGCTGGCAGGGGAGGCAGCCGACTTCTACTCCTGGCTCAGGGGCCTGGTGACCGAGCCCGGCCCCGGTGAAGACACGCTGCTCGGCGCACTGGCGGCGCACCGGCTGCCGGGTGGCGAGCCACTGAGCGTGGCCGAGACCGTCGCGGTGCTCTACTTCATGATCATCGCCGGTCAGGCGACCACCCGGCAGATGCTCAGCATCATGTACCGGCGCGCACTCACCGAACCCGGGCTGTGGCAGCGCTTCGCCGACGAGCCGGGCAGTGCGCAGCCGTGGACCGAGGAGGTGCTGCGCCGCGAGCCCCCGATCACCACCTGGCGCAGGGTCACCGGCCGGCCGGTCACCCTACGCGGAGTGGACATCCCGGCGGGCGCGCCGCTGCTGCTGATGCTGGCCTCGACGGGCTCGGACCCCGAGGTGTTCGAGAACCCGGAGCAGCTCTGCCCGTACCGGCCGAACCAGCGCAAGCATCTGGCCTTCGGCGTAGGGCGTCACAGGTGCTCCGGAGCCGAACTGGCCAGGATGGAGGCCGGCGTGATGATGCGGATGACCGCGTCGCGACTGCCCGGCCTGCGGCTCGCGGACACCTCCTCGCCCCCGGAGATGCTGGGACTGCTGTCCTTCCGGGCGCCGCTGCACGTTCGCGTGGAACGAGGCTGACCGTACGCCGCGCGCCGCGCCTCACCCCGACGAAGGGTGAGGCACGGCGGCTTCGGTGATCAGCCGGCGGACGGCAGGTCCTGCCGCACGGTGATCGCGTTCAGGCGGATCGCGTACCGCGCGGTGTTCCCGACGGTCAGGGAACGGACCTGCTCCGGGCCCAGCGCGACCGTCACATTGGCGCAGAAGGCGATGGAGTAGACAGAAGCCCCGGTCTCCTCGTCCTGGAGGGCGAACAGCAGGTTGTAGTAGTAGCTCGTACGGTCCGGATCCTCCCGGTAGAAGGAGAGGTGCGTGCCCTCCTGCTCGCCCAGGCCCACGAAGGCTGCGGTCAGCGCCTGCTCGACCTTGTCCCAGAAGACGGAGTTGGCCGTCGGGAGCGGAAGGGCCTGGCGTACAGCCTCCTTGAGGGACAGGACCATGACGCTGACGGGAGCGGTCTCCTGCAGACCCCAGCCACGGATGATCTTTACGGTCGAACAGTCCGGGATGCCGCTCGCCGCCCGGCTGATCTCACCGAAGTCGAAGTCCACGGTCGCCGGGGCGATCGCGTGCTGGAATCCGGCCTCAATGTCCCGTGCCCTGCCCATGAAGGACGACCCCACCTCGAAGACGGTCTTGAACGTTGTCTTCTCGGTGGCGATCTGGTCAGCCATCGCTGCTCCTAGCGTGTCGGAAGTGATCGCGCCCGGTCGGAGAGTATGCCGTCCGTACGCTCGCCTTCCGCACGGGGCACGGTTCGCTCCCACGGCCGTCAGAGCGGGTCGACGGGCAACCAGGACAGATCGTCCAAAGACGGCTCGGCCGACGGCTGCTGACCGTCGTTCAGTGACTGCTCGATCCACATGACTTTGCCGGTCGCCGTGTACCTGGTTCCCCACCGCCCGGCGAACTGGGAGACGAGGAACAGACCGCGCCCGCCTTCGTCGGTGGCGGCGGCGCGCCGCACGTGCGGGGCGGTGCTGCTGCCGTCGGACACCTCGCAGATCAGACCGCGCTCGTACATCAGCCGCACGTGGATCGGCTCGGAGCCGTAGCGGATGGCGTTGGTGATGAGTTCGCTCAGCATGAGTTCGGTGGTGAACCCGATCTCCCCGAGCCCCCACGTCTCCAGCTGACGGCCGCACGCGGCGCGGACGGGAGCGACGGCCGCGGGGTCGGCCGGGACGTCCCAGTCGGCGACCCGGGCACGGTCCAGCAGATGAGTGCGGGCCACCAGCAGCGCGATGTCGTCACTGCGGTGCGGCGGCAACATCGCACTGAACACGGCCTGGCAGGTCTCCTCGGGCGTCGGGTTCGTGGCGTCGGCGAGGGTGTCGCGCAGGAGGCGCAGGCCGGTGTCGATGTCGCGGTCGCGGTGCTCGATGAGGCCGTCGGTGTAAAGGACGAGCCGGCTGCCCTCGGGCAGGGGCACTTCGGCGGTCTCGAAGGGCAGGCCGTGGAGGCCGAGCGGCGGAAAGACGGGCATGTCCAGGATCTCCACCGTGCCGTCGGGGCGGACCAGCGCGGGGGCGAAGTGCCCGGCCGTAGCCATGCTGCACACGCCGGAGACCGGATCGTAGATGGCGTACAGGCAGGTGGCGCCCGCGATGCCGTCGCCGTCGTCGTCCCCCTCCTCGTCGTCGATACGGGAGACCAGCTCGTCGAGGTGGCCCAGGAGCTCGTCCGGCGACAGGTCGAGGGCGGAGAAGTTGTGGACGGCGGTGCGCAGCCGGCCCATCGTGGCGGCGGCGTGCAGGCCGTGGCCGACGACGTCGCCGACGACCAGGGCGACCCGCGCCCCCGGCAGCGGGATGACGTCGAACCAGTCGCCGCCCACCCCGGCCTGCGCGGGCAGATAGCGGTAGGCGACATCCACGGCGTCCTGCTCGGGCAGGACGCGGGGCAGCAGGCTGCGCTGGAGCGTTACGGCCATCGTGTGTTCGCGGGTGAAGCGACGGGCGTTGTCGATGGCGACCGCCGCGCGGGCCGCGAGTTCCTCGGCGAACGCCACATCTTCTTCCCCGAAACGCTCAGTGGGCTCCGCGCGCCAGAAATTCGCCATGCCCAGGACGACACCACGGGCCTGCAACGGCACCGAGACCAGCGAACGGATGCCGTAGGCGAGGGCCCGGTCGGCCCCCACCGGATCCTGGGACCGCCAGCCGTGGGCCACCGTCAGATCGGCCTCCAGCACCGCATGGCCGCTTGCCAGCGCCGCTGCCATCGGCGTCGTGGGGACGACGAATCTGATCAGGTCGCCCACCGGCTGGAAAGGCCGGCCCTCCTCACGGCGGCCGCTCACAGCGGCGCGGCGCATTTCGGTGTACGCGCCCGTCGGCTCCTCGCCCTGCAGTACGGGGTCCAGCAGCTCCACCGTGGCGAAGTCCGCGAACCGGGGGACCGCCACCTCGGACAGTTCCTCGGCGGTACGCATCACGTCCAGCGTGGTACCGATCCGCACCCCGGCGTCGTACAGCAGTTTCAGGCGCTCCCGGGCCACCTCCGCCGCGCCGGACAGCGCGCGCAGCTCGGTGGTGTCGCGGAGCGTCGCGGCAGTGCCGGGAGGACCTCCGTGCGGGGCGGTGGGCCGTGTATTGACAGCCAGCAGACGATCCCCGGCCAGGTGCACCTCGTCGGTCACCGCGCGGCCCGAGACCAGCAGCTCGGCGATGGGGGCATCGAGGCCCACCTCGGTGACGTGCCGGCCCTCCGCGCCCGCGGGCAGCTCCAGGAGCCTGCGTGCCTCGTCGTTGACCAGCGTCAGCCGGCCGTCGTCCCCGACGATGAGCACCCCTTCCCGGACGGCGTGCAAAACCGCGTCGTGGTGTTCGTACATCCGGGTCATCTCGGTGGGGCCGAGGCCGTGCGTCTGCCGGCGCAGCCTCCTGCTCACGAGCACGGAGCTGCCCGTGGCGAGAACGAGTGCGGTGGTGGCGGAGGCGAGGAGCATCGGCAGATGGCGGTCCACCGCGTCACCGACGTTCTCGACAGTGACACCGGCGGCCACCAGGCCGACGACGGAACCGGCGCGGTCCACCACGGGCACGACGGCGCGGGCCGCGTCGTTCGGGGCGCCCGTGAAGATCTCCGTGAAGGTTTCTCCGGCCGAGGCGCGTTCGACATCCTCGGCGCGCTCGCCGATCAGCGTCGGATCGGTGTCGACGTACCGGGTGCCGTCCGGGGCCATGACCGCCATGAAGTCCACGCCCGATCCCCGCCGGGCCGACTCCGCGTGGGCTTGCAGAACCGCGGCCGGGTCGGGAGACCGCAGGGCGTCGACGGTGCCCGGGGCGTCCGCGAAGGCCGCCGCGGCGGCGAGCGAGCGGTTACGGGCGTCCCGCTCGCTGTCGTGGCGCGTCTGGAACGCGAGCGCGACCACCGCGGCGGTGATCAGCAGCACCGCGACCATGATCTGGAGGAAGAGGACCTGACCGGCGGCGCTGCGCGCCTCCAGCCGGGAAAGCACTCCTCGCCGTGACGAGCGCGGTGACCCGACATGCCTGGATCGTCCGAGGCGTCCGCTCATGCCCTATTTTTAGCATTGCGTGGCATTTTAGGGGCAGCCGTCGAGGGTGACGGCGCCGCCTAGAACGGGATCGAGCCGACCCCGGAAATCTTCAGCCGCCCACTGCCGATGGCGGTGCGCTTCGCCAGGACGCTCGCCTCCCGGCCGTCCGGCAGCCGCAGCGTGGCGCGGTCGCCCTCCATCGCCGCGAAGAACTCTTCTGTCACCTTGTCGGTCTGCGCGCTGCCGCCCCACTCGGCCAGCTCGGCGCGGCCGCCGCTGAGGGTGGCCACGACCTCGATCTCGACGTCACCGGTGATGAGGACCGCGGGGCCCTGGTAGTTACTCATGGTCCCCAGTGTGCGCCCACCGGCCGCCGCGTCCTACCACAGGGGCGAGGTGCGCTGGGTGTACGACCGGCCGTGCGCTCCAGCGGGGTGCCCTCAGGCGCCCTGCTGGAGCGCACGGCCGTGAATTTCTCAATCACTCGCTACGGGAAGGGTGTTCACCCGCCCCGGCGGTCGCTTTAGTACGGTCCGTTGACGTTGTCGATCGAGCCGTAGCGGTCCGCGGCGTAATTGCACGCGGCGGTGATGTTGGCGACAGGGTCGTAGCTGTCCATCGACGTACCGGGCACGTGGTAGGCCGCGAAGGTCGGCTGGATGACCTGGAGGAGCCCCTTGGACGGCGTACCGGCCACGGCGTTGGAGTCCCAGTTGTTGATCGCCATCGGGTTGCCCGAGGACTCACGCATGATGTTGCGGTGGATGCCCTCGTACGTGCCGGGGATGCCGTGCTTGGCCATGACGGCCAGCGACTCCTTGATCCAGCCGTCCAGGTTGTTGGCGTACGTCGTGGTCTTCGTGACGGCGGTGCGGGTCTCGGAGCGGTCGGCCCGCTCGGCCGGGGCCTTCGCGGGCGTCTTCGCCTTCGGCTCGGCCTTCGCGCCGATCGTCAGCTTGAGGCCGGGGTGAATCAGCGCCGGGTTGTCGCCGATGACCTGACGGTTGTCCTCGTACAGCTTCTTCCAGCCGCCGCTCACGGAACGCGCGTCCGCGATCTTGGACAGGGAGTCACCCGCGACCACGGAATAGGTCTTGGGCTCGGCCTTCTTCGCGGCGGCGGCGACGGCCGGCGCGGCCTTCTCGACAGCTGCGGGCTGCGCGGCGGTGGCGGAGGTCGCCCCGATCAGCGGCAGGGCGAGTGCGGCGCCACCCGTGCTCGCGGCGATGAAACCGCGAGTGAGTGATCTGGCCTTGGGACGACGGTGCTTACCCTTCGAGGGCATAACGAATTCCTCTCCGTCGCCTGCGAGGTGAGCTGTCGGGTTCGGGCTGGAGATGCCCGGTCGCACGGTCAATGCGACTTCACCCCAAGCCGTTCCGGATTCCGGATCGGCGGCTTACCTGGTTCCCCCGCTCCTGCCGTACGTGAGTGTGAGTGGGTGCGGTTTCCGGACGGCGGCAGGATTCGGCGGTCCACCCGGATTGACGGTGACGGTAAGCGAGACAGGCAGGTAAGAACAAGCCCCGGATTCCGCGTCGCAATGGAGATGGCCTATCAGGACGTGGAAACTTCTGTCACTGTCCGTGGGCGGCAGGCGCAACTTTCCCTCTATTGACGGGAACTGAGGCGTTGGCACTACCGCGTTTCGCTGCCGACGTGACTCCTGTCACGGATGACGTCGAGCGGCCGACCATTCAGGCAAACCGCCCACATTGGTCATTCGTGGGCGGAATGCGTGCTATTGGAGCGGTGTGGGCCGGGAGTGCTTGCGCCGAACGCCGTAACTCCTCTGTCCCCGCGGCGACTTGCGCGCCCCTTTCCGCAAGTCCACCGCGCGCTGAAGGGAGTTGCTCCGCGACGGTCCGGTCATGGGCGGCATTGGGCAAACTGGAATAAACTGATACAAACAGCCTCGCGCGGGTATCCATCCCACATGAACGAAACCAGGCCTCTGGCCGTCGTTACCGGTGCCTCCAGCGGAATCGGTTTCGAGCTGGCCAAGCAATTCGCTGAAAATGGATTCGACCTTCTGCTGGCCGCTGAGAATTCCGACCTCGCCCTCGCGGCGGACGAAGTGCGGGCCCATGGAGCCGACGTACACATCGTGAAGGCCGATCTGGCGACACCGGACGGCACGCAGCGACTGCTCGGCGCCATCACGGCGACCGGGCGGCCGGTCGCCGCCGCCGCACTCAACGCCGGCGTCGGGCAGGGCGGGGCCTTCCTCGACACGGACCTCGCCGACCAGCTGCGTGTCATCGACCTCAACATCACGTCCACCGTGCGGCTGGCGAAGGGCCTGCTGCCCGACATGGTCGCTCGCGACGAGGGCAGAATCCTGTTCACGTCGTCCATCGCGGCAACGATGCCGGGCTCCTTCCAGGCGGTGTACAACGCCTCCAAGTCCTTCATCCAGTCGTTCGCCCAGGCGTTGCAGAACGAACTGAAAGACACCGCGGTGACGATCACGTCGGTCATGCCCGGCCCGACGGAGACCCACTTCTTCCACCGCGCCGGCATGGATGACACCCAGGTCGGGCGGCAGAAGAAGGACGATCCCGAAGAGGTGGCGAGGCAGGGCTTCGCGGCGCTGATGGCCGGCCGGAAGAAGGTCGTGGCGGGCTCCGTGAAGACCAAGGCGCAAGGGCTGGTCAACAAGGTCGTCCCCGACAGCGTCAAGGCCGCCGCCCACCGGAAAATGGCGGAACCCGGATCCGGCGAACCGAAGTGAGCGCCTTCCTGCTCTTTTACGGCAGAGGTGTGCCCCCGGTGGCGTTGACAATCTCAGCCGTGATGTAGCTCGCCTGCGGAGAAGCGAGGAATACGTAGGCCGGGGCCATCTCGGCAGGCTGTGCCGGGCGGCCCAGAGGCGCCTGCTTTCCGAACTTCGTGGTGTCCGGCATGGTCGCCGGAATCAGCGGCGTCCATACCGGGCCGGGAGCGACAGCGTTGACCCGGATGCCGCTGGACGCCACCATTTGCGCCAGCCCCTGAGTGAACGCGACGATGGCCGACTTCGTCATGGCGTAATCGAGCAGATGAGGGCTGGGTTTGTACGCCTGGACGGAGGACGAGTTGATAATGCAGCCGCCCTCGGGGATGTGGGGGAGGGCCATCTTCGACAGCCAGAACATGCCGTAGAGGTTGGTCTTCATGACCCGGTCGAATTGATCGGTCGTGATGGCGCTGATGCCGTCCGGCTGGGACATCTGATAGGCGGCGTTGTTCACCAGAATGTTGATGTGGCCGAATTCCGTGATCGCGCGGTCAATCAGCGCACGGCACTGCTCCTCGTCCCGGATGTCGCAGCTCACCGCGACAGCCCTGCGGCCCGCCTCCTCGACGAGGCGGGAGGTCTCGGCGGCCTCTTTGTCCTCCTCCGGAAGATGAGTGAGCAGAACATCGGCACCCTCACGGGCGAAGGCCAGGCACACCGCCCGGCCGATCCCGGAGTCCCCGCCGGTCACCACCGCCGCGAGGCCTTTCAGAAGCCCGTTTCCCCGGTAGGAGTCCTCGCCGTGATCGGGCGGAGGATCCATCGGGCCCGTCCAGCCGGGGTGTTCCTGTTCCTGGTCCGGGAGCTCCGGCTGCGGATGCTTCGTGACGGGGTTTTCCGGGGTTTCCCCCTCGCGGCTCTCTTCATTCATCGCGGCCTCCTTGTTGATCGGATTTGGTCACATCTGGGTTCCCCAAAGCCCAGCGCTCGAATCCACGGGCCTTGTCATGTGCATTGACACGCGCGCACGCCCGCTGCTTGATTGATGCCGCACCACGTTTGGGAGCGCTCCCACCGACGAGCGATGGGAGCGCTCCCACTCGGCCCCCGAAGTCTTCTGACAGGGAGATCCGCACGTGAGCCACCACAGAAAAAGCCGAAGAACGTTAGCGGCTGTCGCCGCCGGCACCGCCACCAGCCTGCTGCTCGCGGCGGCCGGACTGATCGGCACCACGCCGGCGGTCGCGGCCGAGGCGGCCGAAGCGCACGTCGACAATCCGTTCGCGGGTGCCTCGTCCTACATCAACCCCGACTACGCGACACTGATCGACGGGTCCATCGCCAAGACCGCCGACGCCACGGTCAAGGCGAAGATGGAGAAGGTCAAGAGCTATCCCACCGCCGTCTGGCTGGACCGCATCGCCGCGATACACGGCGGCAGCGCCAACGGGGGCCGCAAGAGTCTGGCCGACCACCTCGACCTGGCGCTGGCCCAGAAGAAGCCCGGACAGCCGCTGACCGCCACGTTCGTGGTGTACGACCTGCCGGGCCGGGACTGCGCCGCCCTCGCCTCCAACGGTGAACTGCCCCTCACACAGGCGGGCCTGGACCGCTACAAGGCCGAGTACATCGACGCCATCACCAGCGTCTTCGCCGCCCCGAAGTACCAGGACATCCGCATCACCACGGTGATCGAACCGGACGGCCTGCCGAACCTGGTCACCAACCTGGCGGACCCCGAGTGCGCGCAGGCGAAGAGCAGCGGCATCCAGGTCAAGGGCATCCAGTACGCCCTGGACAAGCTGCACGCCATCCCGAACGTCTATACGTACCTGGACTTCGCCCACTCCGGCTGGCTGGGCTGGGACACCAACCTGACGCAGACCACGCAGCTGTACACGGACGTCGCCAAGGGCACCGCCGCGGGTCTGAGCAGCGTTGACGGCCTGATCACCAATGTCTCCAACTACACGCCGCTGGCCGAGCCGTTCCTCACCGACCCCGACAAGACCGTCGGCGGGAACATGGTCAAGTCGGGCAAGTTCTACGAGTGGAACCCGAACTTCGACGAGTCGGACTTCACCAAGTCCGTTCACCGGGCGCTGGTCGCCCAGGGCTGGCCCGCGTCCACCGGCATGGTCGTCGACACGTCCCGCAACGGCTGGGGCGGCAGCGGGCGGCCGACCGCCGAAAGCACCAGCACCACCCTCGACACGTACGTGAGCGAGTCCAAGGCGGACCGCCGGGCCCACCGCGGGCTGTGGTGCAACCACAGCGGCGCCGGTATGGGGCAACCGCCGCAGGCCGCCCCCGCCGGCTACCCGGATTCGCATCTGGACGCGTTCCTGTGGGTCAAGCCGCCCGGCGAATCGGACGGCGCGAGCGAGGACATCCCGAACGACGAGGGCAAGCGCCCGGACCCGATGTGCAACCCGTCGTACACCGCGCCGGGCGCCGGCAACGGCAAGACCGGCGCGCTGCCGGACGCGCCACTGGCCGGTCACTGGTTCCACAACCAGTTCGAGATGCTGGTGAGGAACGCCTACCCGGCCGTCCCCACCGACGGTGGCGGCGACCCGGACCCGACGGACACGCAGGCGCCGACCGCCCCCACTGCCCTGAGCAGCACGGCGAAGACGGCGAACAGTGTGTCGCTGGCGTGGAACGCGTCGACGGACAACGTCGGGGTGACGGGTTACGACGTCTACCGGGGCACGGTGAAGGCGAACACGACACCGGTGGCCGGTACGTCCTTCACGGACACCGGCCTGTCGCCGTCCACGGCGTACAACTACACGGTCCGGGCGCGTGACGCGGCGGGCAACGTGTCGGCGGCCTCCGCGGTGTTGAGCGTGACGACCGGGGCCGGAGGTGGTGGCGGCGATCCGTCCGGTGCGCTGAAGGTCCGGTACAAGAACAATGACGCCTCCGCCACGGACAACTCCATCCGGCCGGGTCTCCAGGTGGTCAACACCGGTTCCGCCGCGCTCGATCTGAGCAAGGTCTCGGCGCGCTACTACTTCACCCGCGACGGCGGGTCGTCCTCGGTGAGCGCGTTCTGCGACTACGCGGCGGTGGGCTGCTCGCAGGTGAAGCTGCGGGTCGTTCCGCTGACCACTCCGGTCACGGGTGCGGACGCCTACCTGGAGGTGACGTTCTCGGGTGGCTCGCTGGCGGCCGGGAAGGACACCGGTGACGTCCAGCTGAGGCTGAGCAAGTCCGACTGGTCCAACTTCAACGAGGCCAACGATTACAGCCGTACGGCGGCTACCGCGTACGCCGATGCGCCGGCCATCCCGGCGTACACCGGCTCCACGCTCGCCTGGGGCGCCCCGCCGGCCTGACCGGCGAACGCTCGTCACTCCTGACCCCTGTCCCGCCCGGCCGGCCGCCGTACCGGCCGGGCGGGACAGGCCCATTTCTGGGCGATCGTTTCCTAAGCCACCGTGCACGCGGCTGCGTTGAGGCTGAACTGCGTCGGCTTGGTGAACGTTCCCGTATACGTGCCCTGGAAGCCGAACGACTGGCTGCCGTTCGGGGCGATCTGGGCGTTGGACGAGGTGTTGCTCGCGGTCACCGCGCCGGAGGACGGGGCGATGGTGGCGTTCCAGGCGTTGGTGACGCTCTGGCCGGACGGGAGCGTGAACGCCACCTTCCAGCCGTTGACGGGCGCGGAGCCGGTGTTGGCGACGGTCACATTGGCGGTGAAGCCGCCGGGCCAGACGTTCGTGGCGTACGTGACCTTGCAGGCCGCCGGCGTTCCCGGGTCACCCGGGTCACCGGGGTCGGTGCTGCCGCTGTTGATGGTGGAGGAGAAGGAGTCGACCCGCAGGCCGGCGCCGTTCTGCCACGGTTCGAACCCGGCCTGCACGCTGGTGATGTACCACGACGGCTGGGCCATCCCGCGGGCGACGGTCTGGTCGACGAAGTCCATCACGTCGAAGCTCCAGCCGGCGATCGCCGAGGGCGCTATGAACGAGATGACGTCGTTGGAGCCGTTGCTGCCGGTCCAGACGTCCCAGGTACGGCCGCCCACACTGGCCGTACCGGTCTTGGAACCGATCGGCTGGATCGGGCCCACCCGGTTGAACCAGATCATGATCTCGGTCCGGCTCACGCCGTCGGTCTTGGGGGTCGGGTCGAGCCAGATGTCGTACGACGCGTTGTAGACCGCGTTGCTGACGTAGCCGTACGAGATGCTGCTCGGCGCGCTGCTGATCGTGCTCACCTGCTTGGGCAGGTTGGTGCCGGGCGAGCAGTTCGTGTAGTGGCAGCCGTTGTAGATGGACGGGTACGACTTGGGCGCCCCGTTGGTCGGGACGGAGCCGTCGGCCCGGGTGAGCTCGAAACCGGTGGCGGTCGCGTTGACGCATTGCGTGGCGCTGGTGCCCCAGCGGTTGTTCTGGACCACGTAGCGGCCCTGGATGGTGGTGGAACCGAACTGATCGCATATCAGGGTGTCGGCCTGTGCGGGCCCTGCCGTCGTCACGAGAGTGGCCAGTGACGCCAAGGCCACCAGCATCGTCATGAGGGCCGTGCGGACGGACCGGACACAGCGCGGTAGCGGTCTCATGTGGCTCCTTCGGTGAGAAGCGTTGCGGGTGGAATGGGAGCGCTCCCGTCTCGGGCTCTGTGGGAGCGCTCCCAGGGAGCGCTCCCACTTGTGCTTCGGCAGGGACTGTAGGGACCTCCCGAAGCGCTGGCAAGTGCCTTGCATCGCAAGGGAATTGGCCATCGGCGCCCCGTGCGCGTAGCACTACGACCGGCCCACGGCGAGGAGTCATCCGGCCGAATCGCCTCGCCGTCGGCTTTCTTGGCCGGTTCACGCCGCCCGACAACGATTGACGGGAGCGTGTCAATTCCGCACAGTGAAGGTGAGGAAGGGATGCATCCGGTCGGCGTCCCTGAATGGGAGCGCTCCCGAAATCCCTTCCCCCTTTCCCGCCAGGACCCTGTTCATCCGTCCTGCCCGCACAGGAGGAAATCCCCATGCGCAGCCCCGCGTTACGACTGACCATGGCCGGCCTGGCCGCCCTCGCACTGGTGATCGCCACGATCGCCGTCCAGCTGACCACCTCCCGGACGGCCACCGCCGCCGCCGGACAGACCACAGCCGTCACCGGCGGCCCGGACAGCTTCACCCAGCAGCTGCCGACCGGCGGAGCCTCGCAGTACACCACCCCGCTCGAACGCTGCCACACCAGCCCCAGCTACCCGATATCCGGCACCAACCCCATCCTGAACGAGCCGCTGACCACGTCCTTCACCTCGAACGTCCCGCTCACCGTCAGCGTGCGAGCCGACAACACCACCGGTTACGGGCTGCGGGAGCTGGTCTTCACCAACCGTTCCAACAAGCCGGTCCACCTGGACTGCGGCGTCCTGATCTTCCGCGCTCCGTCCGGCTCGGACCAGCACCACTACGGTGCCTCCCAGGCGTTCGGGCACCCGCAGCAGGACTTCCTGGAGGTCAAGCGGGGCGACGGTACGTCGTTCTACATCGCGCGCCTCGGCTTCCACGACGTGTCGCTGCCCCAGCGCGGCATCGACCCCGGCCACGCCTGGGTGTACAAGCTCGGCGGCCCGAACCAGGGCGCGGTGGCCCTGGAAACCACCCGTGACTCCGTCCGCTTCACCGCGGACCTGAACGTCTCTGCCAACACCGACCTGGTGAAGAAGTACGGCACCGTCCGCTACGCCAACTGACCACCCACGCCGCCCCGAGGACCGGGCCTACGCACCCGGTCCTCGGGGCCCGTGCCACGGAAGGACTCACATGCGCGCCGACCGCGCCCCGCTGCTGCGGCTGTCCTGCGTGATCGCCGCACTGCTCGCGGTGGCACTGGTCAGCCGCGCCCAGGACACCGCCGGCTCGCCGGCCTCCACCGGACAGGCGGCCGAGGCCGGAGCCACCGCCGGGCAGGCCGCCCGGTCGGCCGCGCAGACCCACCTCGGGCTGCTCTCGGGCGGCGACTGGTCGGCGGCGTGGGAGGGATGGAGCAGCGGCGCCCAGCGGCACGTCCCCCGGGACACCTACGTCCGTACGCACCGGATCTGCCACCCCCTGCTCGCCGTCCCGTTCCAGACGGTACGGGCGGTCCCGCTGGACCGGCGTACGGTCGACATCGGCTGGCAGGGCGGGGAGGCCTCCGGCACCCTGCGCATGGTGTCCGAGCGAGGCGTATGGCGGGTCGCGCCGACCAGGACGCAGCTGGCCCGGTACGAGAACGGACCCGACGCGGCGGTCGCCGCGCTGCGCGGCCGCGGTGAATGCGACGCACGTCAGGCGGAGGCGCGCACCACCAGCTTCGTACGCAGGATGACGTGACGCCAGGCCGCGCTGGGTTCGTCGATGTCCTCCAGCAGTACGCGTGCCATGGCGCGGCCCATCTCCTCCACCGGCTGGCGGACGGTGGTGAGTTGCGGATCGGTGTGCTGCGCGAGCGGGGAGTCGTCGAACCCCACGACGGCCACGTCCTGCGGCACCCTGCGGCCTGCCGCGCGCAAGGTGTGCAACGCGCCCGCGGCCATGATGTCCGACGCCGCGAACACCGCGTCCAGCTCCGGATGGCGCTCCAGGAGCTCGGCCATCGCCCGGCGCCCGCTCTCCTCGGTGAAGTCGCCCTGCGCGATCAATGACGCCTCCACCTCGCCGAAGGCCTTCCGCATCTCCTCCTCGTAGCCCCGGAGCCGGCACTGCGCGACGTACATGTCCGGTGGACCGGTCACCGTGGCGATGGCCCGCCGCCCCGTGTCCACCAGGTGGCGGACCGCCGACCGGGCCCCGCCGACGTTGTCGGAGTCGACGTACGACACCGACTCGTCGCTGGAGCGCCGGCCACTGAGGACAGTCGGCAGTTCCAGTTCGGCGAGCATGTCGGGGAGCGGGTCGTCGCCGTGCAGGGACACCATCAGCACCCCGTCCACCCGGCCGGCGCGCGCGTACTGCACGAACCGCTGCCGTTCCTTTTCGGTACGTACCAGCGTCAGCAGCAGCTGGATGTCGGTGTCGGCCAGTCCGGCGCCGACCGCGTGGACGATGTCGGAGAAGAACGGCTCCGCGAAGAAACGCCGCTCGGTCTCCGTGATCACCAGCGCCACCGCGTCGGTGCGGCTGCCGGCCAGCGCCCGGGCGGCGTGGTTGGGAACGTAGCCGAGCTCGGCTATCGCCCGTTCGACCGTCAGCCGTGTCGCGGCCTTCACCCCGGGCGCGTTGTTGATGACACGGGACACCGTGCCCCGCCCGACGCCCGCGAACGCGGCGACTTCCTCGAGCGTGGGCGGGCCCGTACGTCCTCTCGTCACCATCGCGCGCGACCTCCAGGAGGGATATCCGGTCCTCGGAGCACCTGTTGGTACGAGGACAGGTCACATCGAATCACCGGACGCGCTCCCATCCCAACCCGTTGATCACATTGATCGGTGCGTCACCGCGTCGGCGCGGCCCGCACAAGAGGATGATTCGAGCGGGAAAATGCTGTCGAGCGGGCGAATGGTGATCTCTGGCATGCGCGTCCTGTGTACTTCGGTTCTCTCCCCATCCCACACGCGCGAGGCGCTCCGCTTCGCGCGCCTGCTGTCCGGCGCGGGTCATGAAGTGCACATCGCCACCGAGGAGTACCTGCTCGGTTTCTACCTGGACCAGGGCGTTCTGGCGACAGCATGTCTGCCGAGCCTGTTCGGTGACGCGATGACGGCCGGTCAGGAAACCCGCGATGCCGTCAAGCAGCTCCAGACCGGTGCCGCGTCCCGGGGATCGGCGGCGCTCGCACTGGCGGGCCCGCACCTGGCCGGTCAGCTCAACGCGCTGGACGCGGTGGCCCACGACTTCAAGCCGGATCTGCTGCTGCGCGACGCGATGGACGTCAGTGCCTGCCTCGTGGCCGAGAAACTGGGCATCCCCCAGGTCGCGATGCCGTCCGGGGCGAAGGGCTTCACCGACCCGACGGCTCTGCTGCCGCATCTCAACCGCTGGCGCTCCACCGTCGGCCTGCCGGAGCAGGACGATCCGATGTCCCTGACACCCCACGGGCACCTGGACGATCTTCCGCCCTCCTGGACCTTCGCTCCGCACCTCCCGCCCGCGCTCGCGTACCGCCGGCCGGCGTCCGCCGATCCCCGTGCGAAACTCCCCCGCTGGGTGGTCGGCCTGCCCATCGACCGGCCATTGGTGTACGCCGGTATCGGTTGCGCTCTGCCGCTCTTCGCGCACTCGCCGGACGGGCATCAGCCGCTGCCGGGACAGCCGGATCCGGCGACGGTCCTACGGTCCATGATCGAGGCGTTGTCACGGCTCGACTGCAACGCGGTGGTGTCCACCAGCGGAGTGACCGTCGCCGGTCTCGATCCCGCCCCCCATGTGCATGTCGTCGACTCCGTACCGCAGCCACTGCTGCTGGAAGCGGCCGACCTCTTCCTCACCCACGGCGGCTACACCAGCGTGTGGGAGTCGATCAGCACCGCGACTCCCATGGCGGTACTGCCCCGGACGGCGGACCAGCCGATGAACGCGCGGCGCGTCACCGAGCTGGGCCTCGGCAGCGAGGTCACCGATCCCACTCCGTCCGGCATCGCGTCGACGTGCCGCCGGCTGCTCGACGACGGCTCCGTACTGCGGCGAGTGAAGCAGGCCCGGCTGGCCTGCCTTGCCCTGCCGACCGTCGAAACAGCGCTGGATGACTTGGAAAGCCTGGTCAATCACCACACGGCCCCACAATGAAAGGTCCGTGTGGTACCCACTGGTGACTGACGTCGACGTCGGCACAGGCACCGGCACCAACGATCTGGAGGAGTGGGCAGATGGCGCACGAGCGAGCGGGACAGCAGGCCGGACCGGACGATCTGACCGATGTGGCCCGGCTGGTGACCGCGTACTACGCCCTGCACCCCGACGTGCGGGAGCCCGGTCAGCGCGTCGCGTTCGGAACCTCCGGGCACCGGGGAACGTCCCTGGCCACCGCCTTCAACGAGGACCACATCGCCGCGACCAGCCAGGCGATCTGCGAGTACCGGAGCCAACAGGGCACCGACGGGCCGCTCTTCCTCGGCGCCGACACCCACGCGCTGTCCGAGCCGGCCCGGGTGACGGCGGTCGAGGTCTTCGCCGCCAACGACGTGACCGTGCTCATCGACACGGCCGACGGCTACACCCCCACCCCGGCGGTGTCGCACGCCATCCTGGCCCACAACCGCGGCCGGACCTCGGGCCTCGCCGACGGTGTGGTCGTCACCCCGTCCCACAACCCGCCCGCCGACGGCGGCTTCAAGTACAACCCGCCCAGCGGCGGTCCCGCCGGATCGCAGGCGACCGGCTGGATCCAGGACCGCGCCAACGAGATCATCGCGAACGGAATGAAGGACGTACGACGCCTGCCGTACACCCGGGCCCTCGCCGCGCCCACCACCGGCCGGTACGACTTCCTGGGCAGCTACGTAGCCGACCTGCCGTCCGTCCTCGACCTGGACGCGGTACGCGCCGCGGGCGTGCGCATCGGCGCCGATCCGCTGGGCGGGGCGTCGGTCGCGTACTGGGGCCGCATCGCCGAGCAGCACAGCCTCGACCTGACCGTCGTCAATCCGCGCACCGACCCCACCTGGCGCTTCATGACGCTGGACTGGGACGGCAAGATCCGGATGGACTGCTCGTCGCCGTACGCGATGGCCTCCCTGATCGAGGGCCGTGACCGCTTCCAGATCGCCACCGGCAACGACGCCGACGCCGACCGGCACGGCATCGTCACCCCCGACGCCGGCCTGATGAACCCCAACCACTACCTCGCCACCGCCATCGGCTACCTCTACGCCCACCGCGAGCAGTGGCCCGCCGGGGCCGGAGTCGGCAAGACACTCGTATCGTCCGGGATGATCGACCGCGTCGCGGCCGACCTCGGGCGCCAACTGGTCGAAGTGCCCGTGGGTTTCAAGTGGTTCGTGGAGGGGCTGTCCGACGGCTCGCTCGGCTTCGGCGGCGAGGAATCCGCCGGCGCCTCCTTCCTGCGCCGCGACGGTTCGGTGTGGACCACCGACAAGGACGGCATCATCCTGGCGCTGCTCGCCTCCGAGATCCTCGCGGTCACCGGGAAGTCGCCCTCCGAGCACTACGCGGTGCTCACCGCCCGCTTCGGGGAGCCCGCCTACGCGCGCATCGACGCCCCGGCCAACCGGGAGGAGAAGGCGGTACTGGCACGCCTCTCGCCCGAGCAGGTCACGGCGGACACGCTGGCCGGGGAGCCGATCACCGCCGTACTGACCGAGGCCCCCGGCAACGGCGCCCCCATCGGCGGCATCAAGGTGACCACCGAGAGTGCCTGGTTCGCCGCCCGCCCGTCGGGCACGGAGGACGTCTACAAGGTGTACGCCGAGTCCTTCCTCGGCCCGGACCACCTCGCCCGCGTCCAGGAGGAGGCCAAGGCCGTCGTATCGGCGGCTCTGGCGGGCTGACCCACCCCTGTCGGGAGAGGTACGGTCTAGAGATATCTTGATGTCAAGCAATGTTGCAGACGTGGAGCGGAGCACCCGGTGACTGACTCGACCATCATCTACACACACACCGACGAGGCCCCGGCCCTGGCGACGTATTCGTTCTTGCCTGTGGTCGAGGCCTACGCCTCGACGGCCGGGGTCACGGTGGAGAGCCGCGACATCTCGCTGGCGGGGCGCATCATCGCCCTCTTCCCCGAGTTCCTCAAGGAGAGCCAGCGCATCGACGACGCGCTCGCCGAGCTGGGTGAGCTGGCCAAGACGCCCGGCGCGAACATCATCAAGCTTCCGAACATCTCGGCTTCGATCCCGCAGCTGAAGGCCGCGATCGCCGAGCTCCAGCAGCAGGGCTACGCGCTGCCGGACTACCCCGACGACCCGAAGACCGACGCGGACAAGGACGTCCGCGCGCGCTACGACAAGGTCAAGGGCAGCGCCGTCAACCCCGTGCTGCGCGAGGGCAATTCCGACCGCCGCGCCCCCGCGTCGGTCAAGAACTACGCCCGCAAGCACCCGCACCGCATGGGCGCCTGGACGGCCGACTCGAAGACCAACGTCGCGCACATGGACAACGACGACTTCCGCTCCACCGAGAAGTCCGCCGTCATCTCCGAGGCGGGCTCGCTGCGCATCGAGCTCGTGGGGGACGACGGCACCACCACCGTCCTGCGTGAGTCGGTGCCCGTCCTGGAGGGCGAGGTCGTCGACGCGGCCGTCATGCGCGTCGCGGCGCTGCGCGAGTTCTTCACGGCGCAGGTCGCCCGCGCCAAGGCCGAGGGTATTCTCTTCTCCGTACACCTGAAGGCCACGATGATGAAGGTCTCCGACCCGATCATCTTCGGCCACGTGGTGCGCGCCTTCTTCCCGAAGACCTTCGCGAAGTACGGCGAGGTGCTCGCCGCCGCCGGTCTGACGCCCAACGACGGCCTCGGCGGCATCCTCAAGGGCCTGGACTCCGTGCCGCACATCGGCGCCGAGATCAAGGCGTCCTTCGAGGCCGAGCTGGCCGAGGGCCCGGCCCTCGCGATGGTCGACTCCGACAAGGGCATCACCAACCTGCACGTACCGAGCGACGTCATCGTCGACGCCTCCATGCCGGCCATGATCCGCACCTCCGGCCACATGTGGGGCCCGGACGGCCAGGAGGCCGACACCCTCGCGGTCCTCCCGGACAGCAGCTACGCCGGCATCTACCAGGTCGTCATCGACGACTGCCGTGCGAACGGCGCGTTCGACCCGTCCACGATGGGCTCGGTGCCGAACGTCGGCCTGATGGCCCAGAAGGCCGAGGAGTACGGCAGCCACGACAAGACCTTCGAGATCCCCACCACCGGTACGGTCCGGGTCGTCGACGCGGCCGGCAACGCCGTGCTGGAGCAGGCCGTCGGCGCCGGCGACATCTTCCGCATGTGCCAGACCAAGGACCTGCCGGTCCAGGACTGGGTCAAGCTGGCCGTCACCCGCGCCCGCGCGACCGGCGTCCCGGCCGTCTTCTGGCTCGACGAGAGCCGCGCGCACGACGCGCAGCTGATCGCCAAGGTCAAGACGTACCTCGCGGAGCACGACACCGAGGGCCTGCAGATCGAGATCATGCCGCCGGTCGAGGCGACCGCGTTCTCCCTGGAGCGCATCCGCCGCGGCGAGGACACCATCTCGGTCACCGGCAACGTCCTGCGTGACTACCTCACCGACCTGTTCCCGATCCTCGAGCTCGGTACGAGCGCGAAGATGCTCTCGGTCGTCCCGCTCATGAACGGCGGCGGCCTGTTCGAGACCGGCGCCGGTGGCTCCGCGCCCAAGCACGTGCAGCAGCTCGTCAAGGAGAACTACCTGCGCTGGGACAGCCTGGGTGAGTTCCTCGCGCTCGCGGTGAGCTTCGAGCACCTCGCGCAGACGACGGACAACGCGCGCGCCCAGGTGCTCGCCGACACCCTCGACCGGGCGACGGCGACCTTCCTGGAGGAGGACAAGTCGCCGAGCCGTCGCCTCGGTGGCATCGACAACCGCGGCAGCCACTTCTACCTGGCGCTGTACTGGGCCCAGGAGCTGGCGAAGCAGACCGAGGACGCCAAGCTCGCCGAGGCGTTCGCCGCTCTCGCCAAGACGTTGGCCGAGCAGGAGCGGACCATCGTCGACGAGCTCATCGCGGTGCAGGGCTCGCCGGCCGACATCGGCGGCTACTACCGTCCCGACGCGGCCAAGGCCAAGGCCGTGATGCGCCCGTCGACCACGTTCAACCAGGCCATCGCGACGCTCGCCTGACGGCAGCAGCTGTCCGGTTCTGCCGTACGTTCCGCCCCGGCCCCGCATCCACGCGGGCCGGGGCGGTGCCGTCCGCGGGGGAGTCAGGCGCCGGCGCCGCCCGGCTTCAACCGCGCGATACGGGAGGCCAGTTCCCGCTGGTAGAAGTCGATGAAGCCGTCGGGATCGGGGCCGGCGTTCTGCATGACCAGCCGGTCGAAGCCCGCGTCGACGAACTGCTGCGCGACCTGGACGTACCGGGCGGGGTCTGTGCCGCAGGCGAACTTTTCGAGGATGTCGTCCTCGCGCACGGTCGTGGTCGCCGCGTCGAAGTTGACCGGGTTCGGCAGCTCGCTCATGACTTTCCATCCGGTCACCGCCCAGCGCGACGTCTCCAGCACGGCCTTCGCGGCGGTGTGCTCGTCGGGCGCCCAGGCCATCGGTACCTCCGCGTAGTGCGGGCCGCTGCCGCCCGCGTCGCGGTACTGCTGGACGATCTCCGGCTTGTCCTCGGTGGCGAACAGACCGTCCCCGAGCTCCGCGGCGATCCGCGTGGAGGCCGGGCCGCTCGCGGCCACCGCGATCAGCGGCAGTTCCTCCGGGAGGTCGAACACCCGGGCGTCCTGGAGCCGCAGGTGCTTGCCGTCGTACGACTGGTAACCGCCGCGCCACAGCAGCCGGATGATCTCCAGGGCCTCCCTGAGCATCTCGTGCCGGGTGCTGACGGTGTCCGGGAAGCCCTGGCCGACGACGTGCTCGTTGAGCCGCTCCCCGGACCCGATACCGAGGACGAAGCGGCCGTCCGACACCAGGGCCAGCGTCGCCGCGGCCTGGGCGACGATCGCCGGGTGGTAGCGCACCGTCGGGCACGTCACGCCGGTCGCCAGGCCGATCCGTGAGGTCTTCGCCGCGATGCTGCCCAGGACGGTCCAGGCGAACGGCGAATGGCCCTGGTTGTCGAGCCAGGGGTGGTAATGGTCGCTGATCTCGACGAAATCGAAGCCGGCCTGCTCCGCCAGAACCGCCTGCCGCACCAGTTCCGCCGGGCCGAACGCCTCGGCGGCAAGCTTGTAGCCGATCTGCATGTGCTCCTCTTTCCTGGTTTCCCTGGCTTCCCTGGTACCCCTTCTGCCAGGGGCGTGCCGCGCCTTTCACCCGGTCGGCCCCGGTGCGCGGCCGGGTGACGGGGGCAGGGCGGAGCCGGGCAATCGGATGACGCCGGTCCGGTGACGACGTGGCGCGTTGGCCGCTGTCCGATGGCGGGCGTAGGAAGTGTGAGGGAGCCGGCCCGGGGTGGCGAAGCCCCGGGCGGCTCCCTTCGCCACGAGGATGGGAAGACGACACGTGACAACTGCCAGAGAGATCATGACCCCCGGCACCGAGTGCATCGGAGCGGACGAGACGGTGCTGGTCGCGGCCCGGAAGATGACGGAGCTGGGCGTCGGCGCCCTGCCGATCTGCGGGACCGACAACAAGCTCAAGGGCATGCTGACCGACCGCGACATCGTCGTGAAGGTCCTGGGGGCCGGCAAGGACCCCGCGAAGACGACTGCGGGCGAACTCGCGCAGGGCGAGGCGGTGACGATCGGCGCCGACGACGACGCCGGCGAGATCCTGCGCACGATGACCTCGCACAAGGTCCGCCGGCTGCCCGTGATCGACGGTCACGACCTCGTCGGCATCGTGGCCCAGGCCGATGTCGCGCGGGCCCTGCCCGACCCGCAGGTGGGCGACCTTCTCGAAGCCCTTTCCACGGACTGACCACAGCGGCCGCCAGAACAGTCCACTCATTCCAAATTGGACTTGGCGGGGCTTCTATTGGCATCGCTACGGTGCGGGCATGCGAATCTACGTTGTCGACGCCTTCACCGATCGTCCGTTCGCCGGGAACCCGGCGGGTGTGTGTCTCCTGCCCGCCGGGGAGTGGCCGGACGACGGCTGGATGCAGAAGGTCGCCGCCGAACTGAACCACTCGGAGACCGCCTTCGCGCTCCCGCTGTCCGATACGGCCGAGGCCGACTGGGCGATCCGCTGGTTCGCCCCGCTCGTCGAGACCAATCTGTGCGGCCATGCCACATTGGCCACCACGCACGTGCTGCGCGCCGAGCGTGGACTGGTGGGTACGGTCCGCTTCAGCAGCCGGGAGAGCGGCGTCCTCCTCGCGCACACCGACGAGGAAGGCAGCATCACGCTGGACTTCCCGGCCGCCCCGGGCTCCGAAGTGCCCGTACCGGACGGACTGGCCGACGCACTCGGGACCGAGCCCGAGGCCACCTTCCGTACGGGCGCGCTGGGTGACCTGCTGACCGTCCTGCCCGACGAGGACGCGGTCCGCGCCGTGACCCCCGACCTGGACGCGGTAGCCGCCCTGACGCGCCGCGAGGGGCTGCGGGGAGTCGTCATCACCGCCCCGGCCGAGGCAGGACGGGCGTACGACTTCGTCTCGCGCTTCTTCTCGCCGGCCGAGGGCATCCTGGAGGATCCCGTCACGGGCAGCGCCCACACCGCGCTCGCGCCGTACTGGTCCGGGCGCCTCGGCCGTGACGGGCTCACCGGCCTGCAGGCCTCTGTGCGCGGTGGCCTGGTCCGTACCGCCGTGCGCGGTAACCGGGTTCACCTCACCGGGAACGCCGTTACGGTGCTGGACGCCACCCTGCACGCCTAGACGCGGGGGCTGAACACCACGGGCCAGGACCCCCGGCCGGAGTCCTGGCCCGTATCGGCCGCTGTGCGGTCTCGGGGCTACTTCTTGCCTCGGCCCGACATGGCGTCGCGCATCCGGTCCACGAGTCCGGCTCCGGGGGCGAGCAGCTTGTTGGCCGGCGGCTTGTCGGGCGCGGAGGGGTGCGGCCGCGTCGGCGCCATCTTCTTGGCCTGCCGGACCTTGTCGCCGAGGTCGTTCAGCATCTCGGCGGAACAGGACTCGCGCAGCCGGGGGAAGAGGTTGTTCTCCTCGTCCATGATGTGCGCCCTGATCTCCGTCATCAGCTTGCCCACCAGCATGTCGAACTGCGGGTCGTCCGCCTCGCAGCTCTCCATGTCCTTCATGGTGCGCTCCGCCTCGGCGTGGTCCTCCAGCTCCCGGTCCGCGAGTGCGTCACCGTCCGGGACGTGCTTGCGGACCGCCGGGTAGAGGTACGCCTCTTCCGCGACCGAGTGCCGGACCAATTCCATGGTGACCTGGTCCGCGTACACCTTCCGCTGCCGGTCGCCGGGCGGAAGTTCCTCGATATTGGTGAAAAGCTCCTCCACTTCCTGATGGTCAGTGGTCAATTCCGTGATGACGTCCGCGCCGTTTCCCATGGTTTTTGCTCCTCTGTTGGTTGGTGTGGTCCAGGTCACTGTCGGCTCGTGACGCGCGCCATTTCCACCGCCGGTCCCGGGAGGTAGCGTTCCGGACTTCTCTCCCGATGAATTCGGACGGCCGGACATGCCCGCAGATCTCTCCCCGCTGATAGCGGCGACCGCTCAGTGGCTGACCCGCGCCTATCCGTCCGGCGGCGGCGTGATGGACTCCGCCCTCTGCGAGGCGCAGGCGCGGCAGGCGGTGACGGTCGCGGCCTGGCTGCGCTATCCGACGGCGATGGACGCCGGGCTGGTGTCCGTGGCGGGGCCCGGGGGCTCTGCCCGGCTCGACTGGGTCACCGGCGCCGAGGGGGCCGCCGACGACCCGGACACGTACGCGTGGCGCACCTGGGTCGACGAGGTCGTGGCGAGCTGGGCGGCATGCCTGCTCAGCGCCCCGGACCTGGCCCAAGGCGCGGTGAGCGCGCTCGCCGGCTCCCGGTACGCGCAGGGTTCACCGGCGGAATTCCGTCGCCTGGTCACGCCCGACGCACGGGACCGGCAGGCCGCCGCACTTCTGCGCCACCCCGATCTCCTCGCCCCCGTGGCCGAGCTCCACCACGACAGGCTTCTCGACCGCCTGAAGCCCGGGCCGGCGCTGACCGCCTGAAGCCCGGGCCGGCGCTGACCGCCTGAAGCCCGGGCCGGTGCGGACCGGCTGAGCGAAACCGGTCCGGGTGGGGCAGGATTACTTGCCGACTTCCTTGCTGATGGCCGCCGGAGTGTCGTACTCCTTTTCCGGCAGACCCTTGAGCGCCTCCTTGATCTCCGGGCCGGCGCCGTTCTTCTCCGCCTTCTCCATGATCTGCTTCTTCGAGGCGGGGTAACTCACGCCGTTGAGGGACTTCTGCATTTCGATCGGGTTCACATTCATGGGCCGATATATGCCCCGGCCCCTGTGCGCGAATACCTCGCGTGGCCGCTGTCACCGCGATGGAGCAAAGCGCGGATCCTCCGCTAAGCCTTACGCCGCAGAGTGCCCCAGACGCCTTCCTGCCGGGCGACTTCGTCGGTGGCTTCTTCGATCACCCGTACGTCGATCCAGCCGACCGGCTCGACGTCCCCGACCAGCGGCTCATTGTCGGGCCCCCGGCCCGTCTCCCGTCCGCGCAGCGCCCAGGGGTGCACGTCCGGGCCCTTCTCGCGCGGCAAGTGCGAGTAGTCGTGCAACCGGCGGGCCACCCACACCCGCACCGGCCGGTCCTCCCACCACGGCTCGACGTCCAGGGCGTTCGCGGACAGGCCCGGCATCGCGACACCCGTCAGATCGTCCTTGCTCGACACCGATTTCAGGTCGGCCGCGGGGCCGCGCGACCAGCGTACGTACAGGTGATCGTGCCGCTCGACGAGACGGGTCAGGTCGTCGAGCGTGCGCAGGACAGGCAGGTCGTCCGGGGTACTCATGCCAGTACTCACTCCTCGACGCGTGCGCTTCGTCATCCACTGAGAACCGTAGGCACTCATGTGCTCGAAGGGGAAACCGGTAACCGGGTGTACCCGCGTCGCGCGTCCGCAGCCGCCCCTTATTTGCCCTCACTCTCCGTAGGTCACTCGGATGCTCTACATCACCGCGCCCGATGGCTCGCGGAGGCTGATCCTGATCGGAGGCTCAACGCTCGGGTCAGAGGAGATCGAAATGAACGCCGCTTTCTCACACGACTGGGAACACGCCGTCGTCACCGGCGGTGCGGGCTTCGTCGGTTCGCACCTGTGCACCGCGCTTCTGGACGCCGGCGCCGCCGTCACCTGCGTGGACGACTTCAGCACCGGCCGGCCCGAGAACATATCCGCGCTGCTCGACCGCCCCGGATTCACACTCGTGCAGGCCAACGTCTCCGAGCCGTTCGACGTCGGCCGGCCGCCCGACCTCGTGCTGCACTTCGCATCCCCGGCGTCCCCCGCCGACTACCTGCGGCTGCCCCTGCACACGATGGAGGCCGGCAGTCTCGGTACGCGCAACGCCCTGGCCCTCGCCCACGGCGCCGGAGCCCGCTTCCTGCTCGCCTCCACCTCCGAGGTGTACGGCGACCCCCAGCAGCACCCGCAGAACGAGCGGTACTGGGGCAACGTCAACCCGGTCGGGCCACGCAGCGTGTACGACGAGGCCAAGCGCTTCGGCGAGGCGCTGACCACCGCCGAGGCCGACGCCCAGGGCACCGACACCGGCATCGTGCGGCTGTTCAACACGTACGGCCCGCGGATGCGCGGCTACGACGGCCGCGCCGTACCGACGTTCATCCGTCAGGCCCTCGCCGGCGAGCCGCTCACCGTCACCGGTGACGGACTCCAGACCCGGTCGCTGTGTTACGTCGACGACACCGTGCGCGGCATCCTCGCGGCGGCGGCGCACGGCATGCGCGGCCCCGTCAACATCGGCAACCCCACCGAGATCACCATGCTCGAACTGGCGCGGCTCGTCATCGAGCTGACCGAGTCGAGCTCCGAGATCCACTTCATCGAACGGCCGACGGACGACCCCGCCGTGCGCTGCCCGGACATCACGCTGGCCCGCGACAAGCTCGAATGGGAGCCGCGTGTGCCCGCCGAAGACGGCCTGCGCCGCACCATCGCCTGGTATCGCGCCCACGTGGACAGCTGATCCGGCCGAACGCCCTCCTGGCCGCGCCCCCGGCGCGGCCCGGCTTCGCCCCGATTCGCCGAAAGGCCTGGGACCCCATGCGCATCCTCGGAATCAACGCCCTCTTCCACGACCCCGCCGCCGCGCTCGTCATCGACGGCCGGACCGTCGCCGCTGCGGAGGAGGAGCGGTTCTCCCGGCGCAAGCACGGCAAGCGGCCGGTGCCGTTCTCCGCCTGGGAGCTGCCTGAGAAGGCCGCCGCCTGGTGCCTGAAGCGCGCGAACCTGCGCCCGCAGGACCTCGACGCGGTGGCGTACTCCTTCGACCCCGAACTCGCCAGGGCCGCCGAGGCGATGGGCCTGGACGACCCCTGGGACCACCTGCGGCTGACGTACGCCCGGCAGGCCCCCGCGTTCCTCAAGGCCGCCCTGCCGGGACTGGACCCCGGCATCGTCCGGTTCGTACCGCACCACATGGCGCATGCCGCGTCGAGCGCGTTCGCGGCATCCGACGCCGAGACGTCGTCGGTGCTGGTGCTCGACGGGCGCGGCGAACGCGCCTCGCACCTCGCGGCGCGCCGGATCCGTAACCGGCTCGAGGCGTTCCACGCGCAGGACCTGCCGCACTCACTGGGGCTCGTCTACGAGGAGCTGACCGAGCACCTCGGATTCCTGCGCTCCTCGGACGAGTTCAAGGTCATGGCGCTGGCCTCGCACGGCACGCCGCGCATGCTGCCCGAGCTGCGCCGCCACGTGTATCCGACGGGGGACGGCGGGTTCCACGCCACGGCCGTGCCGTGGCACGAACTCTGCGCGCCGCGCGGGCCGGACGAGCCGTGGACGCAGGACCACGCGGATGTCGCGGCCAGCGCGCAGGCCGTCCTGGAGGAGACCCTGCTGGACTTGGTGAGGTGGCTGCACGGCAAGACGCACGACAGCGTTCTCACCCTCGCCGGGGGCGTCGCGCTCAACTGCGTCGCGAACTCCCGGATCGCCCGCGAAGGCCCCTTCTCCCGCGTGTGGGTACAGCCCGCCGCGGGTGACGCGGGGACAGCGCTCGGCAGCGCCCTGCTGCTCGCCGCCGACGGAGGGGACGAGCCGGAGCCCATGGCCGGCGCGGACCTCGGCCGCGACTGGTCGGACGCGGAACTCGGAGCCTGGCTGAAGACGGCGGCCGTGCCGTTCGACCGGCCGGCGGACATCGCCGCGACCGTCGCCCAGGCGCTGGCGGACAACGCCATCGTCGCGTGGTTCCAGGGCCGTTCGGAGTACGGGCCCAGGGCGCTCGGCCACCGCTCGCTGCTGGCCCATCCCGGTCACGCGGGCAATCTGGAACGGCTCAACGACGTCAAGGGCCGCGAGCAGTTCCGGCCGGTCGCGCCGATGGTGCTGGCCGACCGGGCCCCGGAGATCTTCGACGGGCCGATGCCGAGTCCGTACATGCTGTTCGTCCACGACGTGGCCGAGGCGTGGCGCGGCCGTATCCCGGCGGTCGTGCACGTCGACGGGACCGCGCGCATCCAGACCGTGGACCCGGCGCGCGAGCCGCTGGTCGCGCGGATGCTCAGCGAATTCGAGCGGCTCACGGGCCTGCCGGTGGTCGTCAACACCAGCCTCAACACGGCGGGCAGGCCCATGGTGGACGACCCGCGCGACGCGCTGGAGTGCTTCGGTTCGTCGCCCGTCGACCTGCTGGCGATCGGCCCGTACGCCATCCGGCGCGGTGAGTTCTTCCACTCGTCGGACACGTACAACGACGGGGCGACGCGATGACACCGTACGGAGAGGAAACGGATACCCCCGCACCCGCGTACGCCGTGGTGATTCCGACGCTCGGACGCCGCAGCCTGAGCGCGTGCCTGCGCGCGCTGGCCGGCGCCGCCGGTCCCCAGCCGGCGCAGGTGGTGCTCGTCGACGACCGCCGCGAACCCGGCGGGGTGCCCCTGCCGGTCGACATTCCGGAGGCCTTGCGGCCCGTCACCACCGTGGTGACAGGCCGCGCGAGGGGACCGGCGGCAGCACGCAACAGGGGGTGGCGCGAAGCCGGACCCGTGCCGTGGGTGGTCTTCCTGGACGACGACGTCGTGCCGGGCCCCACGTGGGGCGACGACCTGGCCAGGGACCTGGCGGCGACGACGTACCGAACGGCAGCGGTGACCGCCCGCATCACGGTGCCGCTCCCGCTGGACCGGCGGCCCACGGACTGGGAACGCAACACCGCCGGGCTGGCCACCGCGCGGTGGATCACCGCCGACATGGCGTACCGCCGGGAAGCCCTCGAAGCCGTCGGCGGCTTCGACGAACGCTTCCGGCGGGCCTTCCGTGAGGACGCGGACCTCGCGCTGCGGGTGCTGGCGGCGGGCTGGACGGTGAGCGCCGGAAGGCGCAGCACGGTCCATCCGGTCCGTCGCGCCGACCGCATGGTCTCCGTACGCCTGCAGCGGGGCAACGCCGACGACGTACTGATGAACCGGCGGCACGGCCGGGACTGGTGGAGCCGGGCGGACGCGCCGAGGGGGCGACTGCCGCGGCACCTGGTGGTGACGGCCGCCGCGCTGACGGCCCTCTCCAGCGCCGTCGCAGGCCGGCGAGCCGTGGCCGCGGCCTGCGCCGCCGTATGGGTGGCCGGTACGGCCGAATTCGCCTGGGCGAGGATCGCGCCGGGCCCGCGAACCCGGGACGAGGTCGCGACCATGGCGCTGACCAGCGCCCTGATCCCACCGGCCGCCACCTGGCACTGGCTGCGCGGCCACGCCAAGTACTACCGGGCGCTGCCGCTCGGCCCGCACGAGGCCGCGGCCCCGCCGCGCGCACCGCGCGAGCCGGTCCAGGTACGGGTGCGGCCATGACCTGCCATCCCGCGCCCCGGCCCGCGAACGGCCCCTGGGTATTCGACGGCCCGCTGGACGGCCCTCCAACCGGCCCCGTGGCCGCCCGCCGCGGCGGGCCCCCGCAGGCCAGCCTTGCCGGCTCCACGGCCGCCGCCCCGGACGCGCCGTTGGCACCGGACGGGCCTCGGGACCCCCGCTCGAACGGCCGCTTCGGCGCTCGGGCGGGCGGATGTCCGGAGGCCGGCGCGGACGGGTTCGTGTCCGCCGGCTCGGACGTGCCGTTGGCACCGGACGGGCCTCGGGACCCCCGCTCGAACGGCCGCTTTGGCGCTCGGGCGGGCGGAAGTGCGGAGGGTCGCGCGGACGGGTTCGTGTCGGCTGGCTCGGATGTGCCGTTGGCACTGGACGGGTCTGCGGACTTCCGCTCGGGTGGCCGCTTTGGCGCTCGGGCGGGCGGAAGTGCGGAGGGTCGCGCGGACGGGTTCGTGTCCGCCGGCCCCGACGTGCCGTTGGCGTCGGGCGGGACCTCGGGCCCTGGCTCGGGTGGACGCTTTGGTGCTTGTGCGGGCGGAGGTCTGGAGGCATGCGTTGACGGCTTCGCGGCCGCAGGCTCGGACGTGGCGTTGGCGTCGGGCGGTGCTCGGCCGGACGATCCGGCGGGCGTGCGCCTGGATGCGCCGTTGACGCCGGGCGGATTCGCGGATGCCCGTCTTGGTGGGGCCCCGGGCTCGGCGTGGGCCGGGGAGGTTCCGGGGGCGGTGCTCTTCGACCGGGACGGGACGCTTGTTGTCGACGTTCCCTACAACGGAGATCCGGCGCAGGTCGAGCTCATGCCGTCGGCGCGGGAAGCCGTTGCCGCCGTACGCTCCCTCGGGATCCCGGTGGGCGTGGTGAGCAATCAGTCCGGTGTGGCCCGTGGGATTTTGACGCGTCGGCAGGTCGAAGCCGTGCGGCAGCGGGTGGAAGACCTGCTCGGGCCGTTCGCGGTCTGGGCGGTCTGCCCGCACGGGCCCGACGACGGGTGCGGCTGCCGCAAGCCCGCGCCGGGTCTGGTGCTGGCCGCCTGTGAACGGCTCGGGGTGCCGGCCGAACGCTGCGTCGTCATCGGGGACATCGGATCCGATGTGGCGGCAGCGCACGCCGCCGGCGCGCGCGGTGTGCTCGTACCAACCGCGATGACCCGCCCCGAGGAGACCGCGGCGGCCGACGAGACGGCCGCCGACCTGCTCGAGGCGGTACGGCTCGTGCTGTCATCACCAGGGGGCCGGCGATGACCGCTCCCCGGACGCTCGTCGTCCGCCTCGACAGCGCCGGCGACGTACTGCTCGCCGGCCCCGCCGTGCGGGCCGTCGCGGCCGGTTCCTCGCACACCGCCCTGCTGTGCGGGCCGCTCGGCGTTCAGGCGGCGGGGCTGCTCCCCGGTGTCGACGAGGTGCTGGTGTACGACGCCCCCTGGGTGGGGATCGAACCGGCGCCGGTGACGAACGAGGCCACCCGGAAGCTGTTGGAGGCGGTCTCCGCCCGCCACTTCGACCGTGCCCTGGTGCTCGTCTCGTACCACCAGAGCCCCCTCCCGGCCGCCCTGCTGCTGAAACTCGCCGGCGTGGGATGGACGGCCGCCGACAGCGAGGACTACCCCGGAGCCCTGCTCGACCTGCGGCACCACCGGCTGCCCCATCGTCATGAGGCCGAGGCGGCCCTGGATCTGGCGCTGGCCGCCGGCTTCGCCCTGCCGCCCGGCGACGACGGGACCCTGCGCATCAGCCCCCCGCCCGACACCGCCCACCTGACCGGACCCGGCCCGTACGTCGTCCTGCACCCCGGCGCCGCCGTCCCGGCCCGCGCCTGGAGCGCCGCACGCGCCGCGCGGGCCGCCGCCGCGCTCGCCGCCGAGGGGCACCGCGTCGTGGTGACCGGCGGCCGGGCCGAGAAGGACCTGACCGCCGAAGTGGCCGGAAACCACGCCCTCGACCTCGGCGGGGCCACCGATCTTCACCAGCTGGCGGGTGTCCTGGCCGGAGCGCGCGTCGCGGTGGTCGGCAACACCGGGCCCGCGCACCTCGCCGCCGCGGTGGGCACACCGGTCGCGTCGCTGTTCGCGCCGGTCGTACCGGCCGAGCGCTGGGGCCCGTACGGCGTACCGCATGTGCTGCTCGGTGACCAGGCCGCGCCGTGCGCCGGGACCAGGGCGCGGCGCTGTCCGGCTCCGGGGCACCCCTGCCTCGACGGGATCCGCGACGCGGAGGTGCTCGCCGCCGTGGCCGCGCTCGGGGGCCGTACGGGGCTCGAAGCCGGCTGCCCGGCCGTACCGGGTGGCGTACCCGGCGGCGTATCCGAAATGGCCGAAAAGGAACGAGGAGGAGCGACCGCATGAACATCCTGCTGTGGCACGTACACGGTTCCTGGACCACGGCGTTCGTCCAGGGACCCCACACCTACCTCGTTCCCGTCACCCCCGCCCGCGATCCCGACGGGCTCGGCCGGGCGCGTACCTTCACCTGGCCCGACTCCGTAGAGGAGATGACGCCCGAGCAGCTGCGCGAGGCGCCGGTCGATCTCGTCGTTCTCCAGCGGCCGCACGAGCTCGAACTCGCCGAACGGTGGCTGGGCGGGCGCCGGCCCGGCCGCGACGTACCCGCCGTCTATCTGGAGCACAACGCACCGGACGGCGACGTTCCGAACACCCGGCACCCGTTCGCCGACCGCGACGACCTGACGCTCGTCCACGTCACCCACTTCAACCGGTTGTTCTGGGACAACGGTTCCACCCGCACCGAGGTCATCGAGCACGGCATCGTCGATCCGGGGCACCAGTACACCGGCTGGCTCCCGCGCGCCGCCGTCGTCGTCAACGACCCGGTCCGCCGCGGCCGTTACACCGGTACGGACCTGCTGCCCGCCCTGTCCGAGTCGACGCCGCTGGATGTCTTCGGCATGCGTACGGAGGGCCTGGCCGCGCACCTCGGCATACCCGACGACCGGCTGCACGCCACCGACCTTCCCCAGCGCGAACTGCACTCGGCCCTGGCCGAGCGCCGGCTGTACCTGCACCCCGTGCGCTGGACGTCGCTCGGTCTGTCCCTGCTGGAGGCCATGCACCTGGGCATGCCCGTCGTGGCACTCGCCACCACCGAGGCGGTCGAGGCGATCCCGCCCGGCACCGGAACGCTGTCCACCCGGCCCGACGTACTCGCGCGGGCCGCCCGGCACTACCTGGAGGAACCGGAAGCCGCGGCCGAGGACGGAGCCCGCGGCCGCCAGGCAGCACTCGAACGGTACGGGCTCAAACGCTTCCTGAACGACTGGGAGCGTGTGATGACGGAGGTGCGCTCATGACATCCCTCGGCCCCATCAACATCGGCACCGGCTTCGGCCCCGGCAACGCCGCCGCCCTGTCGATCGCGCTCGTCTCCGAGCACGCGAGCCCGCTCGCCGTCCTCGGCGGAGTGGACGCGGGTGGTCAGAACGTCCATGTCGCGCGCCTTGCGGGCGCACTCGCCGACCGAGGTCACAGCGTCACCGTCTACACCCGGCGGGACTCGCGCGACCTGCCGGACCGGGTGCCACTGCGAGCGGGCGTCGAGGTGCACCATGTGCCCGCGGGTCCGCCGGAGCAGATCCCCAAGGACGAACTCCTGCCGCACATGCTGGCGTTCGGCCGTTTCCTGGCCAGGGAATGGCAGATACGGCCGCCCGGCGTCGTCCACTCGCACTTCTGGATGTCGGGGCTCGCCGCGCTCCACGCGACGCGCGAACTGCGGCTCCCGCTCCTGCACACCTATCACGCGCTCGGAACGGTGAAGCGACGCCACCAGCGGCGCGCCGACACCAGCCCGCCCGCCCGGATCGGCTGCGAGCGCGAGGTGGGCCTGGGCTGCGACCGGGTGATCGCCACCTGCCGCGACGAGGTCGTCGAACTGGGCAAAATGGGCATCGCCCCCGACAAGGTCAGCGTCGTGCCGTGCGGTGTCGACACCGGCGAGTTCACGCCGTACGGGCCGGTCGCCGACCGGGACGGAACCTACCGGCACCGGCTGATCCAGCTGGGCCGCCTGGTTCCCCGCAAGGGCGCCGCCATCTCCGTCGCCGCGCTGGCCGGGCTCCCCGACGCGGAACTCCTGGTGGTCGGCGGACCGGCGCCGGACCGGCTCGACGACGACCCGGAGGTACGCCGGCTGCGCGACATCGCCCACGAGGCCGGGGTGGCCGACCGGGTCCGCTTCCTGGGCGGCGTACCCAGCGAGGACGTGGCGCCGCTCCTGCGGACCGCCGATGTGGTGCTGTGCCCCGGCGACTACGAGCCGTTCGGCATCGTGCCGCTGGAGGCGATGGCCTGCGGCAAGCCGGTCGTCGCCAGCGGGGTGGGCGGGCAGCTCGACACCGTCGCCGACCCGGCCACGGGACGGCTGGTGCCGCCCGGCGACCCCGAGGCCCTCGCTCACGCCGTCGGCGAACTGCTCGCCGATCCCGCTGTGCGCCAGGCGTGCGGGGAAGCGGGCCGCCGCCGGGTCCTCAGCCGTTACGGCTGGGCGAGAGTCGCTGCGGCCACCGAGTCCGTGTACTGCGAGGTACTCGCGCCGCAGCCCGCCGTGACGGGGGCGATCTGACGCCCGAACCCACAAAAGCGTTCCCGACCGCCCACCGCCCACCGCGCAGCACCGATGTCCGAAGGAGGTGCGGGTCCGGCCGTCGTCCCCCGGACGCGGTACGCCCGACCAGCATGAACGAATCCCTTGTACTCGACGCCGCGCACCGGCACTGCCAGTCACTGCAGGACGCGCTCACCGGCTTTCGCCGCCAGAGCCTTCGCCAACTCGCCGCCTGGGGCGCCGAGCTCGCCGCCGTACTCCCCGTCGGCGGCCGCCTGCTGGCCGCGGGCAACGGCGGCAGCGCCGCCCAGGCCCAGCACCTGACCGCCGAGCTGGTGGGACGCTACCGGCAGGAGCGCCCCGCCTACTCGGCCATCGCCCTGCACGCCGAGACCTCCAGCGTGACGGCCATAGGCAACGACTACGGGTTCGACCAGGTGTACGCCCGGCAGGTGTCCGCCCACGGCCGCCCCGGCGACATCCTGGTCCTCCTGTCGACCTCGGGCCGCAGCGCCAACCTCATCACGGCCGCGGTCACGGGCCGGGCCGCCGGACTGCGCGTATGGGCGATGACAGGCCCGGGTCCCAACCCCCTGGCCGAGGCGTCCGACGAGGCCCTGTGCGTAGACGCCGACACCACGGCGACCGTGCAGGAGACCCACCTGGTCGCCGTACACCTGCTGTGCGAATGCTTCGACGCGGCGGGCGGGGCGCCCGCTCCGGGCCGGGCCGAGGCGGCCCGGCCCGTCGCGGCCAACCGGAGGCTGTCATGACCGCGCGCAAGCCCCTGGTGGTCGTCGGCGACGTCCTGCTCGACGAGGACATCGAAGGCGTCTCCACCCGGCTGTCCCCGGACGCCCCCGCCCCCGTCGTCGACGTCACCGGCGACCAGAGCCACCCCGGCGGGGCCGGACTGGCCGCCGCGCTGGCCGCCCGGGGCGGCCGCGAGGTGATCCTGGTGACCGCGCTCGGCGACGACCCGGCCAGCGAAGCCGTACGCCGTGCCCTGCGCGGCCGGGTGCGGTTGGTGGAGATCCCGCTGGACGGCACCCTGCCGGTGAAGACGCGGGTACTGGCGGGAGGCCGCCCGCTCGTGCGGATCGACCGCGGCGGCGGGACGCCCGGCGAACCGGACGACGCGGTGCGTGAGGCGCTGGCGCAGGCCCACGCCGTACTCGTCGCCGATTACGGGCGCCACACCGCGAGCGCCGTACGGCCGCATCTGGAGGCCGTGGCCCGTCGCACGCCGCTGGTCTGGGATCCGCACCTCAAGGGCGACGACCCCGTGCCGGGGGCGCGGATCGTCACCCCGAACGGTGCGGAGGCCTGCGCGCTGAGCCCCGCCGAGGGCCAGTCCCTGCGGGCCTACGCCCTGCGCGGAGGCGAGCTGGCGGAGCGCTGGCGGGCGGCTGCCGTCGCCGTGACCCTGGGGGAGCGCGGCGTTCTGCTGACCCGACCCGGTGCCGGTACGCCGATGCTCGTCCCGGCGCCGTACCGCGCCCAGGGCGACCCGTGCGGCGCGGGCGACTGCTTCGCCGCCGCGACGGCCGCGGCACTGGCCGACGGGCTGCTCCCGGAGGAGGCCGTACAGCGGGCCGTCGCCGAAGCCGCCGCGTTCGTGGCGGCCGGTGGCGCGGGCAACCCGGCGCTGTGGCGGACGGAGCCGCCGTCCGGCCCCGAGGAGGAGGCCCCCGAGACGGACCCGTTCGCGCTCGCGGAGCGGGTCAGGGCGCGCGGCGGCACCGTGGTCGCCACCGGCGGCTGCTTCGACCTGCTGCACGCCGGCCATGTCGGGCTGCTGGAGAGTGCCCGGCGTATCGGCGACTGCCTCATCGTGTGCGTCAACTCCGACGCGTCGCTCACACGCCGCAAGGGCCCCGGACGCCCGCTCAACCCGGTGGCGGACCGGCTGCGGGTCCTCGCCGCGCTCGGCAGCGTCGACGCCGTCGCGGTCTTCGAGGAAGACACACCGGCCGCGCTGCTCAGCCGGTTGCGGCCCGATGTCTGGGTGAAGGGCGGCGACTACTCCGTCGAAGACCTTCCCGAGGCGGAGGTGCTGCGTGCCTGGGGCGGACAGGCGGTCGTCCTGCCTTACCTCGTCGGCCGTTCCACCACCCTGCTGGCCCACCGGGCCGCGCAGGCCGCCGTACGGGTGCGGCCCTCTTCGCCCTGACGCGGGAGAGGTATCCGTACAGAAGCCCATGACGCGCATGACGCGAATGAGGAGAGGCGTCCATCGACATGAGTGCCGCGAAACGACCACAGCCGGTCACCCGGGGCCCGAAGGCCGAGGCCGTGGGGGAGGGCCGACCGCGCGTGCTCGTACTGCGGGCGCTCGGGCTCGGCGATCTCCTGACCGCGGTGCCCGCTCTGCGGGCGCTGCGGCGCGGCCTGCCCGGGTACGAGGTGGTGCTGGCGGCGCCCGGGCGGCTGGCCGCCGCCGCGGCCGCGACCGGTCTGGTGGACCGGCTGCTGCCGGCGTACGCCGCCGGGCGCGCCGTGCCGGGCGAGCTGGCCTGGACCGGCCGCGAGCCCGACATCGCCGTGGACCTGCACGGCAACGGCCCGCCGAGCCACCTGCTGCTCCAGCGGCTGCGGCCGGGGCGGCTCTTCGCGTACGCGCACCCACAAACGCCCGGCATCACCGGCCCCTCATGGCGGCCCGACGAACACGAACGGGAGCGCTGGTGCCGGCTGCTCGACTGGTACGGCATCGCAGCGGACCCCGACGACCTGCTGATCCCGCGACCCACGGTGCCCTCCCCTGCCCCGGGCGCGGTCGTGGTGCACCCCGGCGCCGACGCGGCGGCCCGCCGCTGGCCCAAGGAGAGGTTCGCGGCCGTGGCGGGCGCGCTGCGCGGCTCGGGCCACGAGGTCGTGATGACCGCCGGTGCGGGGGAGGAGCCGCTGGCCCGGTATGTGGCGGCAGAGGCGGGGCTGGCGCCGGACGCGGTACTGGGCGGCGCGGACGATGTGCCGTTCGACCAGCTCGCCGCGCTCGTCGCACACGCCCGTTGCGTCGTCGTGGGCGACACCGGGCTCGCCCACCTCGCGACGGCGCTGGGCACGCCGTCGGTCGTCCTGTTCGGCCCGGTCGCCCCCCGGCTGTGGGGACCGCCCGCCCACGCGCGCCACCGCGTGCTGTGGCATCCCGGCGCCGACGACTCACCCCGCCCCGGCGACGCCCACGGTCACCTGCCGGACGAACGGCTGCTCCGGATCACCGTCGAGGAGGTCGTCGAGGCGGTACGCGCACTGCCGGCGCCGGACCTCGGTACGTCGGGTGCGGACCGGCCGCTGGTCCCGGAGGCCTCGCTGTGAGCGCGCAGCCCGCGGACGACCCGCGTACCGGCACCGTGGCGGACGGGCCGCCGGCGCACCAGCCGCGCACCGGCATCGTGGTGATCACCCGCAACCGGCGTACGAGCCTGCTCCGCACCCTGGACCGGCTGGCCGGGCTCCCCGAGCGGCCACCGGTCGCCGTGGTCGACAACGGCTCCACGGACGGCACCGCCGAAGCGGTGCGCGCGAAGCACCCCGGCGTACAACTGCTCACGCCCGGCCGCAACCTGGCCGCTGCCGGGCGCACGTACGGCGCCGCCGCACTCGACACGCCGTACATCGCGTTCAGCGACGACGACTCCTGGTGGGAGCCCGGCGCCCTCGACCGGGCCGCCGACGTACTCGACACGCACCCCCGGCTGGGGCTGGTGGCCGCCACCACACTCGTGGGCCCGGAAGCGACCCCCGATCCGCTCAACGAGGCGCTGCGCAGCTCGCCGCTGGGACAGGAACCGGACCTGCCAGGCCGTTCGGTGCTCGGCTTCCTCGCGTGCGCGGCCGTGGTGCGGCGGGCGGCGTTCCTGGAGGTGGGCGGATTCCATCCGCTGCTGGGGGTCGGCGGTGAGGAGCACCTGCTCGCCATCGACCTCGACGCGCACGGCTGGGGGGTGGCCCACTGCCCTGGCGTCGTCGCCCGTCACGACCCGGACGCAGACCCCCGCCCCGGCCGGGTGGCAAGGATGCGACGCAACGAGCTGCTCACCGCGTGGCTGCGGCGGCCCCTGCGACAGGCCGTCGCCCAGTCCGCGCGGCTGGCCCTGGACAGCCGAGACGATCCGCAGGCGCGGCTCGCCCTGGCCGACGCCGCCCGGCGGCTGCCCGCCGCGCTGGCCCGCCGGCGACGGGTGCCGCCGAGGGTGGAGCGTCGTATCCGGCTGCTGGAGATTTCGTCCTGAGCCGTCAGGGGACGGGTATCAGGCGGCTGTGCTCAGGGACGGCTGCAGCTGCCCGGTCACGACAGCCGGCTCCGTACGCAGCATTACGGTCGTCGCTGTCCGTCGGCGGCGGAGCACGTACCCGGCCGCGATCGCCCCGGCGATGATCAGTCCACCCGACACGAGGGCGCCTCGCGCCCCGGCCAGCTCCATCAGGAGGCCGAGCGCCGGCGGTCCCGC
The DNA here is from genome assembly GCF_040611155.1 of Streptomyces sp. NPDC002994. Lineage (NCBI taxonomy): Bacteria > Bacillati > Actinomycetota > Actinomycetes > Kitasatosporales > Streptomycetaceae > Streptomyces > Streptomyces sp. NPDC002994. Next base: position 212,671 of record NZ_JBEXNQ010000003.1, read on the forward strand.
GAGACCCCACGAGGTCTTGATGGTGCCCCAGACACCGAGGACGCGGCCCCGCATGTGGGCGGGCGGGTCGGTCTGGAGCACGGTCGTCCCGGCGGTGTCGGAAATCGACTCCACCACGGCCATGGGCAGGACGAGCACCAGCAGCACGGCGAGTGACGGCGAGAATCCCGCCACCACCTGGAGCAGGGCGCCGGCGGCCGCCAGCGTGCCCACAAGCCGCACCGACGGCTTGCGCAGCCGGGCGCCGAGGACCGCGCCGACGATGCCTCCGACGGCGAGGACGGTGGAGACGGTGCCGAACGCTCCGGCGCCGCCGGCGAGCGGCCCGGTGACCAGTACGGCCAGGGTGAGCCCGTAATTCCGTCCGAAGACCGCGCTGAGGCCGGTGATCCCCGCGAGCGCGACCAGCCGGGGGCGGCGCATGAAGTAGAGGACGCCCTGGCGCACGGTCATGTCGTTGTCGTGGTCCGTGCCCCCGATGTCTCGTGTGTCTTTCTTCCCGAGCGGGGTACGCGGCGTCTTCGGTGCGGTCTTGGCACCCCGGACAAACTTGTGCACCGGACGGAGGAAGGGGATGACGGAGGCCACGAAGAGGAACGAGAGACCGTTGGCCGCGTACGCGGCGGCCGTGCCGAGGAAGCCCACCGTGATACCGGCCAGAGCGGCACCGGCGAGGCGGCCCGCGTTGTGGACGAGCGAGCCCACGCCGATGGCGGAGGGGACGTCTTCCGTACGGACGAGGTCGTTGCCCAGCAGCGCACAGGCCGGTCCGTCCACGGTGGCGATGAGCCCCGTGACGGCGGCCAGCGCCATCAGGACCGCGAGGTTCAGCTGATCCGTCGCGACCAGGACGGCCGTCACGAACGCGACGGCGCCGAGAAACCCCTGGCTGACGGCGGCGGTCACCTTGCGGGGCCACCGGTCGACGGCGGCGCCGCCCGCGACGCTCATCAGCAGACCGGGAGCCGCCTGGACGGACATGGACAGTCCTGTCGCGGCTGCGGACCCGGTGATCTGGAGCACGAGCAGGTTCTGGACCGTCAGCTGCATCCAGGTACCGGCGTTGGAGACGAAGTTCGCGACCGACCACCAGCGCATGCTGCGGTACTTCAGCGAACGCCACGGCGAGTGGTCGTCCGCCCCGCTCTTCGCGGGACGGACGAAGCGCAGCCGCCGGGCGGGAGCGGCGGCCTCAGGGGCAAGGGCAGGGGCGGGCGCGGGGCCCGCGGGCAAAGAAGACACAGTGAGTCACTCGGAGACGAGCCGGGGGGCTCAAGCGGCGGAACGGCGGAAGCTCGAACACCGGCTGCTCTGCGCGGCCGCTCCACCGGGTCTGGCTGGGCTGTGCCGCTCGTCGGGGGACTCATGACGCCTGTTGGCGAGGCGGAGAGTCCTTCCGGGGCACGGCCTGGACCATCGTGGCAGACCGGTTCTGCCGGTGCTGGGAGGAGCGTCACGCGGGGGTGCCGCCGTGGCCGGCAATTCCTTGGGGCGCAAGGGATCCGGCACTTCTGGTGTGCTTGCTCACAGGCCCCGGGCACAGCCGCCCGTACGTCCGGCGGCGTGAGCGCGGCCACAGCCCGCGGGCGGCGGCGCGACGGCGTAATCCGGCGTGCCGGAGACGGTCGCCGGGCCCACAGTGAGACACGGAGCACAAAAGAGGCAACGTGGGGCAACGGAAGGCAGCGGTATGGAAAGCGGAGTGCAGGTAGACCTTCACGGCAAGCAGGCACTGGTGACCGGCGGCGCGCGGGGGCTGGGGGCCTCGATCGTGCGCAGGCTGGCCGGCGCCGGGGCGTCCGTACTCGTGGCGGACCTGCGCAAGGACTTGGCGCGGGACCTCTGCAACGAACTGGCCGGAACGGTGCGCGGCGACGCGCGGTTCGTCGAGCTGGACGTCCGCGACGCAGCGGCGGTCGCGGAGGTCTTCACAGACCTGGAGGCCGAGGGGCAGACGGTGGACATCCTGGTCAACAACGCGGCCGTGGACGTCTCCAAGCCCATCGAGCACCTGTCGGCCGACGAGGTGACGCGGGTCATCACGACGAACCTGCTGGGACCCGTGTACCTGTGCCTGGAGACCTACCGCCGCATGGTCGCCCGCGGCGGCGGCCACATCGTCAACATCCTCTCGACGGCGGCCAACCGCACCTGGACCGAGGCCGGCCCCTACGCGGCGGGCAAGTCAGGCCTGCGCGCGTTCACCCACACCCTGTTCAAGGAGGCGCAGCGGGACTGCCCGGGAATCGGCGTCACCGGGATCATCGCGGGCGGCATGGAGACGCCGTTCATCCTCGAACGTTTCCCCGACGCCGATGTCTCCATGCTGCAGAGCCCGGACATCGTGGCCGACACGGTGCTGTACGCCCTCTCCGTCCCGGCCGGCAGCGCGGTGTCCGAGCTGGTCGTCGTACCGCGCAAGGAACCGTCCTGGCCCTGATCCGTCCCCGTCCCGTCCCCGTCCGCACCGCTCGCGAGAAGCACACGAGAAGCACACGAGAAGGATCGTCTCCATGTCCAGCCCTGAGAACGGACAATCGCCAGTCGCCGTCATCACCGGCGCGGACTCGGGGATCGGGCGTGCCACGGCCGTCCGCCTCGCCGCGCAGGGCATGGACGTCGGCATCACGTTTCACACCGACCGGGAAGGCGCGGAAGCGACGGCGGAAGAGGTGCGCGGGCACGGCCGCCGCGCGGCCGTCGCGGCCATGGATCTCACGGTGCTGCCCGACGCGGCCCAGGTGATCGACCGGCTGGCCGGGGAACTCGGCCGTATCGACGTCCTCATCAACAACGCCGGAACCGGCACGGCCGAGCCGTTCCTCGAACTTGACCTCGCGAAGATCCGCCAGGTCGTCGACGTCGACATGATCGGCCCGTTCCTGTGCAGCCAGCGGGCGGCGCGCCGCATGATCGAGCAGGGTGACGGTGGCCGGATCGTCAATGTCACCTCGGTCCACGAGACCCAGCCCCGCGTCGGCGCCGCGCCCTACTGCGCGGCGAAGGGCGGTCTCGGGCTCATGACGCAAGTAATGGCACTGGAACTCGCCGAATACGGCATCACGGTCAACGCTGTCGCTCCCGGTGAGATCGCCACACCGATGACCGGACAGGAGGACACGGACGTACGCACCGAGGTGCGCCGTGGCATCCCCCTGGGGCGTCCTGGCGACGCGCGGGAAGTCGCCTCCGTCATCGCGTTCCTCGCGGGCCCGGACGCCTCGTACGTCACGGGAGCCTCGTGGGCGGTGGACGGCGGCATGCTGCGCATGGGGCCCATGGCGGGCTCCCACCTCGACGACGACTCCTGGCGCCGTCCCTGAGATCTCGGCTTTCGGCTGTCTGAGAACGCGGCTACATGATCACCGCGAAGGCCAGGAAGAAGGCCGCGCACAGCACCACGACGATGCCGATGGCGATCAGCGGGCCCTTCGACCAGCCACGCGGCGGCTCGACGCGGGGACCGGTGCCGGAACTGGTACTCGCCTCGGCGGGCGGCGTCTCTCCGGGAGGTACTGCGCCGCCCGGTTCGAGGCCGGGAGTCCGGTCCGGCTCGGGATCTGGGTTGTGTGGTGTGTTCATATCGGGCAAGTGCCCGAAATCACCCGAATCAATTACGTCCGGTTGTCTATTACGTCCGGGCCTGGCGCGTCTTCGAACGGTTCGCCTTGCGAACGGCCTCCAGCAGGTCGGCCCTGGTCATCTTCGAACGCCCTTCGACGCCGAGCCGCTTGGCCAGGTCGTACAGATGCTGCTTCGACGCCTGCTCGTCGACGCCCTCGCCGCTGCGCCCGCCCACCTGGCGCGGCCGCGCCGCCCTGGGATCCGACGGGCCCTTGCGCTCCTTCTCCTTGCGCTCCCAGTGATCGCCGACCTTCTCGTACTTGTGCTTGAGCGCGCTGAAGGCCACGCGGTGGGCGCGCTCGCCTTCCCCGTACTCCTCGACGGCGGAGTCGTGCGCCTTGATCCAGGTGCGCTGTGCCTCTTTGGCGGACCGCTCCAGAGTCGACGGAAGTTCCTGCTCTCCCGGCACGGGATTCACCCCTTCTCCGAAATCGAACGAGAGAGATACGAGTGCCCTGCCGAGGTCCGTAGAAACGACGACACCTGGGCGACACGTGAGGGACGTCAGCCCTCCGGTTACCTCGGCAGGACCGGGGCACCCGCGAAGGGAAGGGACGTGTGAACACCGACCGGACACGGTTGCCGGAGCAGCAACTGGAGCGAGTTATGAACGATCACGGGCAGGACAGGAAAATTCTGAGTGCCCTTGGGCGCGGCACCGGGAACGGGTGACTCCGCCATGGCGCAACAAGTTCGCGAGATCATGACGAGCGCCCCCGTCACCGTGGGCGTGCTCACGGCAGTGAGCGAGGTCGCGCACCGGATGCGTGAGGAGAACATCGGCGCGGTACTGGTCGCCGAGGGCGACGAACTGCGCGGGCTGGTCACCGACCGAGATCTGGTGGTCCGCGTGCTCGCCGAAGGAAAGGACCCCGGCGAGACGACGGTGCGGGATGTCTGCAGCCCCGACCTCGTCACCGTCACACCCGACGACGAGGTCGACCACGCCATTCGGCTGATGCGTGAACATTCGCTGCGCCGACTGCCGGTGGTCGAGGGCAACACCGCCGTGGGCATCGTCTCCCTGGGCGACCTGGCGATCGAGCGCGACCCCGATTCGGCCCTCGGCGACGTGAGCGCCGCCGCACCCAATACGTGAGGCCGAACGGGTGAACTTCGACAGGCCGGCAGTAAGCGCCCCCGAAGCGGAGTCGCTGAGCCAGAGCCCCCGGACGCCACCGGGGGCTCTGGCTTGTCTGCACTCGGCTCGACTCACCTCACGTGACGGGCTCCGGATGCGGGACCGGCCCCGGCAGCGGGCCCGGCTGAGGCTTCGGCTCCGGCGGCGGGACCGGCGCAGGCGGGTCCGGTTCGGGCTGGGGCGGGGCCGGGGGCACCGGGTCGGGCCCGCCGGGTGCGGGCACGGGACCGGGCGAGGGCCCTGGCGCCGGCCCGGGACCCGGCGCGGGGGTCGGGGTGGGCGGAACGGGATCGTTCGGAGGTGTGCCCATGAGAAAACCCATCTGAAGGAATCCATCCTTCCGGCGAGTGCCCCCGGCTGCATGCGACAAACGGACCCGGTCCCTCGAAGGCACGGCGTCAGCGTCGGCGCCCCCGGGCCGACCACCCGGCGCCCACACCCGCCACATGCAGGGCGAGAAGGGCGAGCCCGACGAGCATGAGGCTCGTAGGTCCGAAAATCGCTTCCGTCGACGTCTCGGTCGCGTGAATGATGAAGGCGATGATGAACACCACCGCCGCCGCGAAAGCCAGCATCTGATTCTCCTGCCACTTGACGGCGAGCCACGCCTGGTTCCGGTGGCCGCGCGCCGCTGACAGCCTTCTTCCCCGCGATCTGCCGCTCATGCCCCGCCGGCCGAGGCCGGCAGATACGGCAGCAGCTTGTCCGGCGTCAGGGGCAGATCCCGCAGCCGTACTCCCACGGCATGGTGGACGGCATTGCCGATGGCCGCCGCCGTGCCGACAATGCCGATCTCACCAATGCCCTTGCTGCCCATCGGGTTCAGGTGCGGATCGTCCTCGTCCACCCAGTGCGCCTCGATCGCCGGCACGTCCGCGCACGCGGGCACGTGGTACGAGGCCAGATCGTGTTCCGCGAAGTCCCCGAAGGCAAGGTCCATGGTGCTTTCCTCCGTCAGCGCCATGCCGATTCCCATGGCCATCCCGCCGATGAACTGCGAGCGTGCGGTACGGGCATTGAGGATGTGCCCGGCGGCGTAGACGCCGAGGAGGCGGCGTACGCGGACCTCTCCCGTCACCGTGTCGACCTGGACCTCCGCGAAGTGGGCGCCGAACGCGTGCCGCGCGTACGGAGATTCCTCCGCCTCCGCCACCTCCTGCTCGGTGCTCTCCGCCGCGGTAAGCCCCTCGGCCGGCACGCCGCCGGGACGGTCCCGCAGACGCTCGGCCAGGAGCACGCACGCTTTGTGTACGGACCAGCCCCACGACGCCGTCCCCGACGAACCGCCCGCGAGTGGAGCCACCGGCAGGTCGCTGCTGCCGATCTCGACCCGCACCGATTCCAGGGGGGCGCCCAGCACATCGGCGGCGATCTGGGCGAGCACGGTCCGGGCCCCGGTGCCGATGTCCGTGGCGTTGACCCGGATCAGGTACGTGCCGTCGGCGGCGGCGTGCGCGGTGGCGGTGGACGGGCTGACGAGTACGGGATAGGTGGCCGCCGCGACCCCGGTGCCGAGCAGCAGGTCACCCTTGCGGCGAATGCCGGGCCGCGGGTCGCGCCGCTCCCAGCCGAAGCGCCGCGCTCCCTCCCGCAGGCACTCGGTCAGGTGCCGGCTGCTGAACGGGTTGCCGCTGTCGGGTTCGGTGTCCGGTTCGTTGCGCAGCCGCAGTTCCACCGGGTCCACCCCGGCGGCGACGGCGAGTTCGTCCATGGCCGACTCCAGGGCGTACATCCCGGAGGCCTCGCCCGGAGCACGCATCCACGACGGAGACGGCACGTCCAGCGCGGCGACCTGGTGGCTCGTTCGGCTGTGGGGCGAGGTGTACATGACGCGGGCCGGAACCGCCGCCTGCTCCACGAACTCCTTGACCGTCGACGTTTGCGTGACGACTTCGTGGGCGAGCGCGGTGATCACCCCGTCGGCGCCGGCACCGAGCCGCACGCGCTGCACGGTGGGCGCGCGGTGGCCGACGACCGCCGCGAGCTGGCGGCGGGGGAGTGCCAGCTTGACCGGGCGCCCGGTGTGCCGCGCGGCCATGGCGGCCAGTACCACCTGCGGACGGGGGGTGCCCTTGGAACCGAACCCGCCGCCGACATGCTCGGAGACGACGGTGACCTGCCGCTTCTCCAGCCCGAAGACCTGGACCAGGGCGTCCCGTACCTTGCCGGAGCCCTGACTGGAGTCGTGCACGGTCAGATGTCCGTCGTCCCACCGGGCGGTGGAGGCGTGCGGCTCCATGGGGTGGTTGTGCAGCGCGCTCATGGTGTACGTCGCGTCGATCCGGATGGCAGCCGCCGGATAGGCCGTGTCGAAGTCGCCGCGTTCCCGGACGGCGGGGACCTCGCTGTTCGCCTCCTCCGGTGTGTAGAGGCCGGGGTGGCTCGTGGTCAGCCGTACGTCGTGCTCGTCGCTCGCGTACTCGACGCGCAGCGCCTCGGCGGCGGCACTGGCGTTCTCCAGGGTGTCGGCGACCACCAGCGCGACGTACCAGCCGCGGTGCGGGACGCGGGCGTTCTGCAGCACCGCCAGGATCGGGTCGTCCGGCTCCTTGAGGCGGGGCGCGTTCTCGTGGCTGAGGACGGCGAGCACGCCCGGCAGAGCCAGTACCTCGTCGGCGTGCACGGCGGTGACCCGGCCGCGCGCGACGGTGGCGGGCACAGGCCAGGCGTACGCGCAGCCCGGCGGCGTGTGCTCGGCCGCGTAGCGTGCGGCGCCGGTGACCTTGTCGCGGGCCTCCGCGCGGACGGCGGGCGTACCCAGCGGGGTCTGTGCGTGCGTCATGACGGTTTGTCACGTCCCTCTCAGGTACGGGAAGCGAGGTCGGCGAGCACACGGATGGCGAGGTTGCGGGCGAGCGGCACCTTGAAGCCGTTGTCGCGCAGCGGCTCGGCCGCGGCGAGTTCGGCGTCGGCCGCCCGGGCGTACGTCTCCTCGGTGGCGGGCGCTCCGCGCAGGACCTCTTCGGCCGCGCGGGCACGCCAGGGCCGGTGCGCGAGCCCGCCGAAGGCGAGGGCGGCGTCCCGGACGACGCCGCCCTCCACGTGCAGGACGGCGGCCACGGAGGCGAGCGCGAAGGCGTACGAGGCGCGGTCGCGGGCCTTGCGGTAGCCGCACTGAGTGCCGGGCAGGACGGGCGGGAGGGTCACGCCGGTGATCAGTTCGCCCGCCCGGATGACGGTGTCCTGATCGGGACGGTCGCCGGGCAGCCGGTGGAAGTCCGTGACCGCGACGGTGCGTGCGCCCTGCGGGCCGCGCAGGTGAACGGCGGCGTCGAGGGCGGCCATCGCGACGGCCATGTCCGAGGGGTTGGTGGCGACGCAGTGCGCCGAGTGGCCGAGCACCGCGAGATCGCGGTGGAAACCCTCGCGGGCGGGGCATCCGGTGCCGGGCCCGCGCTTGTTGCAGGGCTTCGAGATGTCCTGGAAGTACGTGCAGCGGGTGCGCTGGAGCAGGTTCCCGCCGGTCGTCGCGATGTTGCGCAGCTGTCCCGAGGCTCCGGAGAGCAGGGCCTGAGACAGGGCGGCGTAGCGCGTACGCACGGTCGGATGGGCGGCCAGGTCGCTGTTGCGTACGGTCGCGCCGATGTGAAGCCCGCCGTCGGGCGTCTCGTCGATGCCGTCCAGCGGCAGGCGGCTGACGTCGATGAGGAGGTCCGGGGTCGCGACCCCGAGTTTCATCAGGTCGACGAGGTTGGTGCCGCCGCCGAGGTACTGCGCGCCGGGATGGCCGGCGAAGGCGCCGACCGCCTCCTCGGCGCTCTCGGCCCGGAAGTACGCGAACGGCCTCACGACGCCACCTCCCCGATCGCGTCCACGATGTTCGGATAGGCGCCGCAGCGGCAGATGTTGCCGCTCATGCGTTCCCGGATCTCGTCCGGGTCGAGAGCGGCGGGGGCGCCGGGAGAGTGCCGGTAGGAGGTGACGTACGAGGGGTGTCCTTCGGCGGCTTCGGCCAGTATCCCGACGGCCGAACAGATCTGGCCCGGCGTGCAGTAGCCGCACTGAAGGGCGTCCCGCGCGACGAAGGCCTCCTGGACCGGATGCAGCCGCTCGTCGTCGGCGAGGCCTTCGACGGTGGTGACGCGCGCGCCGTTGTGGGCGGCGGCGAGGAGCAGGCAGCTGTTGGCACGCCGGCCGTCGACGAGCACGGTGCACGCACCGCACTGGCCGTGGTCGCACCCCTTTTTCGCGCCGGTGAGGTCCAGGTGCTCGCGAAGGGCGTCCAGGACGGTGGTGCGGTGGTCGAGCGACAGCGTGTGGGGAGTGCCGTTGATGTGAAGGGTGAGGACAGAGCTGTGCGCGTTTTCCTGCTGGCTGGTTGGCTCCACTACCCCTTCCTATCAAAATGTTGCGGTTTGCGCGGTTCGGTTCAGGCGGCCCTGGAGGGGTACTGGGGTGGGACGCAATCCCGAGCAAGGAGGTCGGCATGGCCATCGCGAAGTACTGCCTCGTGGCCGTGGACTGTCCGGATCCGCAGGCACTCTCCGGTTTCTACGCCGCGGTGCTGGGCGGCGACGTCAAGAAGGACAGCGAGGACTGGTACGACCTGTACGTACCCGGCGGGGTGCGCATCGCCTTCCAGCGCGCGCCGGGTTTCCGGCCGCCGGACTGGCCGCGGGCCGAGAACTCGCAGCAGATGCATCTGGACTTCGATGTACCGGACATCGAGACGGCCGAGGCGCAGGTACTCGCTCTTGGCGCCACCCCGCTCGACGTGGACGACGACGGCGGGCAGCGCGGCTTCCGCGTGTACGCCGATCCGGCCGGCCACCCCTTCTGCCTCTGCCGAGCCTAGGGAGGACCCATGAACGACCCGCGGACACAAGACCCGGAAGAGACCGGCAAGCCCGTGCCGAGGGACCTGCCCGATCAGCAGGCGCTGGACGGCGAGGACCCGGCGGACGAGGCCGGCACCGGCACCCGGGACGGGCGCGAACACGCGACCGACGCCGAGCAGGGGTCGGCCCCGGACGAGCCGCCCGGCTGAATGGACTGGACGTAACAGACATTCCTCGGATTGCAGGCACGCGGTGACCGGCGCAAGGTGGTTGAGCCAAGTCCAGTTACGTCTGGATCCCTGTGGAAGGAACACCTCGTGAGCAAGGCAAAGGCGAAGGCGAAGCAGGTCAAGGGCAAGATGAAGGAAGCCGCGGGCAAGGCCGCCGACGACGGCCAGATGCAGGCGGAAGGCCGCGGTGAGCAGCTGAGGGGCAAGGCTCAGGAAACGGTCGAGAGGACCGGCGAGCGGGTCAAAAAGTCGCCCAACAAGTAACCCAGGTGCTGAACAGGTGCTGAAGACGGGCCGCGCCGCTCCGGCTGCGCGGCCCGTTCGGTTTGCCGGGCATTCGCTCGGCAAGGGAGGAACGGCGACATGGACCGCGCGGCCGTCTTCGATGTCGACGGAACGCTCGTCGACACCAACCATCTGCATGTGACGTCCTGGTGGGAGGCGTTCCGACAGGCCGGGCACGACGTCGTGATGCACGACATCCACCGGGCCGTCGGCCTGTCGGGGCACGACCTCATCGCCCATCTGCTCGGAGACGGACGCGATACGAGCCAGGACGACACCATCAACGCCGCGCACAAGACCCTGTACGCCACCTACTCCGACCGGCTGCCCGCCCTGCCGCAGGCAGGCCGGCTGCTGCGGACCCTCGCCGGGCAGGGCTGGAGCGTCGTCCTCGCCACTTCGGCGAGCGGCGGGGAACTCGACGCCCTGCGCCGTGCCATCGACGCCGATGACGCCATCACCGCCACCGCGAGCTCCGAGGACGTCGGCGAGGGCAAGCCGGCCCCCGAGCCGGTTCAGCGGGCACTGGAGCTGGCCGGGGTGTCCGCGGACCGTGCCGTGTTCGTCGGCGACACGGTGTGGGACATGGAGGCCGCCACCCGGGCGGGCGTACTGAGTGTGGCGCTGCGGTGCGGCGGCATCCCGCAGCGCGACCTCGAGGACGCGGGCGCCGCAGCCGTCTACCAGGACCCCGCGGACCTGCTCGAACACCTCGACGACAGCCCGGTCGCCCTGCTGAGGACACGGTTGGACGGCGCCGATCCGGGAACGCGTGCGCCGTCGTAGGCACCGGTCGGCGGAGGCGTCAGTGGCAGGCAGCGAGAGTGAGCAACAGTCGCGTACCCGCGGTGCCGCCCTCGGCCGGATGTGGCGGTGGCTGTCCTGGGAGGCGTCGGCGATCGGGCGCTCCGCCCGCCGCGCGATCGCGAGTCCCGGCCCCGAGCGCGACGTAGTCACCCAGTCCCTGAAGGCGGCGGGCGCCGCGGCCGCGGCCTGGGCGCTGACCGGCTGGTGGTGGCAGGCACCGATGGCCCTGATGGCTCCCTGGACGGCGGTCGTACTCGTACAGAGCACTGTCTACCGCTCGCTGCGGTCCGGGGTGCAGCAGCTCATCGTCATCGCTCTGGGCACCGTGCTGGCGGCGGGAGCGGCCAATCTGACGGGCAGCACCATGACCGCCATGGTCCTGGTGCTGCCCGTCACCGTCCTGCTCGGCAACTACGCGCGCTTCGGTGAGCACGGCCTGTACGCGCCGACCACCGCGCTCTTCGTGCTGGCGTACGGGTCCCACTCGGGCCTCGACGTCCTGCACCGGCTCTTCGAGTCGGCCATCGGCGCGGTCATCGGGATCACGGTGAACGCGCTGATCCTTCCCCCGGTCCACCTGCGCAGCGTCCGGGAGTCCCTGCGCAGGCTGCCTTCGGAAGGCGAGGAACTCCTGCACACCATCGCCGACGGCCTGCGGGAGGGGTACGGGCGCCAGCAGGCGGAAGCCTGGCACGACCGGGCGCGGCGGGTCACGGCCATCCTCGGGGACCTGCGCGACGCACGGCTGTGGACCCGCGAGAGCTACCGCCTGAACCCGGGCAGCCGGTTGCGCCGTACCGGCCCCGCGCTGCCCACGACCGAGTGGGACCAGGCCTGGGAACGGATCGCCGACCCGCTCGTGGCCCTCACGCGCACCCTCGCCAGTACGGTCGGCGAGACGCCCATGCTGAGGCCGCTGCCGGACCCGGTCCTGGCGCATCTGTCGGATCTCCTGCGGGCTGCGGGCGATGTGTGTGCGGCCGACCGGGCCGTCCTCGAAGGGCGGGACGGGAGCGGGGGTGCGCGGGAGGAACGCGCGCTCGCGCTCGACTCCGCCTGGGCCGCGCACGGGCGGCTGAAGCGGCAACTGCTGGAGCAGGACAGCGAGACGGCCACGTCGCTGGGGGGCCTGGTCGCGGAGTCCCAGCAACTCCTTTACGAGCTCGCTCCGGTGGACGGCGACGCCCGCGCATACGGCGACGGGGGCGGCGGGCAAAACCGGGGGTAAAACCAGACTTTTGGGGCACCCGATGGCCAAAGGCTCACTCGAAGACCTCAACCAAGACCAGGGGGTGCGTCATGGTCCTGAGTGACGTCCTCCAGTCGCGGGGCCAGACGCGTCGACTGACCCTGTGCGGCACCGAGGACGTTGTGGGTCGCTGCCGTGAATTCAGCCGGGAGGCGCTGGCCGACTGGCAGTGGATTCCCGCCGGCAGCGAAGAGGAGCGGGCGGTCGTGGACGATGTGCTTCTCCTGGTGTCCGAGGTGGTCACCAATGCCTGTCTGCACGCCGGAGGGCCACGGGAGTTCGTACTGAACTGCACGGCCGACCGGCTGCGCATCGAAGTCACCGACGGCAGCCCCGTGCATCCGAAGCCCCGGCCGTCGGGCGTGGCCGTGCCGGGCGGGCATGGCCTGATCGTGCTGCGGCGCCTCGCCCGGAGCTGGGGCTCGCTGCCTCGGGGTGGCGGCAAGACGGTGTGGGTGGAGGTGGCGGCGCCACGTGGCCCGGGGCGGCGGGGGGCGTAGCGGGCCGGCCGTCGTCCTCCGCGAGGAGTGCCTCGCGCAGTGTCGTCAGGATGCGGGTGAGCAGCCGGGACACCTGCATCTGGGAGATTCCCATCCGCTCGCCGATCTCCCGCTGTGTCAGTTCCTCCACGAACCGCATGGTGAGGATCATCCGGTCCCGTTCGGGAAGGGTGGTCATCAGCGGCTTCAGCGCCACGACACACTCGACGGTGTCGTACGCACGGACCTCCTGGCCCAGGCAGCACTGCGCGAAGCCGACAGGAGCGTCCTCGAAGACCGCGTCGAGGGAACGGGCGTTGTAGCCGTTCGCCGCCCGCCGGCCTTCCCGGACCTCGCCCTCGTCCACGCCCAGGTGGGCGGCCAGCTCGGCGGACGTGGGCTCCCGGCCCAGCCCCTGCTCCAGGATGTCGGACGCGCGCGCGATGTCGATCCGGAGCTCCTGGAGCCGGCGCGGCACCCGGACGTCCCAGCTGTTGTCGCGGAAGAAGCGCTTGATCTCGCCCTCGATCGTCGGCAGCGCGAAGGAGGGGAACTCCACCTCGCGCCCGACGTCGAAACGGTTGATGGCCTTGATCAGCCCGATGGTGCCCACCTGGACGATGTCTTCCATGGGCTGGTTCCGGTTGCGGAACCGCGACGCGGCGTACTTCACCAGGCTGAGGTTGATCTCGACCAGGGTGTTGCGGACGTACGCGTACTCCGGCGTCCCCTCCTTCAGTGCCGCCAGGCGTTCGAACAAGGAGTCGGAGAGGGTGCGCGCGTCCTGCGTGCGGAGCGTGTGCGGATCCGGGATGTCCGGGAGATCGGCCAGTCCAGGGGGCCGGAAGCCGGATGCGGTGGAGTCGGATTCGGAGTCGGATTCGGGTGCACGGGTACGCAGGCGGCTGGACATGAGGCTCCTTCGACGCGCTGGGGGAACCGTCGTACGAGCGTCCTGCCGATATCTTACCCAAATGGGGGTTTTAGCGCCCTTTGTCGTCTAGTCGTGGTCCAGCTGTCGGCTAGCTCGCTTTGCGGCCCGCGAGCGGCGCCGTCTCTTCGCCGCTCCCCTTGCGTACGCCGTCCAGGAACTCCCGGATCGCGTCGGTGGACGTACGCAGCGGCTGCCAGTCGAGCTCCCGGCGCGCCCGGGACGAGTCGAGGACGGGCAGGCGCAGCACCGCGTCGAACAGGTGCGGCGACGCGGGCGCGAGGTGCGCACTCCAGGCCGCCGCCAGCGCGGCGCGGACCACTCCCGTGGGCACCCGCACCACCTTCGCCTCCAGCAGTTCGCCCAGTACCCGCGCGTCGACGACCGGGTCGGCGGCCAGATTGAAGGCTCCGCTGACCTCGCGCAGTACGGCCTGCCGGTACGCCTCGGCGGCGTCGTCGGTGTGCAGCGCCTGGAGGACGAGGCCCTTCAGGTCGGGGACCCAGGGCAGCAGGTCGGGCCGTACCAAGGGGCCAGGGAGGAAACGTCCGGCGAAGATACGCCGCTGCTCGCTCGCCGACGTCTCCTTGAACAGGAACGCGGGACGCATGCGGACGACGCGGACGTGCGGGTGCTCGTACTCGAAGGTGTCCAGCACCCGTTCGAGGTAGGCCTTCTCGCGGCAGTACGCGGCGTCCGGCCAGCCGTGGGTGGGCCAGGACTCGTCGACGCCCGGGGCCTCCTTCGGCCCGGGCGCGTACGCGCCGACCGAGGAGGCGTGCACCAGTGCGGGCACTCCGGCGACCGCGAGCGCCTTGAAGACCCTGATGGACCCGAGGACGTTCGTCTGCCACGTGACCACCGGGTCGTGGGTCGGCTGGAAGCGCCAGGCGAGATGGACCACGGCATCGGCGCCGGCGAAGTGACCGGCGAGCCCGTCGCCGTTCTCGTCCTCGCCCAGGTCCACGGCGGCCCATTCAGTGCGCGGAAGGGTCAGCTCGGGCACCCTGCGCGCGAGGCCCAGGACCGAGCCGACCCGTGGATCGTCCGCGAGTGCGCGCACCACGCTGGTGCCGACATTTCCGGTGGCTCCTGTGACGACCACCCGCAGCCCTGTTGTCTCGTTCATGAGGCACTCCGTGACGTTGCTCGTCGTTACCGTGCTCCGGACCAGGCGGACTCCCTTCGAGTCCCCAGAACAGACCGGGTGAAACGGGGCGGCCGGTCACACGCCCTCCCGCCGTCCGCCCGTCCCCCGTACGACCTTCAGCAGGTATTCCTTGCGGTTGAGCGGGTCGTAGTCGGTCCGGGGACGGACCGGGGCCGGGCCCAGGACCGGCTCGTAGTGGTCGAAGGCGCATTCCATGACGCCCTCCCCGCGCGTCAACGACGGCAGCCGCTGATCGAGCTCGTGCATGCGAGCCGCCGGAATGTCCCCCTCCAGCAGGCATGACGAGCCCCGCACCTCCTGCGTCCGCGGAACGGCCCGCAGTCGCGCCAGCACCGGCAGGATCGCTCCGAGGGTGTCTGCCGGTACGTCGAGGCGGAAGCGGTGCATCGGCTCGTGCACCAGGGTGGTGGCCTGCCACAGCGCGCTCATCAGGACCAGCGGAGTCAGGTTGCGGAAGTCGGCGGTGGTGCTCGACATGCTCTTGTCGAATACGGCGTGGGAGTGGCTCTGTCGCGGCCAGTAACCGCAATGCGTCATGGTGACCACGCAGTCGGTGACCTGCCATCCGTGAACGCCCTGCCCCAGCGTCTGACGCACGGTGTCCTCGACCGCCTTGAAGAACGAGAACGGCATGGCCCCCAGCTCGACCTCCAGCCGGAATTCCACGCCCGCGCCGGCCGGCGCCGGATCGACACGCAACCCGACCGTCGCCAGAAACGGATTGGGCTCCTTGTCGATGATCTCGAAGGCCGCACCGCTGCCGACCGGCCGTTCCACGCAGATGGTCGTCGTCTCGCGGAACGTGACGTCCAGGCCGAACTCGTCCGCCAGCGTCGCCTGGATGACCTCCTTCTGGACCTCGCCGTAGAGCGAGACGAACACTTCCTGCCGGATGTCGTCCTGCCGAAGGTTGATCAGCGGGTCCTGCTCGGCGAACTGCGCGAGCGCGAGGTGCAGTGCGCCCTTGTCCGCCGGACGGCAGGGAACCACGACGGTTTCCAGCGTCGGCGGAGCGAAGTGGTGACGCGTCGACCTGTCCGGTGATACGCCGATCCAGTCGCCGATCCGGACATCGCCGAGCCCCCGGAGCTTCCCGATCTGACCGGCAGCGACCGACGCCGCGCGGACGGCGGAGCCGCGGTCGAACACACTGATCGCGGTGACCTTGCCCTCTTGACCCTGGCCGAACGGCAGCCGCTCCCGCGTCCGCACCGTTCCCGAGAACATGCGGACGAACGCCGTCTTCTCTCCGGCGGGCCCGCGCTCGACCTTGAACACGGTGCCCGAGACCGGTCCTTCGGTACCGCCTTCGGCCGCGGGCAGCAGTTCCCTGATGCCGGCGATCAGTGACTCCACGCCCGCTCCCGTGATCGCCGAGCCGAAGAACACCGGATGTACCAGCCCCTGCTTGGTCTGCGCGGCCAGTTCGCCGCGCAGCCCGCGGTACGAGACCGCCGCCTCGTCGTCGACGTACGCGGCCAGGAACGCGTCGTTGTGGTCGGCCAGCAGATCGACCAGCCGGGTGGTGAAGCCGGTATCGGAGGCGGTGAACGGCGTCTGGAAAGCGCCACGGGTGCCTTGCCCGCCGACCGACCCCATGGCGACGGCCGACGGGGTCAGCTTCCCGGAGATGCTCCGCAGTACGCCTTCGTGATCGGCGCCACGGCGGTCGATCTTGTTCACGAAGACGATCGTGGGGATCCGCAGCCGCTGGAGCGTACGCATGAGCAACCGGGTCTGCGCCTGCACGCCCTCCACGGCGGACACGACCAGCACAGCGCTGTCGAGCACGCTCAGTACCCGTTCGACCTCGGCGATGAAATCCGGATGGCCCGGCGTATCAATGAGATTGACCGTGACGTCGTCAATGACGAACGACACGACGGCGGATTTGATGGTGATGCCGCGCTGCCGTTCCAGGGCCAGGGAATCGGTCTGGGTACTTCCGTCGTCGACGCTGCCCATTTCGTCGACCACCCCGGCGGCGTGGAGAAGTCGCTCCGTCAGACTTGTCTTACCGGCGTCTACATGCGCCAGAATTCCCAGGTTCAACGTGTGCACGAAGTGTCATGTCCTCTGAATGAGTGGTGATTCCTTTCCGGGTGGACATGAACGTTCCGCGCATTTCGGCTCCTTGGGCAATCGACTGGTATGCGGCAGTACAGCAGGCCGCGTTCTCGGGCCGCAACGGATTTATTTACGTCGCGTGGGCGCGCGGGCGGGGCATCGGGGGCATTACCGGAAGAGCAAGGTGACGGCGGCGCACGCCCCGCTCGCCGCACCGGCGCACAGGACGGACACAGCCACGCAGCGCGTCTTGAGCTGTCGGTAGCGCTCTGTGTACTCGGCGCGCAGCGTGGTCGCGCGAGCCGCGATGCGAACCAGCATGGCGCGCGAGGCGGCCAGCCGCTCGGCCGTGTAGACCCGTTCGACATCCTCGCGCTGCGCGGTGGTCAGCCACGGCAACTGCTCGGTGAAGCGGTCGGCATGGCGGCGCGCTTCCGCCACCTCGGCATTCCACAGGAGGTAGCCCTCCAGTTGGGCCAGGCCGCGATCGCTTTCCATCTCGGGCTCCACGCTTCTCGCTCCTCCTTTCGTACCCGGACGGCGTCCTAACCCTGCTTGTCTCCCGGCGCCACTGTCGCGGAAGCGTCGGGGCGGTTGTGAGCCTGGTCGATGGCGGCGATCAGGGGGTGGTGCAGGTCGAACGCCGGGGATTCGGAACGGATCTTGGGGAGCGTGACGAAGTTGTGGCGAGGCGGCGGGCAGGAGGTCGCCCACTCCAGCGAACGGCCGTAGCCCCAGGGGTCGTCGACCTTGATCGGCTCGCCGTACTTCGCGGTCTTCCAGACGTTGTAGAAGAAGGGCAGCAGCGACATGCCCAGCAGGAACGAGCTGAGCGAGGAGACGGTGTTGAGAGCGGTGAAGCCGTCGGCGGCGAGGTAGTCCGCGTAACGGCGCGGCATGCCCTCGGCACCGAGCCAGTGCTGCACCAGGAACGTACCGTGGAAGCCCACGAACAGTGTCCAGAAGGTGATCTTGCCCAGCCGTTCGTCCAGCATTTTGCCGGTGAACTTCGGCCACCAGAAGTGGAATCCGGCGAACATCGCGAAGACGACGGTGCCGAACACGACGTAGTGGAAGTGCGCGACGACGAAGTACGTGTCGGAGACGTGGAAGTCCAGCGGGGGCGACGCCAGGACGATGCCGGTCAGCCCACCGAAGAGAAACGTGACGAGGAAGCCGATCGACCAGAGCATCGGAGTCTCGAAGGACAGCGAGCCCTTCCACATGGTGCCGATCCAGTTGAAGAACTTCACACCGGTCGGTACCGCGATCAGGAAGGTCATGAACGAGAAGAACGGCAGCAGTACACCGCCGGTCACGAACATGTGGTGCGCCCACACCGTCGCCGAGAGACCGGCGATCGCGATGGTCGCGCCCACCAGACCGATGTAACCGAAGAGGGGCTTGCGGCTGAAGACGGGGAGCACTTCGGTGACGATGCCGAAGAACGGCAGCGCGATGATGTACACCTCGGGATGGCCGAAGAACCAGAAGAGGTGCTGCCAGAGAAGCGTTCCGCCGTTACTGGCGTCGAAGATGTGGGCGCCGAATTTACGGTCCGCCTCCAGTGCCAGGAGAGCCGCGGCCAGCACCGGGAACGCGAGCAGGACCAGCACACCGGTCAGCAGGATGTTCCAGGTGAAGATCGGCATCCGGAACATCGTCATGCCGGGCGCGCGCATGCAGATGATCGTGGTGATGAAGTTGACCGAACCGAGGATCGTGCCGAAACCGGAGAAGGCCAGACCCATGATCCACAGGTCGGCGCCGACGCCCGGCGAATGAACCGAGTCGTTCAGAGGGGAGTAGGCGAACCACCCGAAGTCCGGCGTGCCGTCCGGGGTGAGCAGGCCACCCACCGCGATGGTCGAGCCGAAGAGGTACAGCCAGTACGCGAACATGTTCAGCCGAGGGAACGCCACGTCGGGCGCGCCGATCTGCAGCGGCATGATCCAGTTCGCGAAACCGGCGAACAGCGGTGTCGCGAACATCAGCAGCATGATCGTGCCGTGCATCGTGAACGCCTGGTTGAACTGCTCGTTCGACATGATCTGCGTGCCGGGACGAGCGAGTTCGGCGCGCATGAGGAGCGCCATGACCCCGCCGATGACGAAGAAGATGAACGACGTGGTCAGGTACAGCGAACCGATCGTCTTGTGGTCGGTGGTGGTCAGCCACTTGATGACGACGCTGCCCCGCCGGTGGGGGTGGACCGGAAGCTCGTCCTCGTAGCTCTCTTCCGGCTCCGGGCCGGCCGGTCCTGCGGTATCCATCGTCGTCATGGCGACGTTCCTCCGGTCGACAATCGCGTGCGGCGGCCCGTCGGCCTCCTGCCGGGGAGCCAATCAGGCGCGCGGCGCGGATGTGCGACCGGCGGCTGGCACGTCGTCAATTTCACCCGTAGGGCCCCGGCGCCGAAACCGTCAGGCGGGACCGGGCAGCGCGGACCCGGTGCCCCCGGCGGCCGGAGAGTCGGGACCCGGCGGCTCGGGCGCCGGGGAATCCGGCGCGGGCGACTCGGGGGCGGGGGAGTCGGGGGCCGGCTCGGAGGTGGGCGGTTGTTCGGGCGACGGCGGCTCCTCCGTCGGCGGCTCCGACGCGGGTGACTCGGTCAACGGTGACTCGGTCTTCGGTGACTCGTCCGGGGAAGGCGAGGGGGAATCCGTCTCCTTGGTGGGCGGCGCGGTCTTCTTGTCCTTGTTACCCGTGTCGCCCGTGTCGCGGGCGAACCAGTCCTCACTCTCCGGGTCGAACAGGACGAACTCGTCCACCGCCTTCGGCGCGGGCTGCACCGTCACGACGTTCGTGGACCGGTACGCGGGCCACGGGTTGCCCACCCGCTTGGCCGGGCCCTCGATACGGACCGGCGGGAGCAGCGGATTGCCGCACGCGCAGCGCACCCGCGGCACGCCGCGGTCGTCCACGAGAACGGCCGTGCCGGCCTGCAGTACGGCCTGATAGGGCGTGGCGGCGCCGTTCCGGTAGCCGTGGTTGGTGACCCGGGTGTCCATCCGCAACTGCACGGGGGTCAGCGACCGCAGATACGCGGGTACGCCGGTGGGCTCGATGTCCAGGACGGACGCGAACGCCTTGTTCTTGTCCTGCTGAGAGGTGAGAGCGGAGATCTGCTTCTCCACGTTGCAGCTGGCGACGTTCCGGGTTCCCCCGTACACGCCGGGATCCGAGCCTTCCACCGCCCGGGTGACGTTGGTCTGTGTCGGCGATACGGTCGGCCGCACGCTCGGCGGTGGGGTCGGCGGCTGTGACGCCGAGGTCTTGCTCGCCGTCGACTCGGTGTACGGATCGGGCCCGGACGAGCCCGCGGCCTCCAGGAAGACCTCGCCGCCCGCGACTGATGTGCTGTCGGGGCGCGTCAGGACGATGGTGACCACCACCGCGGCCACCAGGAGGGTGGCGATGGCCGCGACCCGCGGTACCGACCGCCACCAGGCGCGGCCCGGTCCCTCGGGTCCGCCCGTACCGCCCGTACCGCCGGGGCCACCCGGACCGCCGCCGCTCGGGGGGCCGGACGGTGTTTCGGGCGGGGGCGGCGGACTCGGTTCACCCGGTTCACCCGGTTGACCGGGCTGACCAGGGCGAGAAGGGCCCGAGAGCGGGCCGGAGGGGGGTCCTGTGGGGCGGCCGGACGGCGGCGGTTGGGCACTCACGGGCATTCTTCCCAACGTAGGGATTGGTCCCAGTTCGTAGTCTTCTTACCACTCTGAGTGCTTATTGTGTGCCTTGTACCCGTACGGCCCGCAAGCCGGCGCAGTCGGCCCTCCCCGGCGGCGGACTGCCCGTCCCGTGCTTAGCGTGGCAGCGTGAGCCAGCAGGAGATCAGCGACAAAAAGGGCGCGACGCGCGCCGCACACCTCTGGCGTGACGCCCTTGTGGCGGCGCTCGCCGGCCTGGCGGCCATGGCCGTCACGGCGGCTCTCGGCCTGTGGGCCGCGGGCGCGACCGACCTGCCGGGTGGCGGGTTCTGGCGCGTCGTCGCAGCCGTCGTCGTGATGGCGGTGGGCGGCTCCGTCGACATCTCCGGAGGCGCCGGGGCGATCGCGGAGACCAGAGCCGACCTCTCGGCGCTGCCCCTCTCGGTGACGCTGACCGGAGCCCTGGCGACCGCCACCTTCTTCCTGCGGCCACTGCGGCACCGGGCCGTCGCCAGCACCCGCGAACTCGCCGGACGAGCCGCCCGGTTGGCGGTCCTGTGGGCCATCGCGCTCATCCTTGTCTCGCTGTTCGCGCGGCACACGTTCCGGATCCCGCTGGGGGATCCGACGGACGGCCTCCTCGACGACTTGCTGGACGACGCCGCACCCGAGGTCGGGTTCCGGACCGACATCCCCCTCACCGTTGTGTTCGGACTGCTGTGGCTGGCGGGCCTCCTCATCCTCGCCCTGCTCGTGTCGCGCCGGGCCCCGCTCCCCGCCCGCCTGGTGCGCTACCAGGAGCCCGTACGCCCGGCCGCCTTCGCCATGGTGGCGCTGCTGCTCGCGTACGTCGCGCTGGCGCTGGTCATCGCGCTCGTCGTCGTGGTGACGCACGGCCACCGCGCGGAGACGTTCGCCGTGATCCTCCTCGGACTGCCGAACCTCGCCTGGCTCGCCCTCACGGTGGGCATGGGCGCGTCCTGGGAGGGGAAGGTGGAGGGGCCCTTCGGGCTGCCGATGCCGCGCGTGCTGGACGAGGTACTCCGTACGCGGGACATCTCCACCCTCAATCTCGGTACGCTCACCGAGCACGACGGACGGGCCTGGTGGCTGCTGGTCGCCGCCGTGGTTCTGGTGCCGGCCGCCGCGTTCCTCATGGCCGTCCGCTCACCCGCACGGGTGCGGCCCTGGCAGCACGCCGTGCACATGGCCGTCGGCCTCACCCTCACGGTGCTGATGATCTGTCTGGTCGCCCGGCTCTCCGCGCACTACGGCCTGTCACTGCTGGGCATCGGAGACTTCCTGGACCTCGGCAGCGCCCTCGGGGGAGAGGTCTCGCTGCGGCCGCGCCTGTGGACGGCGCTCGGCCTCGCGGTGCTGTGGGGGCTGCTGGCGGGCCTCCTGGGCAGTGTGCTCGCCGCCCGGGTGCACCGGCGGGGCGAGGTCGGGCCCACGGCGTCCTGAGCCCTGCGCCGCCGCCTAGCGGACGTACCCGCGGAAGACCGGCAGCGCCCAACGGGGTGGCGCGGGCGGCATTCCGGGCGTGGCGGACCAGCCGTCGGCGTGCGGGGCCGCGTGCGGTGGCGGGCGGTCCCGCGGCCCGATGGCGGCCGCGGCCGCGGCGCGCAGCGCGGCCACGAACTGCAGGCAGGAGCCGTACCGGTCGTCCGGGCTCTTGGCGAGCGCCTTCGCCAGTACACCGTCGACGGCGGCCGGCAGGTCGGGACGCTGCCCGGTCAGGGGCGGCGGCGGGTCGAACTGGTGGGCCCACAGCAGTGCCATGTCGTCGTCGCGCTGGAAGGGCGGCGTCCCGGCCATGGTTTCGTGTACGACGCAGGCGAGGCTGTAGACGTCGCATCTGCCGTCCACCGGGCGTCCGGAAATCTGCTCCGGCGCCACGTAGTCGAGCGTGCCGACGAACTGGCCGACGGTGGTGAATCCGGTCAGCGACAGCGACTTCTTCGTCAGGCCGAAGTCCGTGAGGTACACGTGCTCCGGGTGGTCGCTGTCCGTGCCCTCCGCGACCAGGATGTTGCCGGGTTTCACGTCCCGGTGCACGAGGTCGTGGTCGTGGGCGGCGTCGAGCGCGGACGCCACCTGCGCGGCGATCCGGGTCGCGGTCGCGATGGGCAGCGGCCCCTGCCGGTCGAGGAGATGGCGCAGGTCCTGACCGGCGACGAAGCGCATGGCGATGTAGAGAACGCCGTCGGTCTCGCCGGCCTCGAACACCGGCACGATGTGCGGGTGGTCGATCGCGGCGGCCACCCGCGACTCGTGGGTGAACCGCCGGCGGAAGGTGTCGTTGCGCGCGAGTTCGGGCGCGAGGAGTTTCAGGGCGACCGTACGGTCCAGGCGCAGGTCCTTGGCGCGGTAGACCACGGCCATGCCGCCGCGGCCGATCTCGCTCTCCACGAGGTAACCGGCGATCTGGCTGCCGAGGAGCTCGGACGGCCTCCCGGCCATGCCGGATTCGCGCGGGGCGCGTGCCATTACCCGTCACCGGGCCGGGTGGGAGGATGCGGCGCGGAGCGCTCGCCGGGCTCAACAACCCGCGTCGGCTCCCCGCCACGGGCACCGTCGCCCCGGACCTCGTCGGCCCCCGCCGCCCCACCACCCACGCCCCGCGAGGGTCCGGGTGGCGCTGGGTCGCCACTGCCCGGCGGTCGGTCCGGGCCGGTGCCGACGGTCCGTGTGGGTTCGGGTGGCGCTGAGCGGCCGTTGTCCGGCGGTCCGCTCGGGTCGGCGGCGACGACGCGCGTCGCCTCGCCGCCACTTGCGCCGGCGTCGGCCGGATGCGCCGGCCAGGCACTGCCCACCCGAGTGGGCTCGGGCGGCGCCGGGTCGCCGCTGCCCGGTGGTCGGTTCGGGTCGGTGTCGACGGACCGCGTGGGCCCAGGTGGCGTTGGGCCGTCGCTGCGCGGCAGTGCACTCGGGCCGGTGCCGACCACGCGCGTCGGCTCCGGTGTTGCTGGGTCGCCGCCCCCCGGCGGTCGGTTCGGGCCGGGGTCGACGACGCGCGTGGGCTCGGGTGGCCCTGGGGTGCTGCTGACGGGCGGCCCGCCTGGGTCGGTGCCGACGACGCGCGTGGGTTCCGGTGGGGCTGTGTGGCTGTTGTGGGGCGGTCCGTTCGGGGCGGCGCCGACGGCCCGTGTCGGGTCCGGTGGGGTGACGACTTGGGTGGGGTCCGGTGGCGGCGGTCGGGAGGGGGCCGGGTTGGCGGGGTTGACCACTTGGGTTGGGTCCGGAGGCTCCGGCGGGTCGGTGGGGGGCTGGGCGGCGACCTGGGTCGGTTCGCGGGGCGGCGGGCCGCTGTTGCCCGGGGACGACGAGGTCGCGTACGTGATGAGGTGCGTGCCGTCGCAGTACACCCAGCGCTCGTGCTCCGCGTCGTACAGCCACACCGACTCGCCCTCGACCACCATCCCCACCCGCAGTCCCCGCGTGCGGCGGCGGAACCCCTCGCCGTCCGTGCGGCCCGCCGTCAGGTCCTCCGCCGCTCGCCGGTACTGGCTCAGGGACTCCTCCACGCGGGCCAGGAGTGGCCGTGGATCCGCCGTACGGGCGCCGGGTTGTCCGGCCACCGGAGGCTCCTGCGGTACGGACACGAGCAGGCGGCCGTCGACCCACGCGGACCAGCCGTTGGCGCAGAGGATCTGCCCCCAGTCGCCGCGCCGGCCGATCAGCTGGACGGGAAGGAGTGGATCGAGCGGTTCGGTGGGGCGGGACACGTCCGGCGCCTCCCAGGTGGCCATCCCGGCCTGGGGGACGACATGCGTGGGACGGAAATCCGGAGTCGTCATGGCGCCCCGTTCCTACTTCCGCATGATGGCGGGCTCGTGCCGCCGCAGCAGCTTCGTGACGGCGTAACCGAAGACGGCCGAGAGCACCACCAGCATCCCCAGGTTGAGCAGCCACACCCCCATGGAGTGGGCGAACAGCGGGTCGGCCGTCAGGTCGCCCGGAACGATCCGGCCCAGTCCGATGGTCCCGGCCATCGCTCCCAGCGCCCACCGGGACGGGATCAGCCACGCCAGCTGCTCGACCCCGGCGACTCCGTCCAGCTTCAGCAGCGCGCCGCAGAACACGACCTGGACGATGGCGAGGAGGACGAGCAGCGGCATCGTGACCTCCTCCTTGCGCACCAGCGCGGAAACGAGGAGACCGAGCATCATCGCGGTGAACGACAGCATCGCTACCGCCACCGTGATTTCCGCCAGTGGCGGCAGGAGCACCCCTTCGCCGCCCGGGGCGTTCAGGTCCACGCCCACCAGCGCCACCAGGGTCAGGACGACGGCCTGGAGGATCGTGATGGTGCCCAGCACCACCACCTTGGACATCAGGTACGCCGATCTGGAGAGCCCGACCGCACGCTCCCGCTGGTAGATCACCCGTTCCTTGACCAGCTCACGCACCGCGTTGGCGGCGCCGGTCAGCACGCCGCCCACACACAGGATGAGCAGGGCGTTCATCGCGGTTTCCTGCGTCAGCCGCGAGCCGGCCAGGGCGCGGGCCATCGCGCCCATGACGAACGGCAGGGCGATCATGATCGCCAGGAAGGTCCGGTCGGCGCTCAGCGCGGCCGCGTACCGCCGCACCAGCGTCCTCAGCTGCGCACCCCAGCTCCGGGTCCGCGGTGGCGGCGGCGCGACAACCTCCGGCGCCGAGGCCTGCGGCAGGAGCGGCTGCGCGGTGGCGTTCGCGACGTACTGCCGGTGGAAGGGGGAGGCGAGGTACTGCCCCGCCCAGTCGCGTTCGCGGTCGTTCTCGAAGGCCTCGAACGCCTCCGGCCACTGTTCGAACCCGAAGAAGGCGAGTGCGTCGTCCGGCGGCCCGTAGTAGGCGATCTTCCCGCCGGGCGCCAGCATCAGCAGCCGGTCGCACACATCCAGGCTCAGCACGCTGTGCGTGACGACGATGACCGTACGGCCGTCGTCGGCCAGGCCGCGCAGCATGTGCATGACCGAGCGGTCCATGCCGGGGTCGAGCCCGGAGGTCGGCTCGTCGAGGAAGAGGAGCGACGGCTTCGTCATCAGCTCCAGCGCCACGCTGACCCGCTTGCGCTGGCCGCCGGACAGGCTGTGGATCGGCTGCGAGGCGCGCTGTTCGAGGCCCAGCTCGCGGATGACCTCGGCCACCCGCTCCCGCCGTTCGCTCTTCGCGGTGTCCTCGGGGAAGCGCAGTTCGGCGGCGTAGCCGAGGGCCCGGCGCACGGTCAGCTGAGAGTGCAGGATGTCGTCCTGCGGTACGAGACCGATGCGCTGGCGCAGCTCGGCGTAGTCCCGGTACAGGTCGCGGCCGTCGTACAGGACCGTGCCGTGGTCGGCGGGCCGCAGCCCGGTCAGCGCGTTGAGGAGAGTGGACTTGCCCGCTCCGCTCGGCCCCACGACCGCGAGCAGGCACTTCTCGCCGACGGGGAAGGACACGTGGTCGAGGAGCGTCTTGCGGCCCTTGTCGACCGAGACCGCCAGGTCCTGTACGTCGAGCGAGACCTCGCCCGTGTCGACGAACTCCTGGAGCGTGTCCCCGACCAGGCAGAACGCGGAGTGTCCGATGCCGACGATGTCACCGGGGGAGACCCGGGCGACGGTGACGGGCTGGCCGTTGAGGAAGGTGCCGTTGTGACTGCCTAGGTCGGCGATCTCGTACGTACCGTCGGGATGCGCCCGCAGTTCGGCGTGTCGGCGCGAGACGATCAGGTCGTCGACGACGAGGTCGTTGTCGGCGGCGCGGCCGATGCGTACGGTCCTGGCCGGCAGCGGCCGTACGGTCGTCGGCTGCCGGAAGGTGCCGGTCGCCGCCGGCATCGAGACGGCGGACGGGCGCTCGGGCGCGGAGGGCGGGGGCTCGTGTCCCAGGAGAACCGCGCGGGGCCCGTCGGCGGGGCTTCCGAAGCGAATGACGCTGCCGGGGCCGACATCCCACTCGTGGATCCGTCTGCCTTCGGCGTACGTGCCGTTGGTGCTGTGTTCGTCCTCCAGCGTCCAGTGGTCCGCCTCGGGTCGCAGCACCGCGTGATGCCACGACACGCGGGCGTCATCGATGACGATGTCACTTGTGGGGTCGCGCCCGACGTGGTAGTCCCGGCTCGGGCTGATCAGCGTGGAGCCCGCCTCAGTTTCGAGGACGAGCTCGGGCGGAGTCGGCGCGACAGGCGGCTTTCCCATGTTCGAATTCTATCTTTTGGTGCCGATTTCTGCCCGTTCAGCGGACTGGGCCCCGGCCGGGTACCGGCCGGGGCCCAGGGGTGGGTTCGGGAGCATCAGCCCATCGGGCCGACGTCCTGGGACCGACGGCCACGGCCGCGGCCACGGGCGGCGCCGGCGCGGTCGGAGGCGCCGGCGTTCATGGCCGCCATGGCCAGGCCGAGCAGCAGGGCCACGCATCCGACGATCACGTTGCTGACGATGCTGCGAGTGGTGTCGACATTGCCCGACACGACCCATGGAGCGACGATCGTCCATGCGCCGATGGCGGCGGCGGTCCATGCCATGGCGTGAGTCCGCTCGTACGCCGAGCTGAACCCGCCCATACACAGGGCGTAGGCAACACCGGTGATCAGGTTGCACACGGCCAGGGTGGTGAGGCCGTTGAACCCGACGATCCACGGAGACGCCGCGAGGAACACACCCGTCAGGAGGGCAAGTGTCTCGATCGCCTGAGCGCGGGGAGTGGTGGTCGCCCGCTCGAACCGGGAACGCATCTCGGCGACGTCGGGGTGTTGCTCAATGCTGGGATGAGTGGTCATGACCGGCTGCCTCCCATAGGGACCTTTATCTTTCGTTTACCCCCACATATAACGCTTAATCGCCCATTCCGGTCAACGGGTCGGTGAGGTGGGATTGGGGCTCTGGCTACTCTGGGGTCCGTGTTCACCTCCCAGGGACCCACCTTCCGCGAACTGGCCGTGCAGGCTCTCTCCTCCATCGAACGCGGCTACGACCTGCTGGCCCCGAAGTTCGACCACACTCCCTTCCGCACCCCCGACCGGTTCCTGGACGCGGTCGCCGGCGCCCTGGACCCGCTCGGCCCCTTCGACGCGGGGCTCGACGTCTGCTGCGGCACGGGGGCGGGGACGCGCGTGCTGCGCCCGCTGTGCCGGGACCGCGTCACCGGGGTCGACTTCAGTGCCGGGATGCTGGCCGCCGCCCGGGAAGCGTCCGACGACGAGGAAACACCTGATGTGGAGTGGGTGCGGGCCGACGCCCGCGCCCTGCCGTTCCGTCAGGAATTCGATCTGGCGGTGAGCTTCGGGGCGTTCGGGCATTTTCTGCCCGCCGAGCGGCCCGTGCTGTTCGCCGGAGTCCACCGGGCGCTGCGGCCCGGCGGGCTGTTCGCCTTCCCCATCGGCGCGCCGCCGCCCATCGGTTCGCGGCCGTACTGGACGCTGCTCGGCTTCGACGCCGTCATGCGCGTACGCAACGCGCTGTGGCGGCCGCGATTCGTCATGTACTACCGGACGTTCCCGCTGAGCGGCGTGCGGGACGACCTGGTCGGGGCCGGGTTCACGGTGCGGCTGCAGCCCCTGGAGGAGTTCGGCCGCCGCAGCGACGGGAGCCCCAACTGCCGTCTGGTGGTGGCCCGTAAGGCGTGACCGGCCAGGGGCGGCGGCTCAGTAGCCCTTGGGCGGCCGGCTCGGATCGGCCTGCTGGACCCGCTCCGCGAAGTTCGACCCGGACCGGTTGACGCCGTATCTCGCGCGTACGTAATTGATCGTGGCGCACATGCAGGCCACCACGTCGTAGGGCGTGGTGGCGGTGCCCTCCTGGTGGTACTCGGCGAAGGTCGGCGGGATGCACTGCGTGGCGCCGCGCGAGCAGTTCTGCGGGTGCCCGTCGGCCACGACCGGGCCGTGCGCGTTGGAATCGGTGGTGTTCACCCGCCAGCGCGGGTGGTTGGACGCGGACTCGCGCAGCGCGATCGTGGCCAGCGCGGGCACGCCGTACTCCGGGTCCATGCCGGTCAGTTCACAGGCCCGCCGCGCGTACGTACGCATGGCGGACTCGCCGGATTCGTCGTCAGGATCCTGATAGGTGACTTCAGACAGTTCCATGCCGGTTTCCTACCCATGTCGCTGATGACCTAGGCAGGCCCCATATGGTGAAGTGGCATTGCGTAATGGCCGTGTTACACCAGCGAATCTCCACATCGAATACGCACGCGGCACACCATCTCCCAATAGGTCCGGCTGTGCTGACCTGCGGATACGCCCCTCTGAACGGGAATGTCCCATTCGGTGTCCTCGGAGGGGACGGGTGCTCGCTATTCACGTCGGGCGATCCCGTGAAGATGCTGTCACCAAGTCATGAACGGACGTGCACGCCACGGTAATTCCGTGCGGGGATCGGCAGGCTCGGGCAATGACTTGATTGGCTGTCCAACGCGCATACGTGCTTTGATCCTTCGCACTGAGGGCCTATCCGTCAGGGTCGGTCCCGGTTATTTCGAAATATCCACGCGAAGGGAAACTCGCATCATGAACTTCTCCCAGGTTGCGACCCAGGAAATCTCCGACAACGACCTGGACAACGTGTCCGGCGGCCTCCTCGGTGGCGTGGTCGGCAACGCCACCGGCGTCCTGAACTCCGTCGTCCCCGTCTCGGGCATCGCGGGCTCCGCCATCGGCACCGTCGAGGGCGTCACCGGCCTCAACACGGGCGCCGTGACGGGCCTCGCCACCGCCACGGTCGCCGGCGTCTGATCCCCTCCTGTGCCGGTGAGCGGCACGGGACATCAGCGGTGACTTACGGCCCGTCGGCCACCCCTCCTTGCCGACAGGCCCGGTCGTACGCCTCCGGATCCACCCAGGGTCCGGGGCGTACGGCCGTCCGGAAATACCTGACAGCCCATTGCAGTTGAGGGAAGAGTGTCGTGCAGTTTCGCCAACAGGCGCTTTCCAAGCTGCAATCGCCCGAAGAAATTGATCTGCCGGTGCGATTCGCCCGGCCCCAGGGCCTGCTTGTTCTGATCGTCACGATCATCGTCATGGCCGCCTCGGCCGTCTGGGCCGTGACCGGCACCGTGTCGTCCACACTCGCCGCCCCCGGAATCCTCACCCACGCCCAGGGCAGCTACGTCCTGCAGAGCCCCGTCGCCGGCCAGGTCACCGCCGTACTCGCCGAGGAAGGCGAGCGCGTCGCCGCCAACGCCCCCCTCCTGAAGGTCCGTACCGCGCAGGGGGACACCGTCGTACGCACCATCGCCGCAGGCCGGCTGACGACGCTCGTCGCCGCCATCGGCTCCGTGGTGACCACCGGGGCGGATGTGGCGGCCGTGGAACGGGTGCAGAACCCGGACGACCCCCTCATGGCGACGCTGTACGTACCGGCCGAGCGCGGGTCCACCGTGCCCGTCGGGGCAGCGGTGGATCTGACCGTCCAGTCGGTCGCGACGCAGCAGTACGGCGTACTGCGCGGCCGGGTCAAGTCCGTCGGCAGGACGGCCCAGACCCAGCAGCGCATCACCAGCTATCTCGGCAGCGGCCAGCTCGGCGAGGAGTTCTCGAAGCAGGGCCAGCCCGTGTCCGTACTCGTCGAGCTGGACCGCTCGGACGCCTCGAAGTCCGGCTACTCCTGGTCGACGTCGGGCGGGCCGCCGTACGCCGTCGAGTCCATGACCCTCGCCTCCGGCGCCATCCACCTCGCCGAGCAGCATCCGATCGATTGGCTGCTTCCGTGACCGCACCGAACGATTCCGCGGCGCCGCCGCAGCAGCAGTCGCCGCCGCCGGGCCGGCGCAGGCACCGCCCGGAGGCCCCGGCCGGTGGCGGCCGCCGCCGTGCGAAGCCCGTACAGGTCAAGAAGCGCAAGGCCGTCCGTACGCCCACGGTCCTCCAGATGGAGGCGGTGGAGTGCGGCGCCGCCGCGCTGGCCATGGTCCTCGCCCACTACGGCCGCCATGTCCCGCTCGAAGAGTTGCGTATCGCCTGCGGGGTGTCGCGCGACGGCTCGCGGGCCAGCAACCTGCTCAAGGCAGCGCGTAGTTACGGTCTGCAGGCCAAGGGCATGCAGATGGAGGCGACGGCGCTCGCCGAGGTCCAGGCGCCCGCCATTCTCTTCTGGGAGTTCAACCACTACGTCGTCTATGACGGCATGGGGCGTCGGTTCGGGCGTCGGGGCTTCCACATCAACGACCCCGACAAAGGCCGTCGTTTCGTCACGACGGAGGACTTCGACACCAGCTTCACCGGAGTCGTCCTCGTCTTCGAACCCTCCGAATCCTTCCGCCGTGGTGGCCGTAAGCCCGGCGTCATGGGCGCCGTCCCCGCGCGCATGCGCGGAACCACCGGCACCCTGCTCGCCGCACTGCTCGCCAGCCTGCTCCTGGTCGCCGTCGGCGCGGCGGTGCCCGCGCTGAGCCGTACGTACATCGACATGTTCCTGATCGGCGAACAGACGTCGATGCTGGGGCCGCTCTTCGCGTCGATGGCCGCGATGGTGGCGCTCACCGCCGTACTGACCGGCCTGCAACAGGCGAACCTGCTGCGCGGACGCATCATCTCCTCCACGCTCAGCAGCGCCCGGTTCCTGCGCCACCTGCTGCGCCTGCCCGTCACCTTCTTCGCGCAGCGCAGCCCCGCCGACCTCGTGCAGCGACTCCAGTCCAACGACGCGGTGGCCGAGACGCTGGCACGCGACCTGGCGGCCGCCGGGGTGGACGGGGTGGTCGTGATTCTCTACGCCTTCCTGATGTGGTCGTACGACCCCCAGCTGACGTTCGTCGGAGTGATCGTCGCGCTGCTCAATGTGGTCGCGATGCGCATCGTCATCCGGCTGCGGGCCACGCACACGCAGAAGCTGCGCGCGGACAGCGCCCGGCTCACGAACACGTCGTACACCGGTCTCCAGCTGATCGAGACGATGAAGGCAACCGGCGGCGAGAACGGGTTCTTCCGCCGCTGGGCGGGCCAGCACGCGACCACGCTCGACGTGCAGCAGCGGCTCGGCGTACCGAGCGCGTTCCTGGCCGTCGTCGCGCCCACCCTCGCGACGCTCAACAGCGCGCTGATCCTGTGGATCGGCGGACTGCGGGCCGTGGAGGGGCATATCTCGATCGGTCTCCTCGTCGCCTTCCAGGCGCTCGTGGCGCGCTTCACCGCGCCCATCAGCCGCCTCAACGGCGTCGCGGGCCGCATCCAGGACTTCGCCGCCGATGTGGCCAGGCTGAAGGACGTCGAGAGCTTCCCGGTCGATGTCCTGTACTCGCGGCGCGAGCCCGACGAGAGCACGCGCAGGCTCAAGGGGCATGTGACGCTCGAAGAGATCACCTTCGGCTACAGCCCACTCGACAAGCCGCTGCTCACCGGCTTCTCGCTGGCCGTGGGACCCGGGCAGCAGGTCGCCCTCGTCGGCGGATCGGGGAGCGGCAAGTCGACCGTTTCGCGGCTGATCTCGGGTCTTTACACCCCCTGGGAGGGGACGATCCGTATCGACGGACAGCGCCTGGAGGACATCTCCCGCAGCGCGCTGGCCGCCTCGGTCTCCTTCGTCGACCAGGACGTCTTCCTCTTCGAGGGCACGGTCCGGGACAACGTGGCGCTGTGGGACCCCTCGATACCCGACGAGGCCGTCGTCGCCGCGCTCCAGGACGCCGAGCTGTACGACGTGATCGCGCGGCGCCCCGACGGCATCCACAGCCGCGTCGAGCAGGACGGCCGCAACTTCTCCGGCGGCCAGCGGCAGCGGCTGGAGATCGCCCGCGCGCTGGTCAGGCGGCCGAGCATCCTCGTACTGGATGAAGTGACGAGCGCCCTCGACGCCGAGACCGAACGGATCATCATCGACAATCTGCGGCGGCGCGGCTGCGCGTGCGTCGTCATCGCCCACCGGCTGAGCACGGTGCGCGACAGCGACGAGATCGTCGTACTCGACCACGGATCGGTCGTCGAACGCGGCCGCCACGAAGAGCTGGTCGCCGCCGGCGGAGCGTACGCCGAGCTGGTCAAGGAGCACTGACACCATGTCGTCCGTACACCCGACCCCCGTCGAGGCGGGTCACGCCGAACTCGACGCGGTGACCTACGCGCTGGGCGGCCTCGGCGCGCCCGTCGACTGCGCGGGTCTGCGCAGCCTGGCGCTGGAGGGGCCGCAGGTGCTGTGGCTCGTCGTGGGGGGCGCGCTGGACCTGTTCGCGGTCGACGCCGCCCAGCAGGGGCACTGGCACTTCCTCGGCCGCCTGGAAGCGGGAGCGCTGCTGCTCGGCCCGGTCGAAGGACCCCAGCACACGCTGCTCGGCCGGCCGTCGCAGGACTGCCTGCTGCGGCGGATCCCGCTGCGGGAGCTCTACCGGCAGCCGGAGTACGCCGATGGCTACACCGATCCGTACACCGACACCTACACGGCGTACGAGAGCCCGCTGGACCATGCCTTCGCGCTGGGCATCGGACGCAGTCTGGGCGTGCTCTTCCAGGCCCCGCTGGACGGCCGCCCCGACATCGAAGGCCCGGTGACCGACGACGACATCCTGTGGATGCCGGTGTCCCCCGGGAGTGTGCAGTACGGCGCCTCCTACGGCCACGAGGCCGCGGGGGATCTGCTGATCGAGCCCGCGATGTGGCAGCAGCTGGTGAACCAGCAGTACCGCCTGCTGTCCGCCGTGGACCACTGGATCGAAGACCTCGAACGCGCCCACGAGGACCGTACGGCCGCCGGCATCAAGGCGGGCGCGGCCGTGCGCGCGCGGGCCGACGAGGCCCTGGTGGCCTCCATCGGCCGCCCGGACCGGTCAGGGCGCGCCTCGACGGGCACGGACCGAGCCACCGACGACGCGACCTTCGCCGTCTGCCGCCGGGTCGCGGAGGCGGCCGGGATCACCCTCACGGAGCCCCCGAAGGGCGGCGCGGTCAACGACCGTGTCACCCCCGTCGACCGCATCGCCCTGGTCTCGCGCGTCCGTACCCGCCCGGTGCGGCTCGACGGGCGGTGGTGGCGGGCGAACTCCGGCCCCCTGGTCGGCCACCGCGCGAAGTCGGGCGCGCCGGTCGCGCTGCTGTGGCGGCGCGGTGGGTACGAGGCGGTGAACCCGGCCTCGGGCATGCGGATACGCATCGGCAAGGACAACGCGGACGACTTCGAGCAGCGCGCGGTCATGTTCTACCGGCCCCTTCCCGAGCGGCCACTGACGCTGTGGGGCCTGCTGCGCTTCAGCCTCCGCGACACCCGCGTCGACCTGCGGAACCTTCTCCTCAGCGGTCTGGTGACGGTCGGCCTCGGCGGTCTCGTACCGATCGCGACCGGCCAGGTGCTCGGCGTGTACGTACCGAACGCCGAGACCAGCCTCATCGTCCAGGTCTCCCTGGCCGTCATGATCACCAGCATCGTGACCGCGTCCTTCATGCTGCTGCAGAACCTCACCATCCTCCGTATGGAGGGCCGCATCGAGGCGAGCCTCCAGCCCGCCGTCTGGGACCGGCTGCTGCGCCTGCCGACGAAATTCTTCACCGAGCGGTCCACCGGCGAACTCGCCAGCGCGGCCATGGGCATCAGCGCCATCCGCAGGGTGCTGTCGGGGCTCGGTCCGGTGGCCGTACAGGCTTCCACGGTCGGCGCCATGAACGTCGTTCTGCTGTTCTGGTTCAGCGTGCCGCTGGCCCTGACGGCGATCGCCATGCTCGTCGTCATCGGCGGCGTGTTCCTGGGGATGGGCCTGTGGCAGGTGCGCTGGCAGCGCAAACTCGTCGAGCTCGGCAACAAACTCAACAACCAGGCGTTCCAGACCCTGCGGGGACTGCCCAAACTGCGGGTCGCGGCCGCGGAGAGTTTCGCGTACGCCGCCTGGGCCCGCGAGTTCGCCCGCTCGCGTGAACTTCAGCAGCGTGCGGGCCGTATCAAGAACCTGACCACGGTCCTCGACGCCATCTATCTGCCGCTGTGCTCGCTCATCATGTTCATGTTGCTGGCGGGTCCCGCTCGCGGCAGCATGTCGGCCGGAGCGTTCCTGACCTTCAGCACGGCCGTCACCATGCTGCTCACGTCGGTCACCCAGCTCAGCGGCGCGCTCATCTCGGTCGCCGCCGTGCTGCCCATGTTCGAACAGATCAAGCCGGTTCTGGACGAGGCCCCGGAGGTACGCGGCGCCAGCGCGCAGCCCGGCACCCTGTCCGGCTCCATCGAGGCCAGGAAGCTGTCGTTCCGCTACACCGACGACGGCCCGCTGGTGCTCGACGACGTGTCACTCGAAGTGCGCCCGGGCGAGTTCGTGGCGATCGTCGGGCCCAGCGGCTGCGGCAAGTCGACCCTGCTGCGGTTGCTCATCGGCTTCGACAAGCCGGTCTCGGGCAGCGTGCTGTACGACGGCCAGGACCTGGCCGCGCTGGATCAGTCGGCCGTACGCCGTCAGTGCGGTGTCGTCCTCCAGAACGCGCAGCCACTGACGGGATCGATCCTGGACTGCATCAGCGGCGCCGAGGTCTTCTCCCAGGAGGAGGTGTGGGAGGCCGCCGAGATGGCAGGCCTGGCCGAGGACATCCGGCGCATGCCGATGGGGCTGCACACGATGATCGCCGGCGGCGGCGCGATCTCGGGCGGGCAGCGCCAGCGCCTGATGATCGCTCAGGCGCTCGTACGCCGCCCCCGGATCCTCTTCTTCGACGAGGCCACCAGCGCGCTCGACAACGAGACCCAGCGCATCGTCATGGCCAGCACGCGGAGGCTGAGCGCCGGCCGCCTGGTCATCGCCCACCGGCTGTCCACGGTCATGGACGCCGACCGGGTGATCGTCATGGCGGAGGGCAGGGTCGTCGAACAGGGACCGCCCGCGCAGCTGCTCGCCGACACGGGCGGCCGCCTGCACGAACTCGTGCGGCGCCAGCTGGCGTGAGGCGTCGGCCGCTCAGCGCAGCGCCTTGAGCATCTCCTCGGCCAGCGGGCCGGCCGAGGCCGGGTTCTGGCCGGTGTAGAGATTGCGGTCGACGACCATGTGCGGCGCCCACGGTTCGCCCTCGCGGAAGTCGGCGCCGAGCTCCACGAGGCGGTCCTGGAGCAGCCACTTCGCCTTGTCCGCGAGGCCCGCCTGGGTCTCCTCGGCGTTGGTGAAGCCGGTCAGCCGGTAGCCCGCGAACGGTGAGCCGCCGACGGCGTTCCCCGTGGCCAGCAGGGCGGCAGGGGCGTGGCACACCACACCCAGCGGCTTGCCCGAGGCGAGCGCGCCGGTCAGCACCCTGGCGGAGTCGGCGCTGACGGCCAGGTCCTCCATGGGGCCGTGGCCGCCGGGGTAGAAGACGGCGTCGTAGTCGGCCGGATCCACCTCCTCCAGCTTCAGCGGCTGCTGAAGCCGCGTGAACGACGCCAGGGCCCTCACCACCCGGTCGGCGCCCTCCGGGCCGCCGTTGGCCTCCGGGGCCAGGCTGGCGCGGTCCACGGCCGGCACGACGCCGCCGGGCGTGGCGACCACGACCTCGTGGCCCGCGCCGGTGAACGCCTCATAGGGGGCCACGACCTCCTCGGCCCAGAAGCCGGTGGGGTGGGCGGTGCCGTCGGCCAGGGTCCAGTGGTCGGCGCCGGTCACTACGAAGAGGATGTTCGACATGGAGCTCTCCCAGAGTTAGTTGTCGATCTTGAGTTCACCCATCGCGCTCCATCCGTCGGCGCCCTCGATGGTCGTGCTCACGATTTCGGGCGTACGGCGAACAAGCGGGCGCATCGTCTCCAACGCGGCCTTGAAATGGCTGGAGTTGACGTGCGCCGCGGCCGCGTCGTCCTGGAACGCCTCGACGAGCACGTAAGTGTTCGGGTCCTCGACGCCGCGCGACCATTCGAACCACAGGTTGCCGGCCTCGGCCCTGGTGGCCTTGGTGAAGGCCTCGACGTGTTGCGGCCACGCTTCGGCGTACTCGGGCTTTACGGGAAACTTGACAACAATGAAGATCATCCGGTCATTCTATGCCGCACCCCTCCAAGCCGCTGCGCGAGGCCGAACCGGGGCGCTGCCCCGGAGCCCGCTCCTCAAACGCCGGAGGGGCTGGATTGTGGACCCGACGTGCGGGCGCCGGGTCCACGTTCACGCGATCACCGGGGCCGAGTGGGCTCAGCGGTCCTGAGACAGCGCGTACAGCTCGGCGAAGAGGCCGCCTTCGGTGTGCGCCAGCTGCTCGAAGCTGCCCTCCTCCCGGATGCGCCCCTTGTCGAGTACGAGGATGCGGTCCGCCATGCGGACGTTCTCCAGCCGGTGGGTGACGACGAGGGTGATACGGCCGGGCGCCATCTCCCGCAGTGCGTTGAAGATCTGGTGTTCACCGCGGGCGTCCATCTCGCTCGTCGGTTCGTCCAGGATCAGGAAACCCGGCCGCCGGTAGAGCGCTCGCCCGCACGCGAGCCGCTGCCATTGCCCGCCGCTGAGCTCATGGCCGCCCCACAGCGACCGGGCCAGCAACGTGTCCATCCCGTCGGGGAATTCGGCCACCGCCTCCCTCATGCCGACCTGCTCGGCGGCCTCCCAGACCAGCTCGTCGCCGTGCCGGCGGGGCTGGCCCAGCGTGATGTTCTCCCGTACCGCCAGCGGCCAGTGTCCGTTCGTCTGGGGCACGAGCCCGATGTGGCCCCACACCGACTCGGCGTCCGCCGCGGCCAGATCCGTGGCGTCCCACAGGACACGGCCGCCGGTGGGCAGGGTGAGTCCGGTCAGCAGGCGTACGAGCGTGGACTTGCCGGCGCCGTTCTCCCCGACCAGCGCGACCACCTCGCCCCGGCGGAGAGTGAGCGACACCGGGTGCAGCGCCGGGGTGGTCTTCTTCGGGTACGTGAACGACGCCTCGTCGAGCCGGATCTCCACCGGAGCCTGCGCGGTGATGCTGCCGCGCCGGGTCGTCATCTCGCGGGCCTGAGCCAGAAATTGGTGGTAGTCGTCCAGATAGAGACCGTGGTGGAACATCGCCGCCCCGTATCTGACGATCTGGTTGAGCGCCCGGCCGGCGGTCTGCGAGGCCACGATCGCCGTGCCGGCGATGGCGAGCCCCATCTGCCCCGACAGCACCAGCGCGGCGAGCGAGGCCCACATGCCCACGATGAATACGCCGCTCAGCGCGGCGGCGGCCAGGTTGACGCGCAGGTACTGCGGCGCCGCCGCGAGCGCCCTGCCCTCGATGCGGTCGCACATCGTGCGATACCAGAAGTGCAGGTAGGGGCGCATGGTGTTGGCCCGCAGCTCGTCCGCGAGCGTCGGCGTGGTGAGGTACCAGCGCATCATCCCCCGGACATTGCGAGCGGAGACCGACGCATCGAACACGCGGTAGTCGATACGGGCCGCGATCACGCCGCCCAGACCGCGCGGGACGACCGACAGCATCAGCACCACCAGCAGAAGCGGATGCAGCACGGTAAGGACGGAGGCGGCGGACACCAGCTGCACGAAGCCGTTCGTGAGCGTCTTGGCGTCCTCGGCGATGTCGACGGCCCGCAGCGCACCGATCTCGGCGGCCTGGCTCCGGTCGGTGAAGCCCTCCTGGTCGTACGTCGACAGCTCGACCTTCATATGGAGGTCCACCATGGTCAGATCCGCCGCGGACGCCACCTGGGGGTTGAGGCGGCGCGTCGCCCAGTCGGCCAGGATCCAGGACAGCGCCCCGACCGCCAGCGCGACGGCCGCGACGATCAGCGCGGGGCGGGCCTCGTTGAGCCCGGCCCGGGCGTCGTCGGAGCCGAAGAGCGGCCCCATGGCCCGGGCCACCGCGGTGAGCATCACGGCCGTACCGATCCCCGACATGAGCTGGCACACCAGAACGGTCACCACCATGCGCCGGTCCACCGACCAGGCGAGCCGGAAGGTCTGGGCGAGTGCGCCGGGGATACGCCGCGCCATTTCCCACAGCGTGGCGCCCTGCATGGCGTTTCCGTGTACACGGCCGTTGTAGTTGAGCTCGGGCGGCGCGGCCGGCTGGGGTGCGTCCTGCCGCTGCGGGGGGATGGTGCTCAATGCGGCCTCCTCGGGTGGGCGATGTTGGCGTACAACGAGCCGCCGACGACGAACTGGCGGAGCACGGCGGTGGAGTACGCATGGCAGTCGGGCGGCGGATTGCCGGGCTCCGCCCACACGAGGGCCGTGTGCTTGTGCGGCTCCCGGTTGTACGGTTCGCCGCGCCAGCGCTGGGCGGTGAAGGCGAAGCAGATACGTCGCTCGTCCTCGGGCCCCCAGTAGTGGGCCGCGCCGCAGAACTCCGTGTCCGCCGGGTCGATTTCGACGCCGACCTCCTCGTGGGCCTCACGCCGTGCCCCGTCGTCGGCGAACTCGCCGCGCTCCAGGTGGCCCCCGACGATGCTGAGCAGCCCACCGGCGTACTCGGTCTCGGCGCGGCGCACGAGCAGAACGCGGCCGTCCGCACGCTGGAGCAGGATCAGGACATCGACGACGCTCGTGTAGCGCGTCGCGGTCATGCGAGGGCGTCCGTCGCGTCAACCAGGCGCACGAGGCGGGTGAGCACGGCGGGGCCGCACTCGAACGCAGAATGTCCGCCAACGACACGAACGGCAGCGGGTACGGGATACATGGTTCCTCCTGGATCGCAGTGCACGCGGACTGGCGGACGGACAACGCACCTGATCAAAGGCGCGTAACGGGAGGCGCCGGGCGAACTCTCGACCAGAGATTCGATTCCGTCGTGCCTGCCGGTGCGCACGGGGACGCCCGGGCTGTTATCCGGCGTTCGATCACCCGGAAGAGGTCCGGCACCCGATCAGGCGATTGCTTTGCAATCGGGAGCACACGACTTCTGTACGTCGCGTCAGCGGGTCCGGGGGTTCAAGGGGCTCCGCGGGCCGCCCGGGACATCAGAGGCCTCCCGGACTTCGCAGATGCTTCCCCACGTCACCGCGCGCACCGCACCGACCCCCCTGACGTGTCCACCGCACCATGCGGCCTGCTCGGTGCGCTCCGGGACGCGGCGGCGACGTAAAAGCGCAAAAGGGACATAAGGTCGCGCCGGGGGAATGGATGTGCGCATTGCCGTCTTGTTTGAGACACTGACGTCTCAAGCGAGACCGTACGGTGTCAGCAGGCACCCTCCGGCACGACCCCGAACAGGAACCCCATGCACCCCGCCCCCGCCCGGCAAGCTTCCCGGGCCCAGCTCGATCCCCGGCGCTGGGCCGTCCTCACGATCCTCTCCGGCAGCCTGCTGCTGATCGCGATGGACACCACGATCCTCAACGTCGCCTTCCCCTCCCTCGTCGCCGATCTGCAGCCCAGCTCCGTGCAGCAGCTGTGGATCATCGACGTGTACGCGCTCGCGCTGTCCGGTGTGCTGGTCACCGCCGGCGCGCTCGGCGACCGCTGGGGACGCAAGCGCATGCTGCTCATCGGCTTCAGCGTCTTCGCGCTCGCCTCGCTGATCGCCGTCTTCGCCACCGCGCCGTGGCAGGTCATCGCCTCCCGCGCGCTGCTCGGCGTCGGCGGCGCGGCCATCATGCCGACGACCCTGTCGATCCTGCGGAACGTCTTCACCGACGCCCGTGAACGCGCCTTCGCGTACGCCGTCTGGGCCGCGGTCTTCGGCGGCGGCATGGCGCTCGGCCCGGTGGTGGGCGGTCTGCTCGTCGAGAAGAACGGCTGGCAGTCCGCGTTCCTGCTCAATATCCCGGTCGCGCTGGCCGTCATCGCGTTCGGCCTGTGGCTGCTGCCCGAATCGCGTCAGCCGAGGGAGGGACGCTGGGACTGGTGGGGCGTCGGGCAGTCGATCGTCGGCATGCTCGCCCTCGCGGGCGGCATCAAGCAGCTCGGCAAGGGCGGCCCCGCGGACCCGGTCGCCTGGGCGCTGCTGGTGCTGGCCGCGGTCGCGCTGACCGTGTTCGTACGCCGCCAACTGAGGCTGAGCCAGCCGCTGTTGCAGGTGCGGCTGTTCGCGAGCCGGTCGTTCAGCATCGCCGCCGCCGCGATCTTCCTCGGCATGATCGCGCTCGGTTCGGCGCTGTTCCTGATCACCCAGTGGTTCCAGTACGGCGAGGGCTACACGCCGCTGGAGGCCGGTATCCGGCTGCTTCCCGCGCCGCTCGGACTGGTCGTCACCTCCCTGGTGACACCTGCCCTGATGCACCGGCTCCCGATCCGCCACGTCCTGGGCAGCGGGCTGCTCCTGATGACCGCGGGCCTCGCGCTGCCCTGGATCCTCCAGCAGACCGGCACCCTCGGCTACCCGTCGATAGCCTTCGCGCTGGCCGTGCTCGGCTGCGGTGTGGGCATCGCGACCACGGTCGCCTCGGTGACCCTGATGGCCTCGGCCCCGGCACGTGACGTCAGTGGCGCCGCCGCCATCGAGGAGACCTGTTACGAGCTCGGCGCCGCGATGGGCGTGGCCATCCTGGGCAGCATCGCATCCGCCCTGTACCGGGCACACCTGCCCGAACTCGGCCTGGACGACGCGGCGACGGCGTCCGTACGCGACTCCGTGGGCGAAGCCGCGCACCTCGCCGGGCTGACCGGTGGTCCGGCGGGCGCCGCACTGCTGGAAAAGGTCTCCGCGGCCTTCACCGCCGGCATGACCCCGACCTTCCTGCTCGCCGCGGCGCTGCCTCTCGCGGCGGCCGCGCTGACGTGGGCGAAGATCCCCAAGGACCTCCGCCCGACGGAGAACGCGCACTGAGGGACGTGCGACCCCCTACCCGTAGTACTTGAGAGCTACGCGCAAGGTGCGCTCCCCGGCGGGACGCCGACCGTAAGGCGTGGGCCATAAGTTCCTTACCGGAACCACGAAAGCCTAGGGTGGATCTTGTGAGGGGGGAGAGCGCGATGGCGGAGCGGCTGCTGAAAGCTGTGCGGGCAGTGCCGCGCAACCTCCGCGAGGATCTGTGGACGGGGGCCGTCGCCCCCCTGCCACGCAGTGGACGGCCCGGCTGGTTGATGTGGCAGCCGGTCATCGTGTTGCTGTTGCTGATCGGCGCGGCAACCCTCGGCGTGGTCAACGTGAACACGCTCGCCTCCAACTGGGACCACGGACTGGACACCAGGTACGCCCTGCTGCTCGGCGGGGCCCAGTCGGTGGCGCTCGTCGTCGCGGCGTTCCGGCCGCTGCCGGCGTGGTGGATGGTGACGATCGCGATGGTCGTCGTCGCGTGGCTCTCGGGCTCGCAGTCCCCCGGGGCCGAGGTGTTCCCCTGGGCAGCCCCCGGGATCGCCGCGGAGCTCCCGGGCTCGCAGTTCCCCTGGGACCCGTTGTTCCCCTGGACCGGCCCCGGGATCGCCGCGCAGGCCGGCGTGCTCTTCATGCTGGCGCTGCGGGTCCGCCCCCGCGTCTCGGTCGAGGCTCTGACGGTCAGTCTCCTGGCGGGTGTGGTCTGCAGCACGCTCATTCTCCAGGGTCACTTCACCGGCGTCGCCCGCGCCGCCGCAATTCTCACCGCCGCGGTGGTGGTCGGCGGCTCGCTGCGCGGGCGCCAGGTGGCCCGCACGGAGCTGGTCGTACAGGAAGAAATGACCGCCGAGGAGCGGTCCCGGCGTACCCTCCTGGAGGAGCGCAACCGGATCGCCCGCGAGCTGCACGACGTCGTCGCACACCACATGTCCGTCATCTCCATCCAGGCGCAGGTCGCCCCGCACCTGGTCGAGAACCCGTCCGACGAGCTGAAGGAAAACCTCGCGGGCATACGTGAGAACGCCGTCGGCGCGCTCACCGAACTGCGCCGCGTGCTCGGCGTACTGCGCTCCGAGGACGCCTTGTCGGCGGCCGTGCGGCACGCCCCGCAGCCCACGCTCGACCGGCTGGACGAACTGGTCGCCAACGTGCGCGGCGCGGGGCTCGCGGTCACCACCCGGACCACCGGAGAGCAGCGCCCGCTGCCGCCCGGCGTCGAGCTCTCGGCGTTCCGTATCGTGCAGGAGGCGCTCAGCAACGTGATGCGGCACGCGCCCGGAGCGCGGGCGCGGGTGGAGATCGGGTACCACGCGACCGGCCTCACCGTCCGGGTCACCAACACCGCGCCGGACGGGTCGGCCGAGCCCTCGCGGGGCGTCGGCCACGGTCTGCTGGGCATGCGGGAAC
Organism: Streptomyces sp. NPDC002994; assembly: GCF_040611155.1. NCBI lineage: Bacteria > Bacillati > Actinomycetota > Actinomycetes > Kitasatosporales > Streptomycetaceae > Streptomyces > Streptomyces sp. NPDC002994. The sequence goes on from NZ_JBEXNQ010000003.1 coordinate 255,044, forward strand.
GTACCGTCATGCTGGGCGGTGAGATCGCCAACGGGCCTGTTCCAGGAGGCGGTTACGAAGTACTGGCGACGCTTCCCCTGGAGGGCAGTCCATGACCATCCGCGTGCTGATCGCCGACGACCAGATGATGGTCCGGCAGGGATTCACGGTGCTGCTCAACGCCGAACCCGGCATCGAGGTGGTCGGTCAGGCCGTGGACGGCCTCGACGCCGTCGCCCAGGTCGCCGAACTCGCACCGGACGTCGTCCTGATGGACATCCGGATGCCCGGGCTCGGCGGCATCGACGCGACCCGCCGCATCACCGAACCGGCCGGCGCCACGGTGAAGGTTCTGGTCCTGACCACCTTCGACCTCGACGAGTACGTGTACGAGGCGCTGCGCGCGGGTGCCTCCGGGTTCCTCCTGAAGGACGCGTCCGCTGCCGAACTCGCCCACGCGGTACGGGTGGTGGCGTCCGGTGAAGCCCTGCTCGCCCCGAACATCACCAAGCGCCTGATAGCCGAGTTCTCCCGGCTGACCGACGCGCCCCGGGCACCGCTCAAGGACCGCGTCGGCGACCTGACGGAACGCGAGACGGAGGTCCTGTCCCTGATCGCGCAGGGCCTGTCGAACGCGGAGATCGCCGTGAGGCTGGTGGTCGCGGAACAGACAGTGAAGACCCATGTGAGCCGGATGCTGGTCAAGCTGGGCCTGCGTGACCGGACCCAGGCCGCCGTCTTCGCGTACGAGACGGGCCTGGTGCGCCCGGCCGGCTACTGAGCTACCGAGCCGTCCCGGGCGGGATCAGCCGGGCGGCCGCCGATCTCGCCGCCGTCAGTGCCTGGCGGCGGCCGCTGCCGCGCTGGCCCAGCACGACCCGCGTGCTCAGGCCGTCCAGCAGCGCCAGCAGCTCGGAGGCGTGCGCCGGTATGTCCATCGGCGCGAAGCGTGAGCGCGCCACGCCCTGGACGAGCAGCGCCTCCAGGTCCTCCTGCCAGACCTGGTCCATCTCCTCCTGGGCCTGGCGCAGGGCTTCGTTCGCGGGCGTACGGGCCCAGAGCTCGATCCACAGCATCCAGCGCGGGTCGCGCGGCCCCCGCGGCAGATACAGCTCCAGGAACTGGTCGAGCTTGCGCTCCGCCGTCGTCCGGCGGCCCAGCAGGAGCCGGCGCTCCCCAGCCAAGTCCGTCTCGCTCCAGCGCAGCGCCTCCAGCAGCAGCCGGTCCTTACTGCCGAAGTAGTACAGGATGTGGCCGCCGCTGGTGTCCAGCCGCTCGGCCAGCGCCGACATGGTGAGCGCGGCCAGGCCGTTCTCGGCGATCACCGCCATGGCCTCTTCGAGCATCCGCTCCTGGGCGATGTGCCCGTCCCGCCGTCGCGCCGCTCCTGCCACCGGTTTCGCCTCCACCGTTCGTGCCCGATGTCATGACCTTAGCCGCGGATTTACGCCCGGGTCTTGACGGGGCGGGGACCGGCACCGCATCTTGAATGCCGTTCTAACTCTTAGAACGGCATTCAAGGTCTGGCTGGGGAGTGGCATGGCAACGCACACGGCGGAGCGGCAACCGAAGAGCGACGAGGTCTTCCACGTCGAGACCCATGGCATCGATCCCATCCCCGACGAGGAGCGGCACGGCAGCGCCAAGGACCTCTTCTGGCTCTGGTTCGGCTCGAACCTCACCTTCACCTACGTCATCAACGGCGCGCTCGCCGTCGCCTTCGGCCTCTCCTTCTGGCAGGCGACCGCCGTCGTGGTCGTAGGCGGCCTGGCCTTCTTCGTCATCAGCGCCGCGGGCCTCAGCGGCATCCGTACCGGAACCGCCACCCTCGTGATCTCCCGCGCCGCCTTCGGTACGCGCGGCAACTGGCCCGCCGGAGTGCTCAACTGGATCGTCAGCATCGGCTACACCATCGTCAACACGGTGGTCGGCACCCTCGCGCTGGAAGTCTTCTTCGCCGAAATCGGCTGGCAGGGAGGCAACACCGCCCGCGCCCTGGCGCTCGCCATCACCCTCACCCTGACCTTCGCGGTAGCCATGTGGGGTCACGCCACAGTCCAGTTCGCCGAACGCTGGATGGCGTACGCCCTGGCCGCCGGCTTCGTCGCACTGCTCGTCTTCGTCCTGCCCGGCGCCGACACCACAGCCCCCGCCGTCGGTCCCGGTGCCGCCGGCTGGAGCCTGGCCTTCGTCGTGATGCTGTCGAGCCCCTTCTCGTACGTACCGATGCCCGCCGACTACACCCGCTACCTCCCCAAGACGACCACCCTGCGCTCCATCACCTGGAGCGGAGCCCTCGGCGGCTTCCTCTCCTCGGTCGCGCTCGGAGTCGCCGGTGTCGCCGCCGCGACCCAGACCGACATGACCGACGCGGTGGCGGGCACCGAGGAGCTGCTGCCCGGCTGGTTCCAGCCGGTCTTCTTGTCCCTGGTCCTCCTGGGCTCCGTCACCAACTCGATCATCACTCTCTACTCGTCCAGCCTGAACCTCCAGGTGCTCGGCATCCCGTGGAGCCGGTCGAGGGCCATCCTCATCAGCGCCGCCGTCACCGCCGTCGGCTCCCTGTGGGCCCTGTTCTTCGCCGACTTCACCGAGTCGCTGCTGTCCTTCCTCTCCCTGCTGATCATCGTCTTCGCCCCGTGGAGCGGCGTCTTCCTCACCGACATGGTGCTGCGCCGCTGCCGTTACGACGCCGAGGCCCTGCACGCCGGACCGGGCGGCGCGTACTGGTACCGGGCGGGCTACCACCCGGCGGGCATGGCGGCCCTGCTCACCGGCATCGTCTTCGCCGGTCTCACCGCCGACTCGGAGCTGTGGACCGGCCCCCTGGTCGCACCGCTGGGCGGCGCCGACCTCACCCTCCTCGGCTCGGTGGTCTCCGCGCTCACCTACTGGGCGCTGGCCGCCCGCAAGCCCGTACGTACCGCCTGACCCCGCCGCACGAGCTCACGCCGCCGGGAGGGGACGTGTCGGGGCGCTCCCCGCAGGGCGTCGAACGCAACGAGCCCGAAGAAACAACGCACTACCCGAACGTTCGATGCCCGAGGAGACGCCCCGGCGCGGCACCGACCCCACGCCCCCGCAAAAGAGCCCCGCACCGCACCCCCAGGAGTTCACCCTCATGCCCCCTACCACCCCGGCCGATCTGGTCCTCCTCAACGCCCGCATCCACACCGTCGACCCCCTTCTGCCCGAAGCCGAGGCACTCGCCGTACGCGACGGGCGTATCGCCTGGCTCGGCGCCGACTCCGACGCCGCACAGTGGACCGGACCGGACACCGAGATCGTCGACGCGGGCGGCCGCCTCGTACTCCCCGGCTTCATCGACGCCCACAACCACGTCAGGCTCGGCTCCGACGACGCCTGCGTCCAACTCGCCGGAGTCCGTACGCTCGACGGCATCCACGAGCGCATCCGCGCCTGGCACACCGCCCACCCCGACGCCGAGTGGATCGAGGCCGAGGCCTTCGACTACTCGGCGATCCCGGACGGCCGCATGCCGCGGGCCGAAGACCTCGACGCCGTCACCGGCGACACCCCCGCCTTCGTACTCAGCTACGACGTGCACACCGCCTGGCTGAACACAGCGGCTCTCCGCCGCCTCGGCATCGACCGCGACCGTACGAGCCTGCCCTTCGGCGAGGCCGAAACCGACCCCGCGACCGGAGAACCCACGGGTTTCATCAAGGACTTCGCCGTCAAGGGCCTCTCCCGCGACGGCCACCGCGCCCTGCGCGCACTCGGCGTGCCCTGGGCCTCGCCCGACCGGCAGTACGGCCGCCTGGCGCAGAGCCTCGACGAAGCGATCTCGTACGGCATCACGACCGTCGTAGAGCCGCAGAACTCCCTCGACGACCTCGCGCTGTACGAGCGGGCCCGCACCGAGGGCAGGCTCCGCTCCCGGATCGTCGCGGCCCTCTTCCACCCGCGCGGCACCACCGAAGCCGACCTCGACGACTTCGCGGCGGCCGCCCGCACCTTCGACGACGACCGGCTGAACGTAGGCCCGCTCAAGCTCTACATCGACGATGTCGTCGAGCCCCGCACCGCCGCCCTCCTGGAGCCCTACACGGGCTGCGGGCACCACCGGGGCGACACCTTCTACCCGCCGGAGGAGTTCGCCGAGCTGCTGACCCGGCTGGACGCGCGCGGCTTCCAGTGCTTCGTCCACGCCACCGGCGACCGTGGCATCCGTACCGTCCTCGACGCGGTCGAGACCGCCCGTACCGCGAACGGCCCGCGCGACGCCCGCCACCAGGTCGTCCACGTCGAATGCCTCGACCCCGAGGACACCCCCCGCTTCAAGGAGCTCGGCGTGGTCGCCTGTATGCAGCCGCGCCACTGCGCCCCCGAGATCGCCGGGCCCGGCAAGGACTGGGCGCGGAACGTCGGCGAGGAGCGCTGGCACAAGGCGTGGCCGATGCGCAGCCTGCACGAGGCCGGCGCCGTGCTCGCCTTCTCCAGCGACTGGAACGTCGCCGAGATGGACCCGATGGTGGGCATCTACACCGCCGTGACCCGTCGGCCCCTGGGCGGCGGCGAGCCGTGGATGCCCCACGAGACGGTCGACGTGCGGACCGCCGTGCACGGCTACACGATGGGCTCGGCGTACGCCAACTTCCTTGAGCGCGAACGCGGTTCGCTGACGGTCGGCAAGCTCGCCGACTTCGTCGTCCTCTCCCGCGACATCCTTGAGCTCGCGCCCGAGGACATCCCCGGCACCGTTGCCGAGACCGTCGTCGTGGGCGGCGAAGTGGTGGTCACAGCCAGCCGTTTCGCCGGAACGCCCGGTGGATCGTGAAGCAGGCGACGGCCATGACGGAGAGGGCGAGCGGATAGCCGTACGTCCAGCGGAGCTCGGGCATGTGGTCGAAGTTCATGCCGTAGACCCCGCAGATCATGGTCGGCACGGCGATGATGGCCGCCCATGAGGTGATCTTGCGCATGTCCTCGTTCTGGGTGATCGTCACCTGGGCCAGATGGGCCTGGAGGATCGAGTCGAGCAGTCCCTCGAAGGCGGCGATCTGCTCGGCCGTCCTGGTCAGGTGCCCGGCGACGTCGCGGAAGTACGTCCGGATCTCCGGGCCGACGCTCGGCATGGGCTCGGTGGCCAGCACGTTCAGCGGCCGGGCCAGCGGCGCCACCGCCCGCTTCAGCTCCAGCAGTTCACGCTTGAGCTGGTAGATGCGGCCGGCGTCACCGCGGCCCGCCGGCTCGCTGAAGACGGCCGTCTCGACCGCGTCTATGTCGTGCTGCACGGCCTCGGCGACCACGAGGTAGTCGTCGACGACGTGGTCGGCGACGGCGTGCAGCACGGCGGCGGGGCCCATGGAGAGCTGATCGGGCGCCGACTCCAGGGCCTCCCGGAGCGGTCCGAGCGAGCCGCGGCCGCCGTGGCGGACGGTGATGACGAAATCGGGGCCGGTGAAGACCATCAGGTCGCCGGTGTCCACGATCTCGCTGGTGGCGGTCAGCTCGGTGTGCTCGACGTAGTGGACGGTCTTGAAGACGGCGAACAGCACGTCGTCGTACCGCTCCACCTTCGGCCGCTGATGTGCCTGTACGGCGTCCTCCACGGCCAGCGGATGGAGCCCGAACAGGGCGGCAAGCCCCGCGAATTCCTCTTCCGACGGCTCGTGCAGGCCGATCCAGACGAAGCCCTGGCCCGACTTGCGGACCCGGGCAAGGGCCTCCTGCGCCGGACAGTCGCCTGGCCGGCGTTCGCCGTCCTCGTACACGACGCAGTTGACGACGGCACTGCCCAGCGGGGAGCGGGTGGGGTGGCTGAGATCCACGTTCGGGCGGTAGGCGCGGCGTACCGCCCGGCTGAGCGTGCGGATCAACGGCATGGAGTGCTCCTTCGGCGAATCGGCGGCCAGTGTGCCACCGGCCCACCGGCCGCCTCTCACAGGGGTGCTCCGGGCCGCCCCGGGGCCGTACACTCCAGAGCATGAGTCGCAGCACACGTGGAGCCGGGGAGTGCCTGAGCCGGCCTCCTCATGCCCTGTGCCGGGCCCTGCACGGCCACGGCTAGCGATTCCCCTCGTCCCGGTGGAGCCCAAGGTGCTCACCGCCGGTTTTTAGTGCGGCCTTTCCGCCTGTGGCGCTTTCCCCCACCGCGTGAGGGGCTTCGCCCCGGACCCCGCTCCTCAAACGCCGGAAGCGGCTGGAGGTTGCCGGGGCGGGGGCGCCGCCTTTGTCGCACCGCACCGCACCGCACCGCACGACCTGGCTGTCGCCGTACCCGCATACCCCGCATTCCCCGTATACCCCGCCCCCCGAGAGGACCCCTGTGAAGTTGAGCGAGTTGCTGGCCGGCCATGACCACGAGGTCCTCGCGGGGGATCCGGAGACGACGATCACGGCGGGCACCTGCTTCGACGCCCACCGGGCATCACCGGGCACGCTGTTCATCGCCGTCCCCGGACACGTCGGCGGTGGACCCGAGGCGGTCGGCCCCGCGATCGCGCGCGGCGCGGTGGCGGTGCTCGTCGACGGTGACAGTGGGGCCGACGGCGCGGCCGCGGGCGTCTGCGTCGTACGCGTACCCGACACCCGGAAGGCGGCCGCGGCCGTAGCGTCCCGCTACTACCGTGAGCCCGGACGGGCCATGGACATGGTGGCCGTCACCGGAACCAACGGCAAGACCTCCGTCTCGTACATGGTCGAGTCCCTGCTGCGGATCGCCGAGGGCGCCGAGGTGGGTGTCATCGGGACGGGCGGCAGCCGCATCGGGGACGAGATGATCCCCATGCCGCGGTCGGTCCTGACGACGCCGGAGTCGCCGGACTTCCAGTACCTGCTGGGCCGCATGCGGGACCGCGAGGTCTCCACCGTGGTGCTCGAAGCGACCTCGATGGGGCTGCTGACGCACCGGGTGGACGACGCGTTCATCGACGTCGGCGTCTTCACCAACCTTTCCCAGGACCACCTGGACGACCACGGCACCATGGAGAACTACCGGGACGCCAAACTGCGCCTCTTCCAGGGGCTCTGCCGGCGCGCGGTCGTCAACGTGGACGACACGGTGGGTGCCTCGATCGTGGCCATGATGCCGGACGCGGTGGCGACGTACGCCATCGACGCGGAGGCGGACTACCGGGCCACCGACCTCAGCATGGACGGCCACGGCACGCGGTTCACGCTCCACCACGACGGCCGCAAGTACCCGGCGGCGATTCCCGTGCCCGGCCGCTTCTCGGTCGCCAACGCGCTCGCCACCGTGGCTGCCTGCCATGTGCTGGGGCACGATCTGGCCGGCCTGGTCGCGGCCCTGGACCGGATGCCGACGGCCCCCGGGCGCTTCGAGCGCTTCGAGACGCCGGGCGGCACGTCCGTGATCGTGGACTACGCGCACTCCCCGGACTCGCTCGAAAAGGTCCTGACCACCATCCGCGGCTTCGCCAAGGGGCGGGTCGTCACCGTCTTCGGCTGTGGCGGTGACCGTGACATCACCAAGCGGGCCGAGATGGGCCAGATCGCCGGGACGCACTCCGACCTGTGCGTACTGACCTCGGACAACCCGAGGAACGAGAACCCCGAGGAGATCCTGGACCAGATCACCCCGGGGCTCGCGGCGACCGGCACCCCCTTCGAGCGGTACGCCGACCGGCGCAGCGCCATTGCGTACGCGCTGTCCGCCGCCGGGCCGGACGACATCGTGCTGGTCGCGGGGAAGGGCAGCGAGCCGTACCAGATCGTCGGTGAGCAGCTGATCCCGTTCAGCGACATGGCGACGGTGCGCGAACTCAGCGGCCTGTAGCCGAAGCCGTCGGCTCCGCGCCGGTTCTGAGGCGTACGACGTTGGACTGCTTGCCGTAGACGAGGGCGCGGATCCGGTAGGACGCCTTCTTCTCTTCGGGCAGCGTGATCAGGCCGAAGGAATTGACGTCGGGATCCAGGACGGCGGCCGGCCGGAACGACCGGCTTCCCGCCGGCCTGATTTCCAGTAGCTGGGCCTCCTCGTCGCCGGCGTGGTCGGTCCAGGTGAAGCGGATGCCGTTGGCGTGCTCGACGGTCGCCTTCAGGCCCTTCGGCGCGGCGGCGGCGTCGTCCCGCACCGGGTGCGTGGGTACGACCCGGCCCCCGACCGTGCGGGGCGGCGCCCACTCGTGGTCGTGTCGCTGGTCCTGCTCCGTCAAGCCGCCCGGCGGCAGGGCGACTTCGACCGGCTGGGACGCCGGGCCGTAGTAGGGGCGAAGGCGGTAGTGGAACGACGTTCGCGGTATCAGATCGGGATGCCGGTACGTCCGCTGCTCCGGGGACACGTACTGGAGGATCGTGTACGGGCCCGCCGCCTGCGTCGCGAACTCGACGACGCGGCCCGCCGCGCCCCTCTCCCCGCCCGTCCACCGCAGGGTGATGTCGATTGGCGAGTCGAGGACCGCTGTAAGGCGGGTGGCCGTGCCCGTGGCCGTACCTGTGGTCTTGGCCATGGACGGCGGAGAAGTGCAGGCGGCCAGTGCGAGGACGAGCGCCGCCGCCGAGGCCCCGGCCCATGCCCTGGCCGTCGCGGTCACTTGCGCCAGAACTTCACGTTGCTCCAGACCACCGTGGCCGGGCCGTTGCCGCCGCTGGTGCGGTACGCCCCGAACTTGTCGTAGAAGCTGCCGTCGGGGCTGTCGTGCGAGTGCTTCAGGGAACCGTTGATGTACGTCCGGTGCTGGTTGCCCACCTGGTGCACCGTGTTGACGCGGACCGTCGCTCCGACCGTCCCCGCGTTCGACAGCGTGGTGCCCCCGTGCACGGCGTACAGGCGGCCGCCGCGCTCGGCCGCCAGCATGAAGTACGGGCCGGGAGCCGAGTCGTTGAAGGTCTGCTTGAGGCTGATCCGGGTGCCGCCCATGCTGGTGATCCGGAAGTAGCCCTCGAACTGACGGGTGCCTCCGGTGTACGTGGCATAGCGGCGCTCGGCGCGCTGATCACCGCTCGCGGTGGAACACGTCAGCGTGAACGTCAGGTCGTCGACCTGGCCGCATCCCCTTTCCTGGACGTTGAACGACGGCGAGACCGAGGTCCAGCCGCCGGGCTCGACTTCCGCATGGGCACTGGGCGCCAGAGCCAGGCCGCCGACAGCCGCGAGGCCGGCCGCGGTGGCGAGGAGTTTGCTTCGCATGACTCACTTCCCCATATGTGAACGATGTTCATGGGTGGGATCGTGTGAGCGTAGAGCTGCGCAAGTCGACTGGCAATGGGGCGCGTTCAATTCACGGATGGAACCCGCCGGGTTGCCCGGCGGGTTCCGATGGTGGTGGTCGTCCCTCAGCCGCGGATCCGGCGGGCGGCGGCAACGAGGTTCTCCAGCGCCGGGCGGACCTCGGCGGGCGTACGGGTCTTCAGGCCGCAGTCCGGGTTGATCCACAGCCGGTCGGCGGGGACGGTACGCAGGGCCAGATCAATGAGATCGGTGATCTCACGCTCGGCCGGTAGGCGAGGGGAGTGGATGTCGTACACGCCGGGACCCACTTCACGCGGGTACCCGGCCGTGGCGAGCTCGCGCGCGATCTGCATGTGCGAGCGGGCCGCTTCGAGGCTGATGACATCGGCGTCGAGGTCGTCGATCGCCGCGAGCACCGCGCCGAACTCGGCGTAGCACATGTGGGTGTGGATCTGGGTGTGGGCCTGTACGCCGCCGGTCGTGAGCCGGAAGGCCTCCGTGGCCCAGGCCAGGTAGGCCGGCCGGGCCGCCTCGCGCAGCGGCAGCGTCTCGCGCAGCGCCGGTTCGTCGACCTGGACGACGCGAGTGCCCGCCGCCTCAAGGTCGGTGACCTCGTCGCGCAGCGCCAGAGCGACCTGGCGGGCCGTGTCGGCGAGCGGCTGGTCGTCGCGGACGAACGACCAGGCGAGCATGGTGACGGGCCCGGTCAGCATGCCCTTGACCGGGCGGTCGGTGAGCGACTGGGCGTACGACGTCCAGCGCACCGTCATCGGCTCGGGGCGCGACACGTCACCGGCCAGGACGGGCGGCCGGACGTAGCGCGTGCCGTACGACTGGACCCAGCCGTGCCGGGTGGCGAGATAGCCGGTGAGCTGCTCGGCGAAGTACTGGACCATGTCGCCCCGTTCGGGTTCGCCGTGCACCAGCACATCGAGACCCGCCTTCTCCTGGAAGGCTATGACCTCGCGGATCTCCGCCGCGATCCGCTCGTCGTACGCCGGAGAGTCGATGCGCCCCGCCCGCAGATCGGCGCGGGCGCCGCGCAGCTCCGTGGTCTGCGGGAACGAGCCGATGGTGGTCGTGGGCAGGAGCGGCAGGCCGAGCCGGGCCCGCTGGGCCGCTGTTCGCTCGGCGTACGGCTCGGGGCGGCGGGCCTGCGCCGGGGTGATGGCCGAGCAGCGGGCGCGTACAGCCGGGTCGTGGGTGAGCGCGGAGGCGGCGCGGGAGGCCAGAGCGGCCCGGTTCGCGGCGAGTTGGGGCGCGACGGCGTTGGCGCCGCGACTCAGGCCGGTGGCCAGGGTGACGGTTTCCGACACCTTCTGCCGGGCGAAGGCCAGCCAGCGGGCGACCTGCGGGTCCAGGTCGCGTTCGGCGGTGGCGTCCAGCGGCACATGAAGCAGGGAGCAGGACGGCGCGACGTCCACCCGGTCCGCGAGCCCGAGCAGGGTGGCGAGGGTGGAGAGCGAGCTCTCCAGGTCGTTGATCCATACGTTACGGCCGTCGATGACCCCGGCGATCAGCCGCTTGCCCGGCAGACCGCCGGCCGCGGCGAGGTCGTCGAGGTTCGCGGCACCCGGCCCGGTGAAGTCCATGGCCAGGCCCTCGACCGGAGCGTGGGCGAGGACGGGCAGTGCCTCGCCGAGACGGTCGAAGTACGACGCGACAAGGAGCTTCGGCCGGTCGGTGAGCGCGCCGAGCTCGCGGTAGACGCGGGCGGTGGTGCTCAGCACGGCCGGGGACTGGTCCTGCACGAGGGCGGGCTCGTCCAACTGGACCCAGTCGGCGCCCGCCGCCCGAAGGTCCGCGAGGACTGCGGCGTACACCGGCAGCAGCCGGTCGATCAGGGTGAGCGGATCGAATCCGTCGGCGACGTCCGGGGCGGCCTTGGCGAGGAGCAGGAACGTAACGGGGCCGACCAGCACCGGACGGGCGGTGTGGCCGAGTGCGACCGCCTCCCGCAACTCCCCGACCGGGCCCCGGGAGTCGGCGGTGAAGGTGGTGTCCGGGCGGAGTTCCGGCACCAGGTAGTGGTAGTTGGTGTCGAACCACTTGGTCATTTCCAGCGGCGCGCCACGGTCCGTGCCGCGCGCCATGGCGAAGTAGCCGTCCAGCCAATCGGCGGCGAAGGCGGCGCGGTGGCGCGCGGGGATCGCGCCGACCATCACGGCGGTGTCCAGTACGTGGTCGTACAGCGAGAAGCTGCCGGTGGGCACTTCCCGGATGCCGGCGTCCGCCAGCTGCTGCCAGGTGTCGCGGCGCAGTTCGGCGGCGGTCCGGCGCAGGGACGCGGCGCTGATGCGGCCCGCCCAGTAGCCCTCGACGGCCTTCTTGAGCTCCCGGCGCGGGCCCTGACGGGGCCAGCCGTGCACGGTGGGAAGCGAATGCGGGGTGGCGAAACGGTCAGCCACGGGACTCTCCTTCGCGAGTCGCGGAGACGACCCCGGCAACCGGGCGAGGACGCGAAGGAACGGCGTACCGGACAGCACACCGGACGGCTCACAACAGCCGTGCCGCGCCTGCCCGTTACCGCCGACCCGCCCTCGAGGTCACCGAGATCTCCGCATGCGGGGTCGCACGCGGGCAGTGGCAGGTCTTCGGACTCGCGGGCCGGCCTGCCGGGGGCTTGCACCCGGCGGGCACCTACTGGCCGTCGCTTCCCGGTCCCGGAGATCCGGGGCCAGTGCGTATGACGGCGGTCGTTCCCACTCACCGCTGCGGGGCAGTTCCGGATTCCCACCGGATTCCCTCTTACGACGCTTCCGTCCGGCTGACGGAGCGAACCAGCTGCAGGGACAACGTACTCCACGTACCTTCGCTCCCGGCACGACTCCCGGAAGGAGACCGAGGCCGGAGCCAGTGAGGCCGGCAGGAGACGGCACCGTACGGCGAAGGGTCTGTGACGTACACGGACAGCGGTCCACGTATGGCGGGCGCCACCGTGCGCGGAAGGGGCCGGGGGCCGAGGGTGGGTGACATGTCTCATCACCTCAGCGGGCCGAATCTGCGGTCGCCCATGGACGACGCGCGGCTGGATCTGACGGACCTGTTCGCGTTCACGGTGCCGGGCGGGCGCACCGTCCTGATCATGAACGTCCACCCGATCGCCCCGGCCGCGGGCGCGGCGTTCCACCCGGACGCGGTCTACCGCATCAATGTCGACATCGACGGCGACGATCACGCCGACGCGGCGTTCAGCTTCGTCTTCTCCCCGCCCGTCGACGGCCGGCAGACGGCGACCGTGTACTGGGCGACGGGGGCGCAGGCCCGCAGCGCGGAGCCCGGCGGGCAGGAGATCTTCACCGACGCGCCGGTCGCCCTCGGGGCGGAGGCGCGGGTGGTCGAGGCCGGTCCGTACCTCTTCTCGGCCGGTCTGCGCAGCGACCCGTTCTTCGCCGACCTGGACGGCATCGTCAAGGACTTCCAGTGGACCGGCGTGGACTGGGGAGCCGACAAGAACGTTCTGGGCATCGTGCTGGAGGTTCCGAGCGACGAGCTGTGCCCCGACCCGGTGATCGGGGTGTGGGCGCGGGTGAGCCTGCGCCAGGACGGCCGGCTGAAGTCCGTCGACCGCGGGGCCCACCCGTCGCTGACGGCGTACTTCAACCCCGAGGAGGCGAAGGACGCCTACAACGAAGGCGAGCCCGCCGAGGACTGGGCGACGTACAGCGGGCCGTGGACCGAGGTGCTCCGCCACACCGGCGGCTACGACGCGCACGCCGCCGAAGAGGTCCTGCGTACGGTCCTGCCGGACATCCTGGTCTACGACCGCAACCGTCCCGCCGCCTACCCCAACGGCCGGGCTCTCACCGACGACGTCACCTCGACCCGGCTGGCCATGATCTCGGGCGGGAAAGTCGCCAGCGACCACATCGGCCCGCACACCGACCTCCTCCTCGACTTCCCTTACCTGGGCGCACCCCACCCGGATCCGGCAGTCGGCTGATCACGCGCGCGATGCTTGGCGGCGGGTCAGGTCGTGGCCGCCCAGGGCGCCTCGAAAGGTGTACTGGTTGGCGATCCGGAAGACGCAGAACGCGCTGATCATCATGTGTACGTCGATCACGTCCGGGGTGACGAACTCACTGCTTGCCCGGTCCGCGTCCAGGATCTTGCTGATCAGGTCGAGCGCGGGCGTATCCAGGTTCGCGAGCGCCGGCGACCTGCGGATGTGCTCCGCCCGCTGGCGGTCCTTGTCGGCCTGGGGGCCGGCGGCGAGGTCATGGGGCCTCCACTCGTATGCGCAGGCTAGTCACGCTCCGGGGCGGGCGCGGGTGGGTGCTGGGCGGCGAGCCGGACCGGGGCGTTGGCCATGCCGAAGCCGCGGTAATCGCCGACGCGCTGCACGATCTCGAAGAAGACCCGGCCGACGGTGACCGTATAGAGGTGCAGGAACTCGCCGCCCTCGCCCTCGTCGGACCTGTCGTACATCAGCCCGAGCTCACGCAATTCCCGGTGGCGCGCCTCGCCGAGGTCGAAGCGGGCCCGCAGGTCGTCGTAGTAGTTGTCGGGAATCGGCAGCAGTACGTCGTCGGACAGGGCCCGGAGCCGGCGCGCGGTCGCGACGACGTCGTCGTCGGCGAGGGCGATGTGCTGCCCGGGCAGCTCCTGCGAGGCAGCCCCGACGTGCGCCATGTCTAGGGCGAGGCGGACTGTACCGGAGGCGTTGGACATGGCGCGGCTGCGCAACAGTCCGTACGGATCGGCCATTTCGACGCTCTCGTGCGGCCGCAGCCCGAGGACCGAACGGTAGAAGAGGGTCGCCTCGTCGAAGTGGTCCCAGGAATGCCCCAGCGCCACGTGGTCGATATGGCCGATGTGGCCCCGGGGCGGTTCGACGGCATCGAAGTCGTCGCGCCAGCGCGGCTGTGCGGAGTCGCAGAAGAACAGCTCCGTGCCGTCCGGAGCCGCGACGGCGGCGAGCGGCGCCTCGTCGGCGGCGCGGTGACGGGGGAGTGCGGGCGACAGCAGGGACTTGGCACGCGCGGCGGAGAGCGCCGGGTCCGGCGACTCCAGGCCAATGGCCACCAGCGAGGTGTCAGTGGGGCTGTCGGGATGGATGCGGCTGAGGAGAATCCTGGCCCGGCCCTGCTCCCACAGCTCGACCGGCTTGGTCTCATGCTGTCCCGTACGGGCGAATCCCAGCGCACCGAGCAGTCCGCCCAGACGCTTGTGGTCCCGGGTGGCCAGCTCGGCGAAGGCGAACCCCTCGGGCTGCGCGGGTCGGGGGAGGGGCGAGCCGGTGCCGAGTACCTCGGCGACGGACTCCTCCAGCGCGAGCAGGGACCGCATCGCGTCGACGGCCGTACGACCGGCGTCCGCCTGCCGGAAGCTGTCGTTGAAGACCTCCAGCGACAGTGGGCCCGCGTAACCGGTACGCAGGACGTGAGCGAGCAGCCCGGCGAGGTCGAACCCGCCCTGGCCAGGGAAACACCGGTAGTGGCGGCTCCACTGGAGTACGTCCATGGCGAGCAGCGGGGCGTCGGCGAGCTGAAGAAAGAAGATCTTGTCGCCGGGGATGGCCTCGATGCCGCCGGGGTCCGAACCGCGCGACAGGATGTGAAAGCTGTCCAGGCACGTACCCAGATTCGGGTGGTCCGCCATCCGTACGATCCGCCAGGCACGCAGATACGTGTCGACGTGCCGGCCCCAGGCCAGCGCCTCGTACGCGATCTTGATGCCGTGTTCCGCGGCCCGCTCGGCGAGCAGGCGCAGCTGCTCGGCGGCGAGCGCGTCGTCGTCGACGGCGCCGGGGGAGACGTTCGAGCAGACCAGCAGTATGTCGGCGCCGAGCCGCTCCATCAGCCGGAACTTGTGGTCGGCCCGCCGCAGATTGTCCGCGAGCCGGTCCGGGGTGACCGCCTCGAAGTCGCGGAAGGGCTGATAGAGGTCGATCCCCAGCCCCAGCGCTTGTGCTCGCTCGTGGATCTGCTCAGGCGGCAGCGGACACCCCAGCAGATCGTTCTCGAAGATCTCCACGCCGTCGAACCCGGCTCGGGCGACGGCCTCCAGCTTCTCGGTCAGGGATCCGCTGACGGAGACGGTGGCGATGGACTTGCGCATGTTGGGCTCCTGCCTGGTCGGCGACGAGGGCGGCCATGTGGGCGAGCATCCTGCACCGGGTCGGGCTCGCGCCCGGTGAACAGCCGGAAGGCGTGCGCGGCCTGGAACACGGCCATGCCGCCGCCGTCCAGCGTGCGGCAGCCGAGGGCGCGCGCCCGGCGCAGCAGGTCCGTGTCGAGCGGCCGGTAGACCACATCGGCGACCCAGAGCCCCGGATGCAGCAATTCGGCGGGGAAGGGGAGACCCGGGTGGTGGGCCACGCCCATGGGTGTGGCGTGCAGCAGCCCGTCGGCTCCGGCAAGAAGCGCGGCGAGCCGGCCCTGGGGCGCGGCGTACGTCCGGCCCGCGCCGAAGCGTCCGGTGAGTTCGGCGGCGAGGGCCGAGGCAGCGCGTGCGCCACGGCGGCCCCGGCGCGGCCCGCGCCGAGCTGCACGATCCGGCGGGTGGGGGCCGCTCCAGTTGATGTCGGGCCCGCAGGACCGGCCGTCCTTGCCGAAGACGACGGTCTGCTTGCCGGGGTGCGTGATGTTCAGGCCGTCGTACCCTCGCCGGCGCGCCGTGCGTAAATCCAGCCTGTCCGGCGATTGAGGACATGCCCGGAGGGCGTCTGTGTTGGCTGGGGGGCTGGAGGGGAACAGCCCCGCAGGGCCCACCACCCGACGGGGCGTCACCTACCGGCGCTCCGCAACGCCGAACGGATGGGTGACGCGTCGGTCGACCAGTCGCTGCCCCGCGCGAAGCTCGCCGAGCCCTAACGTGATCGCGTCCGCCCCGCGCAACCCGCGTCACCTCACCGGCGCCGCAAGTTTTCCCCGAGGCCTCCGTCAACCCCTGGTGCGTTGGTGCGTGCGCGGCAATGCTGTGGCGACAGCGCTTACTGCCCGCTGACCCGCTGACCCGCCCGCTCAACCAGCCGTTCCCCAGGAGGACTTGTGGGCCTTGGCACAGTTGGTGGCTCCCTCAGGCGGCCCGTCGTACTTCTCGCGACGGTCACCGCGCTGACGGCCGGGGCGATCGCCCCCGCGGCCGCCGATACGACCCCCGACCCCCGTCCCCGTAACGCGGCGGAAATCCTCAGACCCGTCGCGCCACCACCCGCGAGCGCCCCGGCGGGCAGCCCCAGATCCGTCGTCGACGGCGACGGCATCGAGACCGCCCACAGCGCCCGCCCGATCGCCCCGGGCGTCCGCCTCACGTCGTACGACCGCCTCGAATCCGACAAGTGGCTTCGCGTGGACGCGCTCTCCGTCGACCTCGACCACGACAGCAGCGACAGCAACGACGGAAGCGGCGGCGTACAGGCCGACTACCTCCACTCCGGCAAGGTCTCCGACCGCCGCTCCGTCTCCGATCTCGCCGCCGCGCACGACCCGGGGCCGGGCCGCCGTACCGTCGCCGCCATCAACGCCGACTTCTTCGACATCAACCAGACCGGCGCCCCCCAAGGCCCCGGCATCAAGGACGGCAAGCCCGTCCACTCCCCGGCCCCCGGCCTCAACCGGGCCGTCGGCATCGGCCCCGGCGGTGCCGGCCGCGTACTCCAGCTGTACTTCGAAGGCACGCTCACGCTCCCCACCGGGACGCACCCCCTGGCGTCGTACAACGCGGCCAATGTGCCGGCCGGAGGAGTGGGGGCGTACAACTCCGGCTGGGGCGTGGCCGACCGCGCGCTGACGGTGGACGCCGCCACGCCCGTCGCCGAAGCGGCGGTACGGGACGGAAAGGTCGTCGAGGTCAGCGACCGGCCCGGCACAGGACCCATCCCCGAGGGCACAACGGTCCTCGTCGGACGCGAGGCCGGGGCCGCCGCCCTCACCTCGCTCAAGCCGGGCGACCCAGTGGCGATGGAATACAAGGCCCGCACCGACGGCGGACCCGTGCCGCGCACCGCCGTCGGCGGTCGCGAACTGCTGGTCGTGGACGGCATACCGCAGAACCACGACGGCCAGAGCAACAACACCGCCGCGCCCCGCACCGCCGTCGGCTTCTCCAAGGACGGCAGCGAGATGCAGGTACTCACCGTCGACGGCCGCCAGGCCGACAGCGGCGGCGTAACCCTCACCGAGCTCGCCCTGATGATGAAGCGCGCCGGATCGCACAGCGCGCTGAACCTCGACGGCGGCGGCTCGTCGACCCTGATCGCGCGCGAACCCGGCAGCGACGCGCTCCAGGTGGAGAACAGCCCGTCCGACGGCAGCGAACGCACCGTACCCAACGGCCTCGCCCTCACCGCCCCCGACGGCAGCGGCGAACTGCGCGGCTACTGGGTCGAGACGCGTACGCCCGCCGGCAGCGCACCCACCGCGGACCCGGTCAAGGGCGGCCACCCCGAACGGGTATTCCCCGGCCTGACGCGGCAACTCACCGCCGCCGGTTACGACGAGACCTACGGTCCGGCGCAGGGCGACCCGCACTGGCAGAGCGCCCGCGCGTCCGTGGGCCGCGTCGACGGCGACGGGCTGTTCACGGCGCGCGGCAGCGGCACCGTGAAGGTACGCGCCCACCGCGGTCCCGCTGAGGGGGCCACGCACCTGACCGTGCTGGGCGACCTCGCCCGCGTCGAACCCACCACGCGACGCGTGGGGCTCGCGGACGCGGCGGCGAGCGCCACGTTCGGCATCGTCGGGTACGACGCGCACGGCACCAGCGCCCCCGTGGAACCGCGCGACGTGAAGCTCGACTACGACCGTTCGCTCTTCGACATCCGTGACGACGGCCGGGGCAACTTCACCGTCACCCCCCGCACGGGCAGCGGCGGCGCCGGCCAGGTCAAGGCGACCGTAAACGGCACGGTCACCGCGCTCGCCGTCAGCGTCGGCCTGACCGAACAGGCGGTTTCGGCCTTCGACGACGCCGCGTCCTGGACCTTCACCCAGGCCCGCGCGAGCGGCTCGGTCGCGGCGACGCCCGAAGGCCACACCGGCACGGGGCTGAAACTCACGTACAACTTCACGCAGTCGACGGCGACCCGCGCCGCCTACGCCAACCCGCCGCGGCCACCGGTCGCCGTGGCCGGGCAGCCCCAGTCGTTCAAGCTGTGGATCAAGGGCGACGGCAAGGGGGCCTGGCCGACCCTGCACCTGAAGGACGCGGCAGGCTCCGACCAGCTCCTGCGCGGCCCGTTCATCACCTGGACCGGCTGGCGGCAGGTCACCTTCGCCGTACCGCCGGGCGCGGCGATGCCGCTCGCGGTCCACCGCTTCTACCTGGCCGAGACGGCGGCCGCCAAGCAGTACACGGGCGAGATCGTCATCGACACGCTGACCGCCCAGGTCCCACCCACCGTCGTACTCCCCGACCCGCCCGTGCCCGTCGACCCGCTCATCGATCCGGCGGCCGAAACGGAGGGGAGGGACTGGCAGTTCGCGGTGATGTCCGACGCCCAGTTCGTCGCCCGCGACCCGGACAGTGCGATCGTGGAGCAGGCGCGCCGTACGCTGCGCGAGATCAAGGCGGCGAAGCCCGACTTCCTCGTCATCAACGGCGACCTCGTCGACGAGGGATCACCGGCCGATCTCGCCTTCGCCCGCCGCATCCTGACGGAGGAGCTCGGGGACGCCCTGCCCTGGTACTACGTGCCGGGCAACCACGAGGTGATGGGCGGCAAGATCGACAACTTCGTCGCCGAATTCGGCCCCGCACACCGGACGTTCGACCACGAAGGCACCCGCTTCATCACGCTCGACACGTCGAGCCTGAGCCTGCGCGGCGGCGGTTTCGCGCAGATCAGGAACCTGCGGGCGCAGCTGGATGCGGCGTCCGAGGACGACCGGATCGGCTCCGTCATGCTGATCGAACACGTCCCGCCGCGCGACCCGACCGCACAGAAGGGCAGCCAGCTGGGCGACCGCAAGGAGGCCGCGCTGATCGAGGGGTGGCTGGCCGATTTCCGGCGTACGACCGGGAAGGGCGCCGGTCTCATCGGCAGCCACGTAGGGGTCTTCCACGCCGCGCACGTCGACGGGGTGCCGTACCTGATCAACGGCAACTCGGGGAAGACGCCGGCGGGCCCGGCGGACGAGGGCGGCTTCACGGGCTGGTCGCTGGTGGGCGTCGACAAGGTCTCACGCACCGAACAGGCGGCGGCCCGGCAGCGCCCGTGGACCGGGGGCCCGGACTGGGTGTCGGTCCAGACGCGCGCTCATGTGGACGCCCTGGCGCTCGACGTACCGTCAGCACTGCCGGCCGGACGCGACGCGGCGGTGGAGGCGACCGTCACCCAGGGCACGCGACGCGTCCCGGTCGGCTTCCCGCTGAGCGCGGACTGGACGGGTTCCCCGAACCTCCACATCGGCCCGGCGAAGGACGCCCGGCCCCGGCACGCGGCCACTTTCGACCCGGCCACGGGAACCCTGACGGCACTACGCCAGGGGACGATCACGCTCGCGGTGACGGTCAACGGAACGACACAGTGGACGGGAGTGCGCATCGCGGCAGAGGGGGAAGCGACTGCTTCAACGATCCGACGGGAAGCGGAAGCGACCCGTGCCTCGTGAACGCCCCGATCTTCTGTGAGCGGTGGCCGTACGCCTCCTCGGGCGGCTCGTACTTCCAGTGCGTACGCGCACAGCACGCCCCCCGCGCCTCACCGCCCTTGCCTGCCGCGCACCGCAGGCAAGGGCGGTGAGCCGCGCGCTCACACGCCCGGCCCGCTCATCACACCTTGCGATAGTCGTATGCCTCTTTGGCCGCGGCTTCCACCGCGTCCAGGTCCCCGCCCGCCGACGCGGTGACAACCGCGGCCACCGCACCCTCGACGAAGGGCGCGTCCACCAGCCGTGCCCCGTCCGGCAGTTCGTCACCCTCGGCCAGCAGCGCCTTCACCGTGAGGACCGCACTGCCGAGGTCGACCAGGACGGCGACCCCCGCGCCCCCGTCGACCGACCTGGCGGCCTCCGAGATCAGTTCCGAACTGGTGCCGAGCCCACCGTCGGGCGTGCCGCCCGCGGCGGCCACCGGCGCGGTCTCCTTGCCGCCCGCGAGGCCCTTCGCCAGCTCGGCGACGGAGGCCGCGACCGACGCGCTGTGCGAGACGAGCACCACCCCGACGAGCTTCTCCCCGCTCACGCGCCCGCCTCCCCGGCGTCCCCTGTGTCGGCCGTGTCTGCCGCGTGCGCCGCGTCCGCCGTGTCCGCCGTGTCGGCGAGCGTACCGATGAGCAGGGCCGACGACGTCGCCCCGGGATCCTGGTGCCCGATGCTCCGTTCGCCCAGGTAGCTGGCCCTGCCCTTGCGCGCCTGCAGCGGTACGGTGGCGAGCGCCCCCTCGTCGGCCGCTGCCCGGGCCGCGCCGAACGACAGCGACTCGCCGAGCGCGCCGGCCGCCGGGATCAGCGCGTCCAGCATCGTCTTGTCCCCGGCCTTCGCCCCGCCCAGCTGCGCCACCGCGTCGACGCCCGCGCGCAGCGCCTCGGCGAGCTGCTCGGGCGTCACCTCGCCGTCGTCGCCGAGCGCCTTGCCTGTACGCCGCAACAGCGTCCCGTACAGCGGCCCGGACGCCCCGCCCACGGTCGAGATCAACTGCCGGCCCGCGAGCGCCAGTACGGCGCCGGGTGTGCCGGGCGGTTCCTTTTCCAGCGCGGCGGTGACGGCCGCGAAACCGCGTTGCAGGTTGCTGCCGTGGTCGGCGTCGCCGATGGCCGAGTCCAGCTCGGTGAGGCGGCCGGCCTCGCGGTCCACGGCCGCTGCCATGGCCGACATCCAGCGACGGAAGAATTCGGCGTCGAGCACAAGATCTCCTTCACACGGTCGTACGGATGTGAGTCTCAACGTCCCCAGCGGAGTGCGGGAGTCTCGACCGGCGCGTCCCACAGGCGCAGCAATTCCTCGTCCACCTGGCAGAGCGTCACCGAGCAGCCCGCCATGTCCAGCGAGGTGACGTAGTTACCGACGAGCGTACGGGCCACGGCGACCCCGCGCTCGGACAGCACGCGCTGCACCTCGGCGTTGAAGCCGTACAGCTCCAGCAGCGGGGTGGCGCCCATCCCGTTGACGAGTACGAGCACGGGACGCGTCGGCCGCAAGTCCTCCAGTACGGCGTCGACCGCGAAGTCCGCGATCTCGCCCGAGGTCATCATCGGCCGCCGCTCCCGCCCCGGCTCGCCGTGGATACCGATGCCCAACTCCAGCTCACCGGCGGGCAGATCGAAGGTCGGCGTACCCTTCGCGGGCGTGGTGACGGCGCTGAGTGCGACGCCGAAGCTCCGGGAGGACTCGTTGACCTGCCGCGCGACGGCCTCGACCCGCTCCAGTGGCGCGCCCTCCTCGGCGGCGGCGCCCGCGATCTTCTCGACGAAAAGCGTCGCACCCGTACCGCGTCGGCCGGCGGTGAAGAGACTGTCGGTCACGGCGACATCGTCATTGACGAGGACCTTGGCGACCTGGATGCCCTCGTCCTCGGCGAGCTCGGCGGCCATGTCGAAGTTGAGTACGTCGCCGGTGTAGTTCTTGACGACGAACAGAACCCCCTGCCCACTGTCGACTGCGGCAGCCGCCCGCACCATCTGGTCGGGAACGGGCGACGTGAACACCTCACCGGGACAGGCGGCGGACAACATTCCGGGCCCGACGAACCCACCGTGCAGCGGCTCGTGCCCGCTGCCCCCACCCGACACGAGCCCCACGTGGCCCGCTACGGGGGCGTCGGACCGTACGACGACACGGTTCTCGACATCGACCGTGAGCCGCGGGTGCGCAGCGGCCATCCCGCGCAACGCGTCCGCGACGACCGTCTCCGCCACGTTGATGAGCATCCTCATGCGTACCTCCTGGTGAGATGGGCAGCTGGGCCCAGGACCGGCGTCTCCGCAGGTCAGATTGGGTAAGGCTGGTTCTGATCTTGGCGCTTCACAGCGGCTTCAGGCGGGGTCTGGCGGGGCTGATGCTGACCTCATGCTGACTTTGGTGACTGGTCATCAGAAGCGGCTGGCGTCAGGGGGCGTTCTGGGATCGGCTGGCTGAGCCCAGTATCGGGGGAACGTCGATGAGGCGCACGTATTGCGATGGGGGCTGCTCGTTGCACCATGCAGGGTGACGCGGGTAGCCAGTCCGTCCGTGGTCACGTTGAGTGCGTGTGACGTGTCGGACGATGGAGGGCCGTCCCCGCGTCGAAGTCTCCGTGCTGGAACGACTGGCCCGGCGTGTCGCCGGCCTGGCCGCGGTACGGGCGCCCGCGTCGGCGAGCAGGTAGCCGAGACCGCGGGCGAACACTGACTCACCTCCGGGAGTCGCCGCCGCATCGAGGCAGGCCGACCGCGAGTACGGGGCGGACTTTGCGGACCCGGGGCTTGACTGCTACTCCCGCCCTCGTCGATGCTTTCGTTGCGGCAATTGAGGCGTGTGCCGCATTGTGCAACACCCTACGTTTGCTTCGGACGAGGAGCACCCATGACTCACCAGGTCCGCGCTGTCGTCGCCCGGGGGAAGGGCGCCCCCGTCTCCCTCGAGACCATCGTCGTACCCGACCCCGGCCCGGGCGAGGTGCTCGTGAAGGTCGAGGCCTGCGGTGTCTGTCACACGGATCTGCATTATCGCGAGGGCGGCATCAACGACGACTTCCCCTTCCTCCTCGGGCACGAGGCCGCGGGGCGCGTGGAGGCCGTCGGCGCGGGGGTCACCGAGGTGGCGCCCGACGACTTCGTCATCCTTAACTGGCGTGCCGTATGCGGCCAGTGCCGGGCCTGCCGCAAGGGCAAGCCGTGGTACTGCTTCTCGACGCACAACGCGACACAGTCCATGACATTGCTCGACGGCACACCACTCGCCCCCGCGCTCGGCATCGGCGCCTTCGCGGAGAAGACGCTGGTCGCCGCGGGGCAGTGCACGAAGGTCGACCCCACGGCTCCCGCCGCCGCTGCGGGCCTGCTCGGCTGCGGGGTCATGGCGGGCTTCGGTGCGGCGGTGAATACCGGCGCCGTCGGACGCGGCGACTCCGTCGCGGTGATCGGGTGCGGCGGTGTCGGAATGGCCGCGGTGGCCGGAGCGAGGCTCGCGGGCGCGACCACGATCGTCGCGGTCGACGTCGACGAGCGGAAGCTGGAGCGGGCCAGGGACTTGGGGGCCACTCACACGGTCGACGGCACCAAGGCCGATGTCGTCGACGCGGTACGTGAGCTGACCGGAGGTTTCGGCGCGGACGTGGTGGTCGACGCCGTGGGCCGCCCCGAGACGTACAAGCAGGCGTTCTACGCCCGCGACCTGGCGGGCACGGTGGTGCTCGTCGGTGTTCCCACCCCCGAGATGAGCCTGGAGCTGCCGCTGCTGGACGTCTTCGGACGTGGCGGCTCGCTGAAGTCCAGTTGGTACGGCGACTGCCTCCCGTCGCGCGACTTTCCGGCGCTCGTCGACCTCTACCTGCAGGGGCGCTTCGACCTCGATGCCTTCGTCTCCGAGACCATCGGTCTCGGCGACGTGGAGAAGGCGTTCGAGAAGATGCACCGCGGCGATGTGCTCCGCTCGGTAGTGGTGCTGTGATGGCCGGCGATCTGCGCATCGAACGCCTCGTCACCAGGGGGACATTCAGCCTCGACGGCGGTACGTGGGATGTGGAGAACAACGTATGGCTTGTCGGTGACGACGACGAGGTCCTGGTGGTCGACGCCGCCCACGACGCCGGGGCGATCCTGGCCGCGGTCGGCGACCGCCGCCTCACCGCCGTCGTATGCACCCACGCGCACAACGACCATGTGAACGCGGCCGATGGCGTCGCGGACCGGACGGGTGCGCCCATCCTGCTCCACCCCGACGACCAGGTGCTCTGGAAGATGGTGCACCCGCACCGGCGGCCGGACCGCGCACTGGCGGACGGCGACCTGATCGAGGTGGCGGGCACCGGCCTGCGCGTTCTGCACACTCCCGGGCACGCTCCCGGGGCGGTGTGCCTGTACGCGCCCGACCTGGGCGCTCTCTTCAGCGGCGACACACTCTTCGCGGGAGGGCCCGGCGCGACCGGGCGGTCGTTCAGCGACTTCGACACGATCATCGCGTCGATCAGCGACAGGCTGCTCACGCTGCCGGGCGACACGGTCGTACACACAGGTCACGGCGAGACGACCAGCATCGCCGCGGAAGCGCCGCATCTGCAGGAGTGGATCGCCCGCGGCAGGTGACACGTCCGAGGCGAGGCTGTGCTCCATGCCGATCTCGGCGGCGTTCTCGACCTGTTCGGGGGTGCCACCGAGCGCTTCGGCCAGGCCGGCGGCCGCGAGATCGAGGCGTTCGCCTTGAACAGCGCCCCCACCGCACCGGCGGTGAGCAGGAAGCGGACCACTCCGTCCTCGTCGGCCCCGGGAACGAAGCGGGTGTAGTAGTGCATCACCGCCGGCACGATCCCTGCGGCGCCGTTGGTCGGCGCGGTGACGATGCGACCGCCCGAGGCGTTCTCCTCGTTCACGGCGAGATCGCGATGCAACTGCGGAGCACGGCGGCGCACCTTCAGCCTGCCGGGCAGGGTGGTCCCGGTCCGCGAACACCCCCGGTCCACGCACGCGCGAGTGAGCAGCTCCGACGCCGAGCCGAAGGGGTGGCGTACGGGGGTGGTGCCGGGCTCTGTCCGGTCCGCTCCGGTCGCCGTCCCGTCGACGACGAAGCCACCGCCCACTGAGTAGTACGTGCGTTCCGCGAGCTCGCGGCCCTCGGGATCCAGGGCGCGGAACCGCATCCCGTCGGGGTGAAACGGGAGCGTGCGGCGGCGGTGCGGCGTCAGGTGGCCGGGCTCACGGAAGTCCACCTCGTGACGGCCCAGCAGCCGCAGCCGTCCGGCCTGGCGGATCCGGCTCACCCGGTCGCACCAAGTGACCCGAACAGTTCGACGCGTACGGAGCCGGTGTGCTGGAGGAAGCGGTCATCGGCCAGCTTCATGACGAAGGTACGGGCCGCTTTCATTGGTCCCACCGTGTGTGAGCTCGACGGCCCGATGCCGACCGTGAACAGGTCGAAGACGCTGATCGCCACCGCAGGTTCCCTCCAGATTGGTTCTTTATTGCGCACAACGTTGCGCAGAATGGAACGCCGGACAAACCCTCCACTGCCCCGATCGATGCCTTGACAAGGTCTGGGGGCGCCCTCAGAATAATGTTGCGTCAATCGCAATCCGTTCCGCTATACGCACCGAGGTGTCATGATGATTCCCGTGTGCCGTCTCGCAGATCTGCCGCGAGGCGAGGCCTACCGGCTCGAAATCGACCCCCCCGTCGCGGTGTTCCACACCGAGGACGGCGAGGTCTTGGCCATCGACGACACCTGCACTCACCAGGACGCCTCGTTGTCCGACGGGTGGCTGGAAGGATGCGAGGTCGAGTGCCCGCTGCACGCTTCGAAGTTCGACCTGCGCACCGGCAGCGTCGACTCGCCGCCGGCCAGGCTCCCTGTGCGTACTCACCAAGTCCTCGTGGTGGACGGCATGGTCTACCTCCTGCCGTCCCAGGCCGCGCCGAACCTCCCGCCGTCCTGCGCCGTCGCACGCCTGACCGGAGGCATCGCATGAAGACTGTGGCCGTGGTCGGCGCGTCGCTGGCCGGACTGTCGGCCGCACGCTCACTGCGCAAGCAGGGCTACGACGGGCGCCTTGTCCTGATCGGCGACGAAACGCACCGCCCTTACGACAGGCCGCCGTTGTCGAAGGAGTTTCTCGCCGGCGAGATCGACGAAGCCGCCCTGGCGCTCGAGGCGGACGGCGAGGACCTCGACGCCGAGTGGGTGCTGGGCGCCAGAGCCGTCGCACTCGACCGCGGCGACCGCTCGGTCCGGCTCGCGAACGGCCGGTCGGTGGCGGCGGACGGATTCGTGATCGCCACCGGATCGGCCGCGCGGACCCTGCCGGGCACCGACGGCATGGCCGGCGTGCACGTGCTGCGTACGATCGAGGACGCCCGCGCTCTGCGGGAAGACCTGGCGCGCGGCGGCCGCCTCGTCGTCATCGGCGGTGGGTTCATCGGCGCCGAGGTCGCCTCCACCGCACGCGGTCTCGGTCTCGAGGTCACAGTCGTCGAGGCCGCCCCGACGCCGCTGGCCGGGCCGCTCGGGGCGGCCATGGGAGGCATCGTCTCCTCACTCCATGCGGACCAGGGCGTCCGGCTCGAGTGTGGTGTCGGTGTACGCGCGCTCAGCGGCGGCCGGCGGGTCCACGCGGTCCTGCTCGAGGACGGCCGCCGTCTCCCGGCCGACACCGTCGTCGTCGGAGTGGGCGCGCGGCCCTGTGTCGAGTGGCTGGAGGGCTCCGGCATCGTGCTCGAGAACGGTGTGAAGTGCGATTCCGCCGGCGGCACGAGCCTGTCTGGCGTCGTCGCGGTCGGTGACTGCGCGTCCTGGTACGACCCCGCGGTCGGGGCGCACCGCCGGATCGAGCACTGGACCGGTGCGCGGGAGCGGCCGGCGGCGGCCGTGACCGCCCTGCTCTCCGGTGGCACGGCCGCGCCCGAGCAGCCCAGGCCGCCCTATTTCTGGTCGGACCAGTACGGCATCCGCATCCAGTTCGCCGGACACGCCGCCGGGGCCGACAGTGTCACAGTCGAGGAAGGCGCGGTCGCGGAACGCAGCTTCCTCGCGGTCTATCGGCGCGCCGACCGTCCGGTGGCAGCGCTCGGTATGAACCAGACCCGGTTGTTCACGCGGTGGCGCCGGCAGCTGGTCACCGCCGCGGCCGGGACGGCCGGGCTCCCGTGAACACCATGACCTGCCCGCGTCCCGGGATCCCGGACCGCCATCCGGAAGCACTCCCGCGGCCGGGACGGCCGCTGGTCATGGGCATTGTGAACGTCACGCCGGACTCGTTCTCCGACGGCCGGCGGTGGTTCGACCCGGCGCGAGCCGTCGCGCACGGCCTCGCGCTGCTCGAAGAGGGAGCGGACCTGGTGGACGTGGGCGGCGAGTCGACCCGCCCCGGCGCGGTGCGCCCGCCGGCCGAGGAGGAGTTGCGGCGCGTCCTGCCGGTCGTCCGCGAACTCGCCGCGGCGGGCGCGGCTGTCAGCGTCGACACCATGCGGGCCGAAGTCGCGGCGCGCGCCCTCGACTTGGGTGCGCGCCTGGTGAACGACGTGTCGGGCGGCCTCGCGGATCCGGGCATGCTGCCGCTGATGGCACGGTCCGCCGTGCCGTACGTCATCATGCACTGGCGTGGACACGCCGCAGGCATGCAGGCGAAGGCCGGGTACGGCGACGTCGTCACCGACGTGGTCGGCGAGCTGCGGCTCAGGATCGAGGCCGCCTTGGAGGCGGGGGTTCCGCCGGGCTGCCTGATCGTCGATCCCGGCCTGGGCTTTGCCAAGAGCCCTGAGCACAACTGGGCACTGCTGGGCCGGCTGCGGGCCATCAGTGCGCTCGGCCATCCCGTCCTCGTGGGCGCCGCGCGCAAGTCGTTCCTGGGCCGCCTCCTTGCCCATCCGGCAACGGGCGAGGAACGTCCTGTGGGGATGCGGGACGCCGCCACCGCCGCCGTGTCCGTCCTCGCCTCGGCCCAGGGCGCCTGGTGCGTGCGGGTGCACGACGTCGCCTCGACACTCGACGCGGTACGGGTGACCGCCCGCTGGGGGACGGAATCAGCAGTCCCTGCCCAGCAGCCGGTACTGCTGTGAGGGCGCGGTGGCCGGTCGGACCATGCGGGCCGGGCTCGTGTCCTGCCGAAGTCTTGACACTGGAGCCCTACGCCCAGATTCTGTTGCGCAATTCTCCATGCGTTGCTTCCTGCACAACGCGTCCGGCCTGATCTCCAGCGGCGCGTGACGACCCGATCGGAGTGCACTGTGACAATGACCAGTCTGCCGGAGAGCCTGATCGCCACCCTTCCCGGCGACTGCTACACGGACCCGGACATCTTCCGCCTGGAGCAGGAGCACATCTTCGAGTCGATGTGGTTCTGCGTGGCGCGTTCCTCCGAGCTGGCCAGGCCGGGAGCCTTCAAGACCGTGGAGGTGGGGCGCGAGAGCATCCTGGTGACCCGTTCGCGCGACCACTCGGTCCGCGCCTTCTTCAACGTGTGCCGGCACCGGGGCGCGAAGCTGTGCACGGAGGAGTCCGGGGAGGTCAAGCGGGCGTTCCAGTGCCCGTACCACGCGTGGACGTACGACTTTCAGGGCAAGCTCATAGCCGCGCCCAACCTCACCAAGATGCCGGACGTCGGCCGCACCGAGTACGGCCTGGTGAACGTGCACGTGCGCGAGTGGCTCGGCTACGTCTGGGTCTGCCTCGCGGACAACCCGCCCTCCTTCGAGGAGGACGTCATCGGGGACGTCGTCGCACGCCTCGGCGACGTGGCGGCGATCGACCAGTACAGCATCGCCGATCTCGAAGTCGGGAAGCGGATCGTCTACGACGTCAAGGCGAACTGGAAGCTGATCATCGAGAATTTCATGGAGTGCTACCACTGCGCCACGATCCACCCCGAACTCACTGAGGTACTGCCCGAGTTCGCGGACGGATACGCGGCGCAGTACTTCGTCGGCCACGGCGCCGAATTCGGTGCGGACGTCAAGGGGTTCACGGTCGACGGCTCCGAGGGCCTGGACCGCATTCCCACGGTCTCCGCGGACCGCCAGTACTTCGCGATCACCGTCCGGCCGCAGGTCTTCATCAACCTCGTCCCGGACCATGTGATCTTCCACCGGATGTACCCCGTCGCGGCCGACCGCACGATCGTCGAGTGCGACTGGCTGTACCTCAAAGATGTGGTGGACAGCGGCAAGGATGTCAGCCACTCCGTCGAGCTCTTCGACCGCGTCAACAGGCAGGACTTCGACGCCTGCGAGCGCTGCCAGCCGGCGATGAGCTCCCGCCTGTACGCCAAGGGCGGCGTACTCGTACCCAGTGAGCATCACATCGGCGCGTTCCACGACTGGATCCACGCCCGCCTGGGCACGCGGCAGCCGCAGTAGTCCCCCAAGCGCGTCGGCTCAGCCCAGATAGCCGAGGCGGTGGCTGATCTCCTGCGCGCCCTCGAGCAGCACGGGTGCCACCTTGTGCATGCGCTCCACGGTGAACCGGTACGCCGGTCCCGAGGCGCTGACGGCGGCGACGACGTCGCCGTCTCTGCCGTAGACCGGAGCGGCCATGGCGTGGAGGCCGAGTTCGAACTCCTCCACGCTGATGGCGTACCCGCGCTCCCGTGCCTCGTCGAGGTTCTTCTCCAGGCGGGCCTTGGCAGTCAGGGTGTGCGGCGTCAGCTTCTCCAGGCCGGCTTCCTTGAGAAGCGCGGTACGGCGCTTCGCGGGAAGCTCGGCCAGCAGGAGCTTGCCGCTGGAGGTCGCGTGCAGTGGCGTCAACTGCCCGACCCAGTTGTGGGCGGTCACCGCTCCGGGACCGCGCACCTGGCAGAGGTTGATCGCGTAGTGCGACTCCAGGACGGCGATGTTGACGGTCTCCTCGAGCTCTGCGGCGAGGCGCTCGCAGATCGGGCGGCCCTGCTCGGCGATGTCGATGCGACCGGTGACCGCGCCGGCCAGGCGCACGATACCGAAGCCGAGGCGGTACTTGCCGCGCTCACTCGCCTGCTCGACCAGTCCGCGCGCTTCCAGGGCGCCCAGCAGGCGGAATGCGGTGGACTTGTGAACGTCGATCTCAGCGGCCACTTCGCTGACCCCCGCCTCACCGCGCTGGGCGAGGATCTCCAGAACGCTGACGGCGCGATCGACGGACTGTACGCCGCCTGCCGACGGACCTGCGGTTTCCGTTCCAGTGCTGTAGTTGCTCATAACGAAACTATACGTGCAGTAAACAACATGGCGTCGACTGCGCAGGCTGGAGCGCACTCCCCAAAAGTTGCGCTGCTCGCAACCTAGTGCGTATAGCGATACTCGTAATAGCATGCCTGGCGTATCGACGGCACGACCGAGACGAGGCAGCAATGGCGCCCAAGCAGTACGACTTCGTCATCGTCGGCGGCGGATCGGCCGGCAGCGCGCTGGCCAATCGGCTCTCCGCGGATCCGGGCAACCGCGTTCTGGTACTGGAGGCCGGCCGGACCGACTATCGGTGGGACGCCTTCATCCACATGCCGGCAGCGCTGCCGTTCCCCATCGGCAGCCGCTTCTACGACTGGAAGTACGAGTCCGAGCCGGAGCCGCACATGGGCGGGCGGCGCATTTACCACGCCCGCGGCAAGGTACTGGGCGGCTCCAGCAGCATCAACGGGATGATCTTCCAGCGCGGTAACCCCATGGACTACGAGCGCTGGGCGGCCGACCCCGGCATGGAGACCTGGGACTACGCGCACTGCCTGCCGTACTTCAACCGGATGGAGAACTGCCTCGCATCCGATCCCGAGGACGAGTTCCGCGGCCGCTCGGGACCGCTCGTACTCGAACGCGGCCCGGCCTCCAGTCCGCTGTTCCCCGCCTTTCTGGAGGCGGCGGAGCAGGCGGGATACCCGCGCACCGACGATGTCAACGGCTACCGGCAGGAGGGCTTCGCCGCCTTCGACCGCAACGTCCACCGCGGGCGGCGGCTGTCCGCCGCGCGGGCCTATCTGCACCCGGTCATGAAGCGGCCCAACCTGACGGTGAGGACCCGGGCGCTGGTCACCCGCGTCCTGTTCGAGGGGAAGCGCGCCGTCGGTGTGGAGTACCGCCGCGGCCGCGGCGCGCCGCAGGAGGTGCGCGCCCGCGAGGTCATCCTGTGCGGCGGCGCGATCAACTCTCCGCAACTGCTCCAGCTGTCGGGCGTCGGCAATGCCGGGGAGCTGCGGGCGCTGGACATCGACGTCGTACACGACCTGCCGGGCGTCGGGGAGAACCTGCAGGACCACTTGGAGGTGTACGTCCAGTACGCCTGCAAGCAGCCGGTCTCCATGCAGCCGTACCTGAAGTGGCGGCATCGCCCGTGGATCGGGCTCCAGTGGCTGCTGCGCAAGGGCCCCGGGGCGACCAACCACTTCGAGGCCGGCGGGTTCGCACGGAGCAACGAGGACGTCGAGTACCCCAACCTGATGTTCCACTTCCTGCCGATCGCGGTGCGCTACGACGGTTCCGCGCCCGCCGGCGATCACGGGTATCAGGTGCATGTCGGCCCGATGTACTCCGACGCCGTCGGCTCGGTGAAGATCAAGAGCAAGGACCCGCGCGAACATCCGGCCCTGCGGTTCAACTACCTGTCCACCGAGCAGGACCGCCGCGAGTGGGTCGAGGCGGTCCGTACCGCGCGCCAGATCCTCGGCCAGCCCGCCATGGACCCGTTCAACGCGGGCGAGACCTCGCCGGGCCCGGACGTCCGGACCGACGAGGAGATTCTCGACTGGGTGGCCAGGGAGGGGGAGACCGCGCTGCATCCGTCGTGCACCTGCAAGATGGGCACCGACGAGATGTCGGTCGTCGACCCGGCGTCCATGCGGGTGCACGGGCTGGAGGGGCTGCGCGTCGTGGACGCGTCGGTGATGCCGTACGTCACCAACGGCAACATCTACGCGCCGGTGATGATGGTCGCGGAGAAGGCCGCCGACCTCATCCTGGGCAACGACGCGCTGCCGCCGTCGAAGGCGGAGTTCTACCGGCACAGCCACACCGGGCAGGGGCAGCGCCCCGGGCCCGCCTGACAGGGCGGGTCGCGTTGACGCGGCATACGCCTACCCCTCGCGCGGGGGGCCTTCCAGAGCTCCTGCGCAGGGTCCGTTACGAGGTCCTGCCGGCGAAGGCCACCGAGGACAAGGTCCTGGAGTGGGTACCCACCCACGTGCCGGTCACGGTCACCGCGTCGCCCGCCAAGGGCCTGGCCCCGACCCTGGACCTCGCGACCCGACTGGCGGCGCACGGCTACCGCGTCGTCCCGCATGTGCCCGCCCGGCTGCTGGTCGACGACGTACATCTGAAGGAGGTCGTCGACCGGCTGCTGGCGGCCGGTATCGACGACGTGTTCGTTCCGGCCGGGGACGCGGATCTCCCGGCCGGTGCTTATGACGCGGCCCTGCCCGTCCTGCGGCGGCTGAGCGAGCTGGGCAGCCCCTTCGCGGACGTCGGGATCACCGGCTATCCCGAGAGCCATCCGATCGTCGACGACGACGTCACCGTCCAGGCGATGTGGGACAAGCACCCGTACGCGACGTACATCGTCAGCAACCTGT
This sequence comes from Streptomyces sp. NPDC002994, assembly GCF_040611155.1. Lineage (NCBI taxonomy): Bacteria > Bacillati > Actinomycetota > Actinomycetes > Kitasatosporales > Streptomycetaceae > Streptomyces > Streptomyces sp. NPDC002994. Next base: position 287,280 of record NZ_JBEXNQ010000003.1, read on the forward strand.
GCTTCGATCCGCACGTGCTGGGCGCGTGGCTGGGCAGGGTGCGTCGCCGGCACATCACGCTGAGGGTGCACGTGGGCGTGGCCGGGCCCGTTGAACGGGCGAAGCTGCTGTCGATGGCGACGAAGATCGGTGTGGGGGAGTCGGCGAGGTTCCTCACCCGGCACCCCGCGTGGTTCCTGCGCTTCGCGGCGCCGGGCGGCTACTCACCGGACCGGCTGCTGCGCCGGAGCGCCGGCGCGCTCACCGCACCCGCCGCGTCCGTAGCGGGTCTGCACCTGTTCACCTTCAACCAGATCGCCGAGACAGAGCGCTGGCGTCGCCAGATGCTCGAACGCGTTGGAACGTAGCCGAATCAGGGGGCGCGCCTTGGGCAGGGGCGCCCCCACGGCGGGGTCAGCGGAAGACGACGGTGCGATTGCCGTGGACCATGACCCGGCTCTCGCTGTGCCACTTCATGGCGCGGGCGAGGACCTGTGCCTCGACGTCCCGGCCGACGGCGACCAGTTCGTCGGGGTCGCGCGAGTGGTCCACGCGTACGACGTCCTGCTCGATGATCTGGCCCTCGTCCAACTCCGAGGTGACGTAGTGCGCTGTGGCCCCGACGAGCTTCACTCCGCGCTCGTGCGCCTGGACGTACGGCCGTGCGCCCTTGAAGCTCGGCAGGAAGGAGTGGTGGATGTTGATGGCCCGGCCTTCGAGCTGTTTGCACAGGTCGTCGGAGAGGATCTGCATGTAGCGCGCGAGCACCACCAGGTCGACCTGGAGCTCGTCCACCAGCTCCAGCAGCCGCGCCTCCGCCCCGCCTTTTGTCTCACGGGTCACCGGAATGTGGTGGAACGGGATCCCGTAACTCTGCGCCAGCGGCTCGAAATCGCGGTGGTTCGAGACGATGGCCGGGATCTCGATGTTGAGCGCCCCGCTGCGCCGGCGGAAGAGCAGGTCGTTCAGGCAATGGCCGAACTTCGACACCATGATCAGCGTGCGGGTCGGAGTCGACGCGTCATGCAGCTGCCAGGAGATCCGGTACGCCTCGGCCACCGGGCCGAAGCCGCAGCGCAGCTCCTCCAGTCCGGCGCCGGCCACCGGGACAGTGAAGTGCACCCGCATGAAGAACCGGTCCTGCAACCGGTCGTCGAACTGCTGGCTCTCCAGGATGTTGCCACAGTGCCCGACGAGGAAGCCGCTCACGGCGTGGACCAGACCGGCTTGGTCGGGACACGAGAGGGCGAGGACGAACTCGCGGCCGGATTGCGGTCGAGGTGACATATGAATCCTCCGTTGATGCGTATTGCACAACAGGGTGAGTGATACGCAACATGGTCATGTCCGGTTCCCGTGCGGTCAAGTGCCGGTGCGCAACTCTCGCGCGTGGCTGAATCCGCCCGTCCGAAACCTTGACGTACGTCATCACGTACCCGATTGTGTTCCCCATCGAGGAAGTCGATGCGTTATACGCAACGATGCTTTCCCCACCCTGAAGGGCTCCCCGCGTGGCAGACCTGTATATCGACGGCAAGTGGCGCGAAGCGGTGGCAGGCGGCCACCGGGACATCCACTGCCCCGCAGACGGCACTTTCGTACGGGCCGTGTCCGAGGGGACGCGAGACGATGCCGAGGCCGCGATCGCCGCCGCGCGGCTCGCCTTCGACGAAGGGCCATGGCCGCGGACCCCGGAGCGGGAGCGCGGCGCGCTGCTGCTGCGGGCCGCCGACGTCATCGAGCGGGACGGGCCGGATTTCGCCCGCGCCGAGTCGCTCGACACCGGCAAACGCCTGGTGGAGAGCGAGTACGACATCGCCGACATCGTGGCGTGCTTCCGGTACTTCGGCGGGATCGCGGGCACCAGTGCCGGCCGCGTCGTCGACACCGGCCGCGAGGACGCCATCAGCCGGGTGGTGTACGAGCCGGTCGGTGTGTGCGGACTGATCACCCCGTGGAACTACCCACTGCTGCAAGCCTCGTGGAAGGTCGCGCCCGCCCTGCTGGCCGGCAACACGGTGATCCTCAAGCCCAGCGAGCTCACCCCCTCCACATCAATCCTGCTCATGCGCGCACTGGAGGAGGCCGGTCTGCCGCCCGGCGCGGCGAACCTCGTCCTGGGATCAGGCCCCGAGGCGGGTGCGCCGCTCGCGGATCACCCCGGCGTCGACCTCGTCTCGTTCACCGGCGGTCTCGAAACCGGCAAGCGGATCATGGCAGCGGCCTCGGCGACGGTGAAGAAAGTCGCCCTGGAACTGGGCGGCAAGAACCCCAACGTGGTGTTCGCGGACGCGGACTTCGAGGCGGCGGTGGACTTCGCTCTCACGGCCGTCTTCGTCCACTCCGGTCAAGTCTGCTCGGCCGGCGCCCGCCTGATCGTCGAGGACTCGTTGCACGACGCCTTCGTGGACGAGGTGGTGCGGCGCACCGAACTGATCCGGCTGGGCGGCCCGTTCGACCCCGAAGCTGAAACCGGGCCGCTGGTCTCCGCACACCACCGTACGAAGGTCGAGGCGTACGTGGCGGCGGGCCTGGCGGAGGGTGCGGTGCTGCGCTGCGGAGGCCGTCGGCCCGACGACGTCACGCTCGCCGGCGGCTTCTACTACCTGCCGACCGTGCTCGACGAGTGCCACCAGGACATGCGCGTCGTACACGAGGAGTCGTTCGGCCCGGTGCTCACCGTCGAGCGGTTCTCGGGCGAGGACGATGCCGTGCGGATCGCCAACGACACGCAATACGGGCTCGCCGGGGCGGTGTGGACCCAGGACGCGGGCAAGGCCCAGCGGGTCGCCCGGCGGCTGCGGCACGGCACCGTATGGATCAACGACTACCACCCCTACGTCCCACAGGCGGAGTGGGGCGGCTTTGGTCACTCGGGGGTCGGCCGGGAGCTCGGGCCGACCGGTCTGGAGGAGTACCGCGAACCCAAGCACATCTGGCAGAACATCCAACCCCGGCCGCAGCACTGGTTCCGCGGCTGAGTGGATGTCACCGGCGTCGAGCGCGGCCGTACCATCCGAAGAGAGGTCGAAGTGACCGCAACAGAGACTGAACTCCCGCCGCGGCGGGACATGTCCGAGGACCGGGCTCCGGTCATCTCCGTGCGCGGGCTGTGGAAGGTCTTCGGGCCGAAGGCCGCACAGGCCGCGCAGGTGCCGGGCTCACCGGAGCTGTGCGGGCTCTCCCGCCGCGAGCTGATGGAGCGGACCGGCTGTACCGCTGCCGTCCGGGACGTGAGCTTCGACGTGTCGCCCGGTGAGGTCTTCGTCGTCATGGGCCTTTCCGGTTCGGGCAAGTCGACGTTGGTGCGATGCCTGACCCGGCTGATCGAGCCGACCTCCGGCGAGCTGGTCTTCGAGGGCGAGGACATCCGCGCCGCCGACGACAAGAGGCTCCGGGAGCTGCGTCGCCGCAAGTTCTCGATGGTCTTCCAGCACTTCGGGCTGCTGCCCCACCGCCGTGTCCTGGACAACGTTTCGTACGGACTGGAGATCCGGGGGATGGGCCGGACCGAGCGTAACCGGCGCGCCAAGGAGGTCGTGGAGCTGGTCGGCCTCGCCGGATACGAGCACTCCTACCCCGACCAGCTGTCCGGCGGAATGCAGCAGCGGGTCGGGCTCGCGCGGGCCCTCGCGGGCGAGCCCGACGTCCTCTTCTTCGACGAGCCGTTCTCCGCGCTCGACCCGCTGATCCGCCGTGACATGCAGAACGAGGTCGTCCGGCTGCACCACGAGCTCGGCAAGACGATGGTCTTCATCACCCACGACCTGTCGGAGGCGCTCAAGCTCGGTGACCGCATCCTCATCATGCGCGACGGCCGCATGGTGCAGTGCGGCACGGGCGACGAGCTGGTGGGCGCGCCCGCCGACGACTACGTACGGGACTTCGTCGCGGACGTGCCGCGCTCGGAGGTCCTGACACTGCGTTGGATCATGCGACCCGCGCGGCCGGACGACGCCCTGGACGGGCCCGAGTTGGCCCCGGACACGGTGGTCCGTGATGCGATACGCACGGTGCTCAGCGCGGTCGGGCCGGTGAAGGTGGTCGACGACGGGCGGCTGCTGGGCGTCGTCGGAGACGAGGAGATCCTCTCGGTCGTCGCCGGAACGCGGGACGGTGCGTGATGGCTGTCCTCGCCGAGGCGGCCGCGCGGCCCGCACGCGTACGCGTCAGCCGCAAGCTCGTCGTGGCCGCGATCATCGCCGGCTGGCTCGCACTGTGGCTGATTCTGCGCGGCAGCCACACGCTTCCCCTCGGCACGGCCGACCTGACGCCGCTGCACCGCCGGTTCAACGAGCTGAACGACGCCATCGGCGCCGGCCGCAACACCAACCCGCTCTTCCTCTACTTCTTCAACGAAATCCGGCTGGTCGTCGACAACCTGGTCACCTTCATCCAGGCGCTGATCTCCCAGCCGTCGTACGGCCGCCCGGTGCCCGTGGTCGGCTGGCTGGGTGTGGTCGCCGTCGTGGGCTATGTCTCGTGGGCGTTCGGCAATGTGCGGGTAGCGGCGCTGGCCGTCGCGGGGTTCGTCTTCTTCGGCCTGCAGGGGCTGTGGCAAGAGAGCATGGACACCCTCGCGCTCACCGTGGCGGCGGTGCTCGTGGCCCTACTCATCGGCATTCCGCTCGGGGTGTGGGCGGGGCTGTCGGACCGGGTGAACCGGCTGGTCACGCCGGTGCTCGATTTCATGCAGACGATGCCGACGTTCGTGTATCTGGCGCCGCTGACGCTGTTCTTCCTCATCGGCCCGGCGTCCGCCACGATCGCCACCCTGATCTTCGCGACCCCTCCGGCGGTACGCATCACCGCACACGCCATCCGCGCGGTGCCCGGAACCACGGTCGAGGCGGCCGAGTCACTGGGCTCTACCCGCAGGCAGACGCTCACCAAGGTGCTGCTGCCGATGTCGAAGCGCACGATCGTGCTGGGCGTGAACCAGACGATCATGGCGGCGCTTTCCATGGTCACGATCGCCGCGCTGATCGACGCACCCGGCCTGGGCAAGACCGTAGTCAAGGCACTCCAGACGCTCGACGTCGGCGTGGCGTTCAATGCCGGTCTCGCCATCGTCGTCATGGCCATTGTGCTCGACCGGGTGACGACCGCCGCGAGCGTACGGGTCGAGAACGCCAGGCGGGCGGGCGGCCGGTCCGCCGCATGGCGCCGGCCGCTGCTGCTCGCGGGCGGCGTACTCACCGCCTGCTGCGTATGGATGTCCTACACCTATGTGTGGGCGGCGCAATTCCCCGGCGGCATCGCGGTGGGCAGCGTGATCGCCCGTACGGCGGACTCCGCGACCCAGTGGTCGCAGAGCAGCCTGTCGGGAGTGACGAACGGGGTGCGCGATGTGCTCACCACGCTGCTGCTCAACCCCTTCGAGGAGCTGCTGACCGGCTCCCCGTGGTGGCTGGTCGCCGCAGTCCTCGTCGCTCTCGGCGCTGTTCTGGGAGGGTGGCGCGCCGGCGTCACGGCGGCGGTGTGCACGGCGCTGATCGTCGCGACCGGCCTGTGGCAGGACAGCATGACGACACTGGCCTCGACCCTGGTGGCCACGGCGATCGTGCTGGCCCTCGGCGTGGCGGTGGGCGTCTGGATGGGGCGCAGCGCCATGGCCGACCGGCTGATCCGGCCCGCCCTCGACGCGGCGCAGACCATGCCGACGTTCGTCTACCTGGTGCCTTTTCTGGCGCTGTTCGGCGCGAGCCGGTTCACCGCGATCGTCGCCGCGATCGTCTACGCGGCCCCCGTGACGATAAAGATCACCGCGGACGGGATACGGGCGGTCCCGCCGACCACAGTGGAGGCGGCGACGGCGGCCGGTTCGAGCACCTGGCAGATCATCACCAAGGTCCAACTCCCGATGTCCCGCGCCGCCCTGACCCTCGCCACCAACCAGGGCCTCATCTACGTCCTCTCGATGGTCGTGGTCGGTGGCCTGGTCGGGGCGGGAGCCCTCGGCTACGACGTCGTAGCCGGCTTCTCGCAGGGCCAGTTGTACGGCAAGGGCCTGGCGGCGGGACTGGCCATCGTGCTGCTGGGCGTCATGTTCGACCGGATCACTCAAGCGGCGGCGCACCGGGCCGCCAGGGCGCCCAGTGGGCGCTGAGGCAGAAGGAGCAGGACACGTGACAGGCGAGATCATTACAGGGCATTCGTCAGCGCGGCGGCGCGCCGGCATGGCTTCTCTGGCGGCGCTGGCGCTCGCACTGAGCGGCTGCGGCGGAGCCAAGATCGGCGAGTCGGGCGCCGGCGCGGCGGGCGCGGGCGGCGGGAAATGCGGTGTGTTCAACCTCGCCGTCAACCCCTGGGTGGGCTATGAGGCGAACGCCGCTGTCATCGCGTACGTCGCCGAGAAGGACCTCGGGTGCGCGGTGACGAAGAAGGACCTCAAGGAAGAGGTCGCCTGGCAGGGCTTCGGCACCGGCGAGGTGGACGCGGTCGTCGAGAACTGGGGCCACCCGGACCTCAAGAAGAAGTACATCGACCAGCAGAAGACGGCCGTCATGGCCGGCGAGACGGGCAACAAGGGCGCCATCGGCTGGTACGTGCCGCCGTGGCTGGCGAAGAAGTACCCGGACATCACGGACTGGAAGAACCTGAACAAGTACGCGGCCATGTTCAAGACGTCCGAGTCCGGCGGCAAGGGCCAGCTGCTGGACGGCGACCCGTCGTTCGTCACCAACGACGGTGCTCTCGTCAAGAACCTGAAGCTTGATTACAAGGTGGTGTACGGCGGCAGCGAGACCGCGCTCATCCAGGCCTTCCGTCAGGCCGAGGAACGCAAGACACCGGTCATCGGGTACTTCTACGAACCGCAGTGGCTCTTCTCGGAGATCAAACTCGTCAAGGTGAATCTGCCGCCGTACAAGGAGGGCTGCGACGCCGACACGGAGAAGATCGCCTGCGACTATCCGAGTTACGCCCTCGACAAGATCGTCAGCAAGAAATTCGCCGACTCCGGCAGTCCCGCCTACACACTCGTGAAGAACTTCAGCTGGACGAACGAGGACCAGAACCTCGTGGCGAAGTACATCGCGCAGGACAAAATGTCGCCCGACGCCGCCGCGGCGAAGTGGGTCGAGGACAACCGCGACAAGGTCGACGCCTGGCTCGGGAAGGGCTGAGCCACCAGAGCAGGAATTCAGGCGCGGTGCCCGGCGGGCTGTCCAACAGGCCGTCGGGCACCGCGTTTTCGTGCGCCGGTGCATGGGCTCTTTCGCTACTGAATTCACCCCCGAATCCACCTCTTGACACCACCCTTGGGGACCGGCAGTGTGAGTTGCGCAACCTGAAGCACGTTGCGCTGACAGCAACTGGACTGCTTCTTCAACTGGAGGTGCGGCGATGGCGGGACCGCGTGTGGTCATCATCGGGGCGGGTGTCGTGGGAGCGGCGCTGGCAGACGAACTGTCCTCCGCAGGCTGGACCGATGTGACGGTCGTCGACCAGGGCCCGCTTCCCGCCACCGGCGGGTCGTCGTCCCACGCCCCGGGACTGGTGTTCCAGACCAATCCCTCGAAGACCATGACGGAGATGGCCCGCTACACCGTCGAGAGGCTCTCCTCCCTCGACGTCGACGGGCAGCCCTGCTTCCTGCAGACCGGAGGCCTCGAGGTCGCCACGACACCGCAGCGGCTCGAAGAACTCCGGCGTCGGCACGGCTGGATCACGGCCTGGGGCATCGAGGCCCGGCTGCTCGGAGCGGACGAGTGCGTCGAGCTGCACCCGCTGGTGGACCGGGGACGCGTGCTCGGCGGCCTGCTGGTCCCCACCGACGGTCTGGCCAAAGCGGTGCTCGCCGTCGAGGCACAGATCCGGCTGGCCACGGCTCGCGGCGTACGCTTCCTGGCTCGCCACGAGGTCTTGGACATCCGTACGGAGGACGAGCGCGTCGCAGCCGTCGTCACCGACCAGGGCGAGATCCCCGCGGACATCGTCGTATGCTGCGCCGGCATCTGGGGCCCCAAGGTCGCCCGCATGGTGGGCATGAACCTGCCCCTCACACCGCTGGCACACCAACTCGCGTGGACCGGCCCGGTGCCCGCACTGGCCGGCCAGACGGCCGAGGCTGTCCGCCCGATCCTGCGGCACCAGGACGCGGACCTGTACTACCGCGACCGCTTCGACCGGCTCGGCATCGGGTACTACGGCCACCGCCCCATGCCGGTATCGGCGGACGACATCGCCGACGTGGACTCCGCCGAGCAGATGCCGTCAGTCCTGCGGTTCACCGAGGACGACTTTGCCGAGGCATGGGCCGAGACCCAGACACTCCTGCCCGCCACAAGGGAAGCGAAGATCGAAGAGGGCATCAACGGTCTCTTCTCCTTCACCACCGACGGGATGCCGTTGCTGGGCGAGTCACCGGAGGTGAAGGGCTTCTGGGTCGCCGAGGCGGTATGGGTCACCCATTCCGCCGGGGTGGGCCGCGCCATGGCGGAATGGCTCGTCGACGGCTACTGCTCCTCCTTCGACCTGCACGAGTGCGACGTCAACCGCTTCGAGCCGCACCAGCTCGCCCCCGAGTACGTCACGGCGCGCGACTGCCAGAACTTCGCCGAGGTCTACGACATCCTCCACCCGCTCCAGCCGACCGGAGCTCCACGACCGCTGCGCACCAGCCCCTTCCACGTACGCGAACAAGAGCAGGGTGCCTTCTTCCTGGAGGCGTCCGGCTGGGAACGCCCCCAGTGGTACGCCGCCAACGAGCCCCTCCTGACCACCCGGAACATCCCGACGCCCAACGACTGGGCCGCCCGCTACTGGTCCCCGATCGTCGGCGCCGAGGCGCAGGCCACCCGCGAGAGCGTCGCGATGTACGACATGACGGCCCTCAAGCGCCTGGAGGTCACCGGTCGCGGAGCCGCGGCGTTCCTCCAGTACCTGACCACCGCGAACGTCGACAAGTCCGTCGGCTCCCTGACCTACACCCTGCTGCTGGACGAGGACGGCGGCATCCGCAGCGACGTAACGGTCGCGCGCCTCGGCCGACACCACTTCCAGGTCGGCGCCAACAGCAATCTGGACCTCGACTGGTTCCACCGTCACCTGCCCGACGACGGTTCCGTCGTGGTCCGCGACATCACCGCGGGCACCTGCTGCGTCGGCCTGTGGGGGCCGAAGGCGCGCGAGGTACTCCAGCCGCTCGCCGACCAGGACTTCTCCAACACCGGCCTGAAGTACTTCCGCGCCAAACGCGCGCACATCGGCTCCGTCCCCGTCACCGCGATGCGCCTGAGTTACGTCGGCGAGCTCGGCTGGGAGCTGTACACCACCGCTGACATGGGCCTGAAGCTGTGGGACACCCTCTGGGAGGCGGCCCGGCCCCACGGCGGCATCGCGGCCGGCCGGGGCGCCTTCAACAGCCTGCGCCTGGAGAAGGGCTACCGGTCCTTCGGCACCGACATGACGTACGAACACGACCCGTACGAGGCGGGTGTCGGCTTCGCCGTGAAGATGGACAAGGGCGACTTCATCGGCCGCACCGCACTGGAGCGACGCGCGGCGCAGGTCCGCCGCCGCCTCACCTGCCTGACCATCGACGACCCCCGCGCCGTGGTCATGGGCAAGGAGCCCGTGTACGACGGCGAGACATGCGTCGGGTACGTCACCAGCGCGGCCTACGGCTACACGATCGGCAAGGGCATCGCCTACGCCTGGCTGCCCGCGGAGCTGTCCACCCCGGGCCGCTCCTTGCACATCGGCTACTTCGACCAGCGAGTTCCCGCGCAGGTTGCCGCGGAGCCCCTGTTCGACCCATCGATGTCGCGCCTGCGCGGCTAGGAAGGCCGGGTTTGTTCTCCTCAAACGCCGGAGGGGCTGATTCCACCCCGTCCGGAGTGTTGCGGGGCTGCCCTGCTCGGGCCTCGCGGATCACGGTGCCGGGAGGGGACGCGTCGGGGCGCTCCCCGCAGGGCGTCGAACGCAACCCGCCCCCAACAAAACCCAGTACCTCGGTGTTCGGCGCCCGAGGAGACGCCCCGGCGCGGCACCGACCCCAACGCCCCCGCCCCGGACCCCCGCACCCGGGGGGCCGGCCCCCACACGGCGGAGCCGCAAAACCGCCGGAGCCGCACCCACACCCGCACCGTAAGGAGAGGAGCACCGTGAGCGCACAGGTCCTCGACGGACGCCGCACCGCGGCCGCCGTCCGCACCGAACTCACCGCCCGGGTCGCGGCCCTGGCCGAACAAGGCATCAGGCCCGGTCTCGGCACCGTCCTCGTCGGCGACGACCCCGGCAGCCGCGCCTACGTGGCGGGCAAGCACCGCGACTGCGCCGAGGCCGGTATCACCTCGATCCGGCGCGACCTCCCCGCCGACGCCACCCAGCAGCAGGTGGAACGCGTCGTCGACGAGCTCAACGCCGACCCCGCCTGCACCGGCTACATCGTCCAACTGCCCCTGCCTCGCGGGCTCGATGCCAACGCCGTGCTTGAGCGTATGGACCCGGCGAAGGACGCCGACGGCCTGCACCCCGCCAACCTCGGGCGGCTGGTGCTCGGCGTCGACGCTCCGCTGCCCTGCACCCCACGCGGCATCGTCGAACTGCTGCGCCGCCACGACGTCCCGCTGGCCGGCGCCCGGGTCTGCGTAGTCGGCCGCGGGATCACCGTCGGCCGCCCGATCGGCCTGCTGCTCACCCGTAAGTCGGAGAACGCGACGGTGACGCTGTGCCACACGGGCACGAAGGGCCTCTCGTGGCACGTCCGGGAAGCGGACATCGTCGTCGCGGCGGCCGGCTCACCAGGGCTCATCACCCGCGAAATGGTCCGGCCCGGCGCAGCCGTGCTCGACGTCGGCATCACCCGCACCGACCAAGGGCTCCTCGGCGACATACACCCGGACGTCACCGACGTCGCGGGATGGCTCGCGCCCATGCCCGGCGGCGTGGGCCCGATGACCCGGGCGATGCTGCTGGCCAATGTCGTCGAGACGGCCGAGCGCGCCGCCGCTTCCGCCGGTACGTCCACGACCCCACGATCGAGGCAGGTCGCATGAACGCCCAGCAGCTCCAAGCCGCAGCCGCCCTCCTCGACGCGCCACTCGCCGAACTGGACCCCGAAGTCCACGCGGCGGTACGGGCGGAACTCGCCCGCCAGCAGTCCACGCTGGAGATGATCGCGTCGGAGAACTTCGCCCCGGCCGCGGTGATGGAGGCGCAGGGCTCGGTCCTCACCAACAAGTACGCCGAGGGCTACCCGGGACGCCGCTACTACGGCGGATGCGAACACGTCGATGTGACCGAGCGGCTGGCGATCGATCGGGTCAAGGCGCTGTTCGGGGCCGGGTTCGCGAATGTCCAGCCGCACTCCGGTGCGCAGGCCAACACCGCCGTGTTCTTCGCTCTGCTGCAACCCGGCGACACGATCCTCGGCCTCGACCTCGCGCACGGCGGGCACCTGACGCACGGCATGCGCCTCAACTACTCGGGCCGGATGCTGAACGTCGTTCCGTACCACGTCAGTGAGACCGACGGTCTGGTCGACATGGACGAGGTGGAGCGGCTGGCCAAGGAGCACCGGCCCAAGATGATCATCGCGGGCTGGTCGGCGTACCCGCGGCAGCTGGACTTCGCCGCGTTCCGCCGGATCGCGGACGAGGTCGGCGCGTATCTCATGGTCGACATGGCCCACTTCGCCGGTCTCGTAGCGGCAGGTCTGCACCCGACCCCGGTCCCGCACGCCCACGTCGTAACAACGACAACGCACAAGACGCTCGGCGGTCCGCGCGGCGGCGTCATCCTCACCGATGACGCCGACCTCGCCAAGAAGATCAACTCGGCGGTGTTCCCCGGCATGCAGGGCGGCCCGCTCGAACACGTCATCGCCGCAAAAGCCGTGGCCTTCAAGCTGGCGGCGGCGCCGGAGTTCCGGGAACGGCAGCAGCGCACACTCCGGGGCGCGCGGATCCTCGCCCGGCGGCTGCTCGCGGACGACGCGGCGGAGGCGGGCGTGCGGGTGCTGACCGGAAGCACTGAGGTCCACCTGGTCCTGGTCGATCTGCGGAGAAGCGAGCTGGACGGCAAGCAGGCCGAAGACCTGCTCCACCGCATCGGCATCACGGTCAACCGCAACGCCATCCCGAACGACCCCCGCCCGCCCATGGTCACCTCGGGCCTGCGCATCGGCACACCCGCGCTGGCGACCCGGGGTTTCGCAGACGAGGACTTCGCCGAGGTCGCCGACGTCATCGCGCTCGCCCTGCAACCCGCCCCCGACATCCCCGCGCTCCGCGCCCGTACCGAGGCACTTGCTGCCAAGCACCCGCTCTACCCGCACCTGTCAGGAGACGCGCGATGAGCCCCCGCACCCCTGGTGCCGACCTCCCCGAGCACCCCGACTGGCTGTGGCGCACGCCCGAGCCCAAGCCTTCGTACGACGTCGTGATCGTCGGCGGCGGCGGACACGGCCTCGCCACGGCCCACTACCTGGCCAAGAACCACGGCATCACCAACGTCGCCGTACTCGAAAAGGGCTGGCTCGCGGGCGGCAACATGGCCCGCAACACCACCATCATCCGGTCCAACTACCTGTGGGACGAGAGCGCCGGCATCTACGAACACGCGCTCAAACTCTGGGAAGGCCTGGAGGACGACCTCGACTACCCGATCCTCTTCTCCCAGCGCGGCGTGCTGAACCTCGCCCACAGCCTCCAGGACGTACGCGACAGCGTGCGCCGGGTGGAGGCCAACCGGCTCAACGGTGTGGACGCCGAGTGGCTCGACCCCCAGCAGGTCAAGGAGGCCTGCCCGATCGTCAACATCTCCCAAGACGTCCGCTACCCGGTCATGGGGGCGACGTACCAGCCGCGTGCCGGCATCGCCAAGCACGACCATGTCGCCTGGGGCCTGGCCCGCGCCGCCGACGCCGCCGGCATCGACCTCATCCAGAACTGCGAGGTCACCGGCATCGACATACAGAACGGCCGAGTGACCGGAGTCCGCACCTCGCTCGGCCCGATCGCCGCGGGCAAGGTGGCCCTGTGCGCCGCCGGCCACACGTCCGTACTCACCGCGATGGCCGGATTCGACGTACCCGTCCAGAGTCACCCACTCCAGGCCCTGGTCTCCGAGCTGCTCGAACCGGTGCACCCCACCGTCGTCATGTCGAACGCGGTGCACGTGTACGTCAGCCAGGCACACAAGGGCGAACTCGTCATGGGCGCCGGCATCGACGCGTACAACTCCTACACCCAGCGTGGCGCTTTCCACATCATCGAACGCCAGATGGCCGCCGCACTGGAACTGTTCCCGGTCTTCGCCCGCGCCCACGTCCTGCGCACCTGGGGCGGAATCGTGGACGTCAGCCCCGACGCCTCGCCGATCGTCGGACTCACCCCCGTGGACCAGCTCTACCTCAACTGCGGCTGGGGCACCGGCGGCTTCAAGGCCACACCCGGAGTCGGCTGGGCCTTCGCGCACACCATCGCCCACGACCGGCCCCACCCGCTCAACGCCCCCTTCACGCTCGAACGCTTCACCACCGGCGCGCTCGTCGACGAGCACGGCGCGGCCGCGGTGGCCCACTGAGGAGCCCTGCCCATGCTGCTCATCCCATGCCCCTGGTGCGGTCCTCGTGACGAGGCCGAGTTCCACTACGGCGGTCAGGCGCACGTGCCCTACCCCGAGAACCCCGCGACCCTGACCGACGCCGAATGGGCGCGCTACCTCTTCTTCCGCGACAACCTCAAGGGGCCCTTCCCCGAGAGATGGAGCCACGCGGCCGGCTGCCGCCGCTGGTTCAACGCCGTCCGGGACACGGCGACCAACGAGATCCTCGCCGTCTACCGGACCGGCGAACCAAGGCCGGTGATCGCATGACCTCGCAACCCTTCCGACTGCCCGAAGCCGGCCGTATCCCACGCGACGAGCCGCTGAGTTTCCGCTTCGACGGCGTGGACTACACGGGCTACCGGGGCGACACCCTCGCCGCCGCGCTGCTCGCCAACGGTGTCCATCAGACCGGCACCAGCGTCAAACTCGGCCGCCCGCGCGGCATCTTCTCCGCCGGAATCGAGGAGCCGAACGCCGTCGTCCAGATCGAGGCGCCGTTCCCGGAGCCGATGCTTCCGGCGACGACCGTCGAGCTGTACGACGGGCTCGTGGCCAGCAGCCTGCCCGGTCAGGGACGCCTCGCCACCGAACCCGACCCCGCCCGCTACGACGCCGTACACGCCCACTGCGACCTGCTGGTCGTCGGCGGCGGACCGGCCGGGCTCGCCGCAGCGGCAGCGGCCGCCCGGAGCGGGGCGCGCGTGATCCTCGCGGACGACCAGCCCGAGCTCGGCGGAAGCCTGCTGGGGACGACCGACCTCCTCGACTGGGCCGCCGCCGTCAACCACGAGCTGGACGCGGCGCCCGAGGTGCGGGTGCTGCGCCGCACCACCGTCTTCGGTTACTACGACGACAACTACCTGCTCGCCGTCGAGCGCCGCACCAACCACCTCGGCGCCGAGGCCCCCGCCCATGTCTCGCGCGAGCGGGTCTGGCGCATCCGGGCGCGCCGGGTCGTCCTGGCAACCGGCGCACACGAACGCTCGCTGGCCTTCGCCGGCAACGACCGCCCGGGTGTCATGCTCGCCGGCGCCGCCCGTACGTACGTCAACCGCTACGGGGTCGCCCCGGGCCGCCACGCGGTCGTGTTCACCACGAACGACAGCGCCTACGCCACCGCGCTCGACCTCACAGCGGCAGGCGTGCACATCGCGGCGGTCGTCGACACCCGGCCCGAGCCGGGGGAGTGGGCGCGCCGAGCCGAGCGGGCCGGGATCGAGGTGCTCGCGGGGCACGCCGTGGTCGGCACCACGGGCGAGGCACGGGTCTCGTCGGTGCTCGCGGCTACCCTCGGCGAGGGCCCGGCGCACCGCGAATTCGCCGCCGACCTGCTCCTCGTCTCCGGTGGCTGGAACCCCGTAGTACACCTGTTCAGCCAGGCCGGAGGTCGGCTGCGCCACGATGACGGGGTCGGCTCCTTCGTCCCGGCTGCGGACAGCTGCCGTCAGGCGGTGGAGGTCGCCGGCTCCGCCCAGGGCGTGTTCGACCTGCCCGGCTGCCTGGCCGACGGCGCGGTGGCCGGAGCCCGCGCGATCGAGGCCGAGGGCTTCCCCACCGCCGGTCCGCTTCCGCTCCCGGCGGCCGTCGAAGAGCCCCGATCACCCGCCATGCACCTGTTCGTCGTACCGGGAGCGGATACCGCCCGTTCCTTCGTCGACCTCCAACGCGACGTCACCGTCGACGACCTGGCTCGCGCGACGGGGGCGGGCCTGCGCTCGGTGGAGCACCTCAAGCGCTACACCACGGCGGGCACGGCGAACGACCAGGGCAAGACCTCGGGCCTGCTCGCGAGCGGCGTCGTCGCGCACCTCCTCGGCGTCGACGTCGGCGACCTGGGTACGACGACCTTCCGGGCCCCGTACGCACCCGTCGGCTTCGCCACGCTCGCCGGCCGCGACCGAGGTGCGCTGCACGATCCCGTACGGGTGACCGCGCTCCACGAGTGGCACGTCGCCCACGGCGCCCTCTTCGAGAACGTCGGCCAGTGGAAACGGCCGTGGTACTACCCGCAGGACGGCGAGGACATGGAGACAGCGGTACTCCGCGAGTGCCGCGCGGCCCGCGAGGGTGTCGCGTTCATGGACGCCTCCACGCTCGGCAAGATCGACGTCCAGGGCCCGGACGCCGGCGTCTTCCTCGACCGGCTCTACACCAACATGATGAGCACGCTGAAGGTCGGCATGATCCGCTACGGCGTCATGTGCCGCCCGGACGGCATGGTCTTCGACGACGGCACCGTCATCCGCCTCGCCGCCGACCGCTTCCTCGTCACCACCACAACGGGCAACGCCGCCGCGGTACTCGACTGGATGGAGGAGTGGCTCCAGACGGAATGGCCCGACCTGCGCGTGCACTGCACCTCGGTCACCGAACAGTGGGCCACTGTGGCCCTGGTCGGGCCCCGCTCCCGCGATGTGCTGGGCGGGCTGGCCCCGCAGCTCGCCGTGGACGCGGGCAGCTTCCCGTTCATGGCCTGGCGCGATACGGCCGTCGCCGGGATCCCGGCGCGGGTCTGCCGGATCAGCTTCTCGGGTGAGCTGGCGTACGAGATCAATGTCCTGCCGTGGGACGCCCCCGCGCTGTGGGACGCGCTGTACGAGGCGGGCCGCGACCTCGGCATCACGCCGTACGGCACCGAAACGATGCACGTCCTGCGGGCCGAGAAGGGCTACCCGATCGTCGGCCAGGACACCGACGGCACGGTGACACCGCAGGACCTCGGCATGAGCTGGGTGGTGTCGAAGAAGAAGCCCGACTTCATCGGCAAGCGCTCGCACGCCCGGGCCGACACCAGCCGGCCCGACCGCAAACACCTCGTCGGCCTGCTCCCCGACGACCCCGCCACCCTGCTGCCCGAAGGCACCCACGTCGTCGCCACCGGTCAACTCCACGCGCCACCGGTACCGATGCTCGGACACGTCACGTCCAGCTACCGCAGTGCCGCCCTCGGGCGGACCTTCGCGCTCGCCCTGATCCGCGGCGGCCAAGGCCGCATCGGCGAGCGCCTGTACGCGCCGGTGGGGGACACGATGGTGCCCGTGACGGTCGCAAGCCCTGTTCTCTACGACCCCGAGGGGGCACGCCGCGATGGCTGAAACCACAACACGCCGCGACCCGTTGAGCCCGCTGTCGTACGCCGCCGGCCGGTTCGCCGCCGCCACCCGCGCCTCGGGCGGAGCCGTGCGCCTGGCGGAACTCCCCTTCCTCGCCCAGCTCAACGTGCGCCTCGACCCCAAGGGCCCAGCAGCGGATGCCGTGGAACTCGCACTCGGCATCCCGCTGCCGCTCGAGCCGAACACCAGCGTGCGCGGCGGCGAGCTGGCCGCGCTGTGGCTTGGTCCCGACGAGTGGCTCATCGTCGGCCCGGCCGGGACACAGCACGGACTCGAGGCGCGGTTGCGCGCGGCGGTCGATGACGCCGCCGCCACGGCCGCTGTTGTCGACGTATCGGCCCAGCGCACCACCCTGCTCGTCGCCGGGCCTTCGGCCCACGACCTGCTGGCCCACGGCTGCCCCCTCGACCTGCACCCGCGCTCCTTCGGGGCGGGCCGGTGCGCGCAGACCACGCTGGCCCGCGCGCAGGTGGTGCTGGTCCCACGGGACGAACACAAGCCGGGATTCTGGGTCCTGGTGCGCTCGTCCTTCGCCGGGTACCTGGCCGAATGGCTCCTCGACGCTGCCTCGGAGTACGGGCAGATACGACGGCCGGTCGAGCGGGCAGGACGCGGTGCCGTTCGCCGCGTGGACGCCGACCGTGACTTGACGGCCGGCCTGTTTGCTGACCGCACTGCGGTCTGATGGGCGACGCCCACGGACCTGGTGCCGCACTTGGGGAATGACACGTCGTCGATCACCCCCGCCTGCGGGGCTGTCGGCCTGGCAAGACGCTCGGCCGACAGCACCGACCTGGCTTGATGGCGCCCCCTCATGGGATCTTTCTTGTACATATAGTGACACCGGTGGGCGAAGAGTGAGCGGTGATGACCAGTGACGCCACGGTCGTGGTGGTCGATGGGCGGGGCGTCGTCACGGACTGGAGTGAGGGTCGTGTCGGCGGCGGTCTGGCCAGGCGTACGGCGTGCGTGCGAAGGGTCCGGCGGGTTCGGGCGTCGGCCAGAAACGGATTCTCCGTGACACGGGCGGAGTCGCCTGCGGCGTCGAGAAGTTCGGGCAGATCGGTACTGTCGACGTCCCGCCGGTGATGACAACGGGGCCGTTGCTTCGCTGTCCGTCGGCTCGGCTGAGCCGAGAGGTGGGGAGGCTGACCACAACACAAGTCCCGCGGCCGGCTGATCGGGATCTCCGCCGCCCGGCCCGGGCGGTCCTCCGAGATCACCACCTCGCGGGTGATGATGAGCATCCTCACGCGTACCTCCTGGTGAGATTGGCAACTGTGACCCTGGCCGGCGTCGCCGCAGGTCAGACCGGGTATGGCCGATTGATCTCGGTAGTTCCCGGCGGCTGTGCCGACTGAGCCCAGTACCGAGGGAACGTCGTTGAGCGTCACGCACTGCGATGCGGAACTCTTGGTTGCCGGTGGAGGGTCTCCACGTGCAGGGCGGCGCATGCCGTGCAATCCGTAGCCGTAGGCCTTGCGGACTGGTGCGCCGACCGAATTGTGCGCCCCGGAAACACGCTCGCTCCACGACCAATCCGCATCGGCTCCGGTGACGAATGAAGGGCGTGAGGGAAGCGGTACGGCCTCGAAGCAGCAGAAGCGGGCTGCGGGGCCGTACCTACGTGCGGCCCTCACTCACCGGCGCCGGCCGGTACCTCTAGGCACTCAAGGAGAGCTCTTCATGTTCAGCACCCGTTCGCGTCGCACCTTTGCCGTTGTCCTCGCCGCGGCCGCCCTGCCTGTCGCCCTCACGGCCTGTGGCATGGACGGCGGCAGCGACAGCGACAAGGGCTCCAGCCCCTCCGCGGCAAAGGAAAGCGCGGCCCAGGGCGACGCGGGCAAGGACGCGCAGGCTTCGGGCCCGTTCGGCCCCGGCTGCGCTTCGGTGCCGAAGGAAGGCGCCGGCAGCTTCGACGGCATGGCCCAGGACCCGGTGGCCACCGCGGCGTCCAACAACCCCGCGCTCTCTACGCTCGTGACCGCGGTGAAGAAGGCCGGTCTGGTCGACACGCTCAACAACGCCGAGAACATCACCGTGTTCGCCCCGACCAACGACGCCTTCGCGAAGATCCCCAAGGCGGACCTGGACAAGGTCCTGGCCGACAAGGCGACGCTGACCAAGATCCTCACGTATCACGTCGTGGGTGAAAAGCTCGCCCCCGAGCAGCTGGAGAGCGGCACCTACCAGACGCTCGAGAAGAGCACACTCACCATGGCCGGCTCAGGTGAGTCGTACAAGGTCAACGATTCCGCCGCGGTCGTCTGCGGCAACGTGCCCACCGCCAACGCCACCGTCCACATCGTCGACACCGTCCTCATGCCCAAGATGTGATCACAGGGCGTCCGACGGCATCGCGATGCGAAGACCCATCCAAAGGCGCGCAGGTGACGAATAAAGAGTGTGAGAGTCATCGTTTCTGTTGAGCCCCGCTTCGGACCCGGCCGTATTCAAGCCGCGGCACCGGAGGGCGCTGCCGGCGGCGCCAGAGCTGTGATGAGGCAGCATCTGGCGAGCTGGGGACTGGAGAGCGTCGCCGAAGACGTGCTGCTGATCGTGACGGAGCTGCTGTCCAACGCTGTCCGTTACGGCACGTCGCCGTGGGGCGCACGCATGTGCCTGGTCCTGGACGAGCATGGCCGACGGTACGTGCGGCTGGAGGTCGACGACTCCGGCGTCGGCATCAACGTCGACCGCATACGCGCCCACTGGCGCCATCCCTCCGGCTCGCTGATGGACGGCGGGCGCGGTCTGTTCATCGTGGACACCCTCGCCTCGCGCTGGGGCGACGATCATTCCGGCCGCGGGCACACGGTGTGGGCGGAACTGGACGTCACACCTGACCCTGCCGGGGCCGGCTGACAGCGCAACTGCTGCAAGCGCCGTCGTTTAGCCAGGGGCGCGACGGCCGGCGAAACCGAGCGGTAGGGGGGGCCGGTGCGAGCGAGAGTGCAGCGGCGACAGGTCGGATCGTAGGCAGGCGCCGGGCGCCCTCGCTCCACCCGCGGACGATGCCCCGCTCATCGATGGTCGCCGTCGCCGCCGCGGTGTAGACGGTGTCCAGTGGACGTCCGGCCGGTCTGCGGGAGCGACAGGGTGCCGCATCATCGCCACCCCTCCCTGCTCGGGATGGCCCTTGACCGCTCCGGCGCAGATCAATCCTCGATATGCAGGAGCTTTTCGGCGCCGGTCTCGTGCAGAGTTCTCCGTACGCGCTTCCGCGCGCCCCGAACGCTCACCACGGGCGGCGGTGAGACCTCGACCAACGG
Organism: Streptomyces sp. NPDC002994; assembly: GCF_040611155.1. NCBI lineage: Bacteria > Bacillati > Actinomycetota > Actinomycetes > Kitasatosporales > Streptomycetaceae > Streptomyces > Streptomyces sp. NPDC002994. Next base: position 307,201 of record NZ_JBEXNQ010000003.1, read on the forward strand.
CCTCATCAGCGCGTACGCACAGGCAGCATCCAGCTGCTGGACCTCGCTGAGATCCAGCACCCACTCGCGAACGCCGCGCAAGGCCTTACTGGAGAGGCATTCCTCGATCTCCAGGGCGGCATTCCCGGTCACCTCACCGCTGAGCGAGAGCTCGGCACGGCCTGCGTCGACAGACTTCAGACGTACATGGGCTGGAGGACCGAGATCTGTCCCGTACGGGGGAGCCGACATGGGAACCACCTCGACCGGATGTGACGCCGGGATTGGCGCTTACTCCCATTCTGCAGGGCAGATGCCGCTCGAGGCGAAACGTGGCTGACCACGGCGCGCACGAGCTTGATCTGTTGGTGCTGGATCGCGACAGCCACTCGTCGGCGTGGGGAACCGGGGCGCTCGCAGTGCCGTCGTACGGGGCATGGAAAGCAACACCTCACCGACCTCCTTCGCCCCACCTGCCACCCCCGGCGAGTGGCATGCCCTGGTGGCGGACTGGGACTCTCTCCGGCACGGGTACTACCTCGGCGACAAGGACGAGGCCGTCCTCCGGTGCGTCCGCCACCTCCGCGCGGAGGTGACAGGCCCCCACTCCCTCGTGTGGACCCTCGGGCTGGTCGTTCTGTCCCCGTACGTCGGTTGGGGCAGCCCCGGGCCCGGTGTCGAGGCACCGGTGAGGGAAGTGCTCTCAGCGGTGGCACGCGCGCACGACGGACACGTATGCGGGCACGAAGGGCATCCCTTCGAGCCATTCGAAGACGACATGGACCTGTATCTCGACCGGCTTCCCGGCGCGCTGGAGGTTCTGAGCAATCCCGAAACGGGGAGGTTCGGAAACCTTGACCTTGACCTTGACCTTGATGACGAGGACGAGGACGAGGACGGCGGCCTCCGGAACGAGGAGAGCGCTCTGAGCCGCCCGGAACTGCTGGAGCGGTGGCGCTGTCCGCGCAATATCGAAGGATTCGCCCGAGTGGCCCTCGACTACATCGGCGGCTGAAGCGCGGAGCGCGTGGCTGGCATAGCGCTCGTAACGCCAGGAGATGGATCGTCCGTCGCGGCGGCGAGCCGGGTTGCCAGCGTCCTGACGTGCTCGACAAGCTCCGGTGGTTCGTGCACCTGGAAGTCGAACCCTTTGGTTGTCACGTAGATGGCCAGCTCGTCCAGCGAGTTGGACCCGGCCCGCAGCGTACAGCTGTGCTCGTCGATCGGCTCCAGCGCTCCGGTGGTGGGGGCGATCCGCTCCGCTGCGGTCTCGGCACTGACGTGCAGGGTGAACCGGGCCTGGTAGCGGTAGGCCGACGTGGAGATCGCCCGCGAGGTGTAGCCGCTGATATCGGGGTCCGGCGGGGTGCGCGGGGTGAACAGGGGGCCGGTGGGCGTGCGCGGCTGGACGCGGTCTACGCGGTAGGTGCGCCAGTCCTGGCGGTCGACGTCCCAGCCGACGAGGTACCAGCGCCGCCCCGCGTGCACCAACCGGTGCGGCTCGGTCGTGCGGATGCTGCTGGTTCCGTCGTGGGTGCGGTAGTCGAAACGCAGGCGCAGCGAGTCGCGGCAGGCGGCGGCGATGGCGGTGAGGGTGCTCGGGTCGACGGTGGGGCCGGTGTTGGCCATCGGCACCGTCACCGATTGCAGGGCGTTGATCCGGTGGCGCAGCCGGGACGGCAGTACCTGTTCGAGCTTGGCCAGGGCCCGCACTGAAGTCTCCTCGATGCCGGTGATCGAACCGCCGGCGGCCGTGCGCAGGCCCATCGCGACCGCGACGGCTTCGTCGTCGTCGAGCAGCAGCGGCGGCAGGTCCGCTCCGGCACCCAGCCGGTAGCCGGCGGTGCCCGCGGTGGCCAGCACGGGGTAACCGAGGCCGCGCAGCCGGTCGATATCGCGGCGCACGGTGCGCGAAGTGATCTCCAGCCGCCCGGCCAGTTCGGCGCCGGACCAGTCACGTCGGGTCTGCAGGAGCGAAAGCAGTCGCAGCAGCCGTGCCGAGGTTTCCCACATGGTGTGAAGTCTTCCATCGAGCTAGGACCGAACCTGACCTAACCGGTTCCTAGAGTTGTCGACATGGCGATCAACAGCGAGATCCGGCCCTTCACCATCGACATCCCCCAGGCTGACCTGGACGACCTGCGGGACCGTCTCGCCAGGACCCGGTGGGCCGCGGACCTGCCCGATGTCGGCTGGAGCCGCGGGGTGCCGGTGAGTTACCTCAAGGCGCTGGCCGAGTACTGGCGCGACGGCTACGACTGGCGCGTCCACGAGCGGGAGCAGAACACGTACCCGCAGTTCACCACCGAGATCGATGGGCAGAACATCCATTTCCTGCACGTGCGCTCGCCCGAGCCGGACGCGCTACCGCTGATCATGACCCACGGCTGGCCCGGCTCGATCGTGGAGTTCCTGAACGTCATCGGCCCGCTGACCGACCCCGGGGCACATGGCGGCGACCCGGCGGACGCGTTCCACCTGGTGATCCCGTCGATCCCCGGCAGCGGGTTCTCCGGGCCGACCGGCGAGGCCGGCTGGGACACCAACCGGGTGACCAGGGCGTTCGCTGAGCTGATGAACCGGCTCGGTTACGACCGCTACGGCGCGCAGGGCGGCGACACCGGCGCGGTCATTTCCCCGGGGCTCGGCAGGCTCAACCCCGACAAGGTGGTCGGCGTACACGCGAACGGGCTCGCCGCTTTCACCGAGGTCGACCCGGACGAGCTGGGGGAGCTGACCGAGGCCGAGCGGGCACGGCTGGAGCGCCTGGAGTACCTGAAAAACGAGCAGTCCGGCTACGCGATGGTCCAGATCAGCCGGCCGCAGACCCTGGCGCACGGGCTGCACGATTCCCCGGTCGGGCAGTTGGCCTGGATCGTGGAGAAGTTCAAGGAGTGGACCGATCCGGCTGCCGAACTGCCCGAGGACGCGGTGGACCGGGATCTGTTGCTCACCAACGTGATGCTCTATTGGCTGACCGGCACCGCCGGATCCTCGGCCAACAGCTACTACGAGACCGCGCATGCCGGAGCCTGGGGCGCGAGTGAGCGTTCCAGTGTGCCGACCGGGGTCGCGGTGTTCCCCCTGGATGTGTCGATCCGGCGCACTGTCGAGCTCGAACACACTGTCGCGCACTGGTCCGAATTCGGCCGCGGCGGCCACTTCGCCGCCATGGAGGCCCCCGACCTGCTCGTCGGCGACGTCCGGGAGTTCTTCAGCAAGCTGCGCTGAAACCCCGGCGGCTGCGGCCGTGGGCCGAGTCGGACGCCGCCGAGTTCCGCGCCCTCCTCTCCGGCGACCCGCACCAGCGTCGTCAGCGGCACCGGCTGGGGCGAGTAGCAGCGGTAGTAGGCGAGTTCGCGGGTGGTGCGGCTGCCAGTCGCGCTTGGGGAGCCCTTTTTTGGCAGGTAGTCTGCGCGGAACTTCCCTGCATGGGTGGTGACTTCGTGAGTGCGGGCCACCGCGAGTACGTAGCCGCTGCCGCGTTCCTCCGGACGGTGCGCAGTCTCGGGTTGCCACCGTAGACCTCATCGCCGGCCACCCATCGTGCACGGTGGCCGGCGTCCAGGAACCGGGCGATCATGCGGGCTGCCAGTTCCGGCATCATGGCGAACGCCGTGCCGGGCGCGAGCCCCGCCGCCTGGCGGCGGTCGGGCCGGTCGGTCCATGAGCGCGGGATGTAGAGCATCCTCGTCTCCGGTCAGGAGAAGACCACGCAAGCGGCGGCCGGAACCTCCACCGCGCCGCCGCGGCGCAGTTGCCCGCTCTCCGCGTCCACGTCGAACCAGGTGACGTCCCCCGACCACTCGTTGACGACGTACAACCAGCGTCCCGAAGGGTCGGCCACCAGGTCGCGCGGCCAGCTCCCGCCGCAGTCCACGCCGCTCGTGAGCTGTGGCTTCTCGGGCCCGTCGGCGAGGGAGAAGGTGAGCACCCTGTTGCTGCCCCGCACGGCGGCCCGGACGAAGCGCCCGTCGGGCGAGACGGAGACCACGGAGGGGTGGACCCGCTCTCCCTCAGGCGCACCTTCGGGCTCGATCGCCACCTCCGCCAGCGGCTCCAGGCGCCCGTACGCCGGATCCCAACGACAGACCGTCATCTGCGGTTCCAGCTCATGCAGTACGTACGCGACCTCGCCGTCCGGGTGAAAGGCGAGGTGACGCGGCCCCGACCCGGCACGGAGAACCGTCTCCGCCCGCACCCGGAGCTCTCCGGTGTCCTGGTCGAGCGCGCACACCCGGACCGAATCGGTGCCCAGGTCCACGCTGAGTACCCATCGCCCGCCGGGATCCGGCAACACCTGGTGGGCGTGTGGTTCCCTCTGCCGCTCTTCGTCGGGACCCGAGCCGTGGTGCGCCAGCACGACGGGGGCGTCCGAAACGCTCCCATCGGGTCCCATGGCGAGGCTACTGACGCTGCCCGAGCCGTAGTTGGCGGTGAGGAGCCGGCGGCCGGCCACGCTGAGATGGGTGGGGCCGCGGCCGCCCACATCCACCGCCGGGCCGAGCGCGCTGAGGCTCCCGTCCACCCCGGTGCGGAAGGCCGCGACCGCGCCCGGCTCCGTGTCGCTCACCGCGTAGAGCACCCCTGTGTCCCGGGCGAGGGCGAGACACGAGGGGTTGACGACGGCGTCGACACTCGTGCGCGGGGTCAGCGCCCCGGTCGCCGCGTCAACGGCCGCGACGGTGATGCCGCGGCCGCCCCCCGAGGTGAAGGAGCCGATGTACGCCCACTGCACAGGATGCCCTCTCTGCCGTTCGACGACTGGCTGGGCACTGTAGATCACGGCTCGGTGCGTCAGGGGCTGTACACGCCGTCATGGCGGAGCGGTAGCTCCATCCGGTCCCGCGTTCGGGTCCACGACACGGACCAAGCGGGCCGGTACGGCCCTGAACGGTGCGGTATCCAGGCCGCCGCCCCCGGGTGAAACGACTGCCGTCCAGCGGCGCGCGGGTTGCCGTCCACGGCACGGTCCGTTGCGTACTTCGTTCAACTTCAGCGACAGCATTGTCCAGCAGTTACGACAGCTGGGTCCGGTCGGGTCGGCGCTGTGGAGCAGGCCAAATGCGTTCGGCAGCCTCCGCGATGTCGGCGAGTGCGTCGGTCAGTACGGTGCCGCGACGTGATGTCGGCACCATGTCCCGAGAGCCACCACCGCACGACTCGTACATACCCGTGCTGCGCCCTGGCTCCCGAACTCGTCCATTCGCAGCCCGACGTCCGGATTCCGAGCGAGGCAGTAGGTCGGTCATGACTGTCGTTTGTCCGTGAGGACGCCTGTCAGGAGGGCGAGGGCTCAAAGTCGTCCCATTTCCATCCCGTTTCGGGGAACTGCTCGAGCAGGGCAGCGAACGAAGTCGCCTGGTGGATGGCGGACGACCAGTCTTGAGCGGAGACGTCGAGTAGGACCAGAGACGGGGGTTCCTGCCGGAAGTCATAGGTGAGCATTTCGCGGCTTCCGTCCCCACCGATGACGACGCTCCTCGGGAAGCGTTCCTGGAAGTCGCCAGCCTCGTTGACTTTGATGAGCTCCGTAATGGGATTGATCATCAGGAAGTCGTCCGTAGGAGGAACGAACCGGCCCATGCTCCCTTCCGTGGCCAGGAAGTGTCGGTAATCCTCGGGAAAACGGACTCCGAAGTGGCACTCGGCCTGCGCGATCTGGTCGTCGTTCGAACTCATGAGGCCGTTCTATCAAGGCCGGTCATGCCTGGTGGCGGTGGTTACCTTGAGCTGCGGTGAGCAGGATTCGCTTCCGGAGTCGGGGGAGGGGAAGGTTCGCGCGTCCGTGCGGGGCAGCGGCAGGACGGCTCCCCGCCCGGCCCGCGAGCGCGACGGCACAACAGCCGCGCACCCGGGGTAAGACACCTCGCCTCACGGGTTCTCGCCACCAGGCGAATCGCTGTACTTGCTGAGGTGCGGAAACAGGTCACCGACGAGCTCATCACACCTCGCCACGGTCCCAGATGACGCTAGTCCGCCGAGGCACCCGGTTGATCGCTCTCACGGAATTTGCGCGTGATCCGCTCGGTCTGGTGTGCAGGGGATCTGATGGGCGACGTGGCGGTGGATGTGATCACCGACTGGGTGCGGAGCCCTTCAGCGAGGTGCGCCATTTCCACGGACGTGCCAACCAAGCCGGCTTCCTTGAGTTCGGCAGCCATCAGGCGTGCCTCGCCCAGCGACAGGTCATGTGTCTTGCGCAGAGCTCGCAGCACAGGGACGAGGCGGGCCTCCCTGTCCGCCAGGCGAAGCCGAGTCACTCCATGTTCGACCAACAGGGCCTGCCTAATGTCCTCGGGACCCGGGCCTGCGCCCATCTCGCACCACGCATCGGGACACGCTTGGCATTGTCCTTCGACGCCCCAGTGCAGCTGTCCCCGGTCGATGAACTGACCGACGTCGCGGACCAGCACGCCGCCGCAGCTCGTGCATTGCGATGTGAGCTTCACTCCCTGGGTAGCGGTGATCATTGGTCTCTTTCCGCGCGACGTAGGTCCGCCTGATCCTGCCGCAAGCGGCACAGCCTGACGACCGGGTCGGGCATGCCCTCTGTGGACTTTGCGGTTGTGGAGCCAGGTATCCAACCGTTTCGGGCCGAGTCGGCGGAGGCTGGCCGGCTTTTGTCAGCCGGTCGGCAGGGTGAGAGAGAGCACGGGACTCGGTCGCGCACGCGGTGCCAGGCGCCCATCACTCGTCGTTGGGGCGCCACTCTGGCGCGCGAGTGGCGCCATGGGGCTCGCAGTGGCGCCATCGATGTGCCATGATGGCACCATGGACCTCACGCCGTACGTTGAAAATCTCCGGCACGAGCTCGCGGTCGCCGCGGGCGCCGGCGGAGACGAAGCCCGCGCCCTGGCCGAGCGGCTCACCGCGCCCCTGGAGTCGGCCGCCCGTCTGACCTTGCTGAACGCGCTGTCCGCCGCCATGGACGAAGTCACCCGCGACCTGGCGCCGGGTTCGGTCGACGTACGGCTGCGCGGGCTCGACCCCGAGTTCGTGGTGACACCACCGCCGGCCCAGGAGCCGCAGCACCAGGACGCCGAGGACCACGACAGCGCGCCAAGTGCGGTGCGGGCGCCCGCGTCTCCTGCTCCTTCGGATGGCGACGAGGGCGGTACGGCGCGTATCAACTTCCGCCTCCCCGCCCACCTCAAGACCCGGGTCGAGGACGCGGCAGGACAAGAAGGCCTCTCCGTCAACGCCTGGCTCGTACGGGCCGTCGCCACCGCCCTGGAACCCGGCGGGCGCCCCCGCCCCTCGGGGCGCAGCCTCCCTCGGGGCAAGCAGGGCTACACCGGCTGGGTTCGCTAGCAGAACCAGGGCGACGTACCGCGGCCCACTTCGTACTTCACCCGCTCTACCGGCGGGAACACACACCAGAGCCATGAGGACGGGACAGCCATGCCTACTTTCGACACTCCCGAACCGATCTCCGTCACCCTCGAATTCGACATCGGTTCCGCCCGGATCACCGCGAGCAAGCGCACGGACACGGTCGTGGAAGTGCTGCCGGCCGACGCGACCGACGACGCCGACGTGCGGGCCGCGCAGCAGACCAAAGTCACCTGCTCGGGCGGCAAGTTGCTGGTCAAGGGCCCCAAGAAGCGCTCCCTGTTCGGCAAGAGCGGGTCGCTCGACGTCAGCATCGAGCTGCCGGCCGGATCGGACGTGCAAGGGACCTCGCCCATGGCGGACTTCACCTGTGAAGGCCGTCTCGGGGACTGCGAACTCAAGACCTCGCTCGGCGACATCCAGGTCGACGAGGCAGGAACCGTGTACCTGAAGACCGGCCACGGTGACATCCGTGTGGACCGGGTGACGGGCGACGGCGAAATCCTCGGGTCGGGCCGGGTCGACATCGGCCGGATCACCGGCGCGGCGACGATCAAGAACGGCAACGGCGAGACCACGGTCGACGAGATCACCGGTGACCTGCGGGCCAACTCGTCGAACGGCCGTATCTCCGTCGGCGTCGCGCACGCCGGAGTCGACGCCAAGTCCGCCAACGGCGGCATCCGGATCGGCGAAGTGGCGCGCGGTCAGATCACGCTCCGGGCCGCAGCCGGTGATCTCGAGGTCGGCATCCGCGAATCCACCGCCGCCTGGCTCGACGTGAACACCGGCGTCGGGAAGCTGCGCAACTCCCTCGGTCCGGCCGAGGGCCCCGAGGCCTCCGACGAGACCGTCGAGGTGCGCGCCAGCACCGGTGTCGGCGACATCGTGATCCACCGCTCCTGACCGCCTACCCCGCAGAAGGAACACGACTGCCATGACCATGCCTGCCATGACCACGTCTTCCGCGACCGCCCTGAGGCCGGCGATCACCGCCGAAGGACTTTCCAAGTCGTACGGCGACAAGGTGGTGCTCGACGGCATCGATCTGCGCATCCCCGAGGGCACGGTCTTCGCCCTGCTGGGGCCCAACGGCGCGGGCAAGACGACCACCGTGGAGATTCTGTCCACGCTCATTCCGGCCGGCGCCGGCAAGGCACGGGTCGCGGGCCACGATGTGACCGAAGACGCCGATGCCGTACGCGCCGCGATCGGCGTCACGGGCCAGTTCTCGGCGGTGGACAACCTGCTGACCGCCGAGGAGAACCTGCTCCTCATGGCGGACCTGCACCATCTGCACCGCCGCGAAGGGCGACGGCGCACCGCCGAACTTCTGAGCCGCTTCGATCTCACCGAGGTGGCCACGAAGCCCGTGGTCACCTTCTCTGGCGGTATGCGGCGCAAGCTCGACCTCGCGATGACCCTGGTCGGCAACCCGCGCGTCATCTTCCTCGACGAACCGACCACCGGACTGGACCCGCGAAGCCGGCGCACCATGTGGGAGATCATCCGCAGTCTGGTCGCCGACGACGGCGTCACGATCTTCCTGACGACGCAGTACCTCGAGGAAGCCGACCAACTCGCCGACCGCATCGCCGTCCTGGACCACGGGAAACTGGTCGCCGAAGGCACCGCGGAAGAGCTGAAGCGCCTCATCCCCGGAGGCCACATCCGCCTCGGGTTCGCCGACGCGAGTGGACTCGAATCGGCCGCCGCCCTCTTCGCTTCCACCGCGCGTGACAGTGAAGCGCTCACCCTGCAGATCCCCAGCGACGGCAGCGTCCCGACGCTGAGGGCCGTCCTCGACATCCTCGACAATGCCTCGGTCGACGTCGAAGCACTCACCGTGCACACCCCCGATCTCGACGACGTCTTCCTCGCCCTCACCGGCCGGCCCCAGCCCGGCGACAGAGTCAAGTCCCAGAAGGAGAGCGCCCGATGAGCACGAGCACGATGTCCTACGCCGCCCGCGATTCGGCGACGATGCTACGGCGCAACCTCAGGCACGCGCTGCGCTACCCGTCCATGACCGTCTCGGTCGTCGCGATGCCCGTCATGATGCTCCTCCTCTTCAACTACGTCTTCGGCAACGCCCTCGGAACCGGTATCGGCGGGTCGCCCAAGGGCGAGGGCGAGTACATCGACTACGTCGCCCCCGGCATCATCCTGATGGCCGCGACCTCCGGAGCCCTGGCCACCGCGGTCGGCGTCTGCGTCGACATGACCGAAGGCATCGTCAACCGGTTCCGTACGATGGCGATCTCCCGCGCGTCGTTCCTCACCGGTCATGTCGTCGGCAGCGTGATCCAGACCATGGTCAGCATCGCGCTCGTCATCGGCGTCGCGCTGCTCATGGGCTTCAGGCCCAACGCCACGCCCGTCGAGTGGCTCGCGACCGCCGGCGTCCTCGCCCTGCTCACCCTGGCGCTCACCTGGCTGGCGGCCGGGATGGGCCTGGTGGCCAAGAACCCCGAGACCGCCAGCAACATGCCCATGCCGCTGACGTTCCTCCCCTTCATCGGCAGCGCCATCGTCCCGCCGGAGTCCATGCCGACCGGGCTGCGCTGGTTCGCCGAGTACCAGCCCTTCACGCCGGTCATCGAGACGCTGCGCGGGCTGCTGATGGGCACCGAGATCGGCAACAACGGCGTGATCGCCCTCGCCTGGTGCCTCGGTCTCAGCCTGGTCGGCTACCTGTGGTCACGGTCGGCCTTCAACCGCGATGCCAAGCGATAAACCCGTACCCCTCAAGCCACCGCCCTGGAGGACCCCATGCGAAACGAAGCGTCGACTCCCTTACCCGCCATGCCGGTGACCCGTCCCGCGGGCTGTCCCTTCGATCCGCCCGCCGAGCTGGCGCAGCTGCGCGAACAGCAGCCGCTCACCCGGATGCGTTACCCCGACGGGCACGTGGGCTGGCTGGCCACCGGCCACTCGGTGGTCCGGGCGATATTCGCCGACCCCCGCTTCAGTTCGCGGTACGAGCTCATGCACTACCCGTTCGCGGACGTCGGCGAACTGCCGCCCGCGCCGGTCGGCGACCTCACCGGGATGGACGCACCCGAGCACACCCGCTACCGGAAGCTGCTCACCGGCAAGTTCACCGTCCGGCGGATGCGCGAACTCACCGCACGCGTCGAGCAGATCACCGCCGAGCACCTCGACGCCATGGAGCGCCAAGGACCTACCGTCGACCTGGTGGAGGCGTACGCACGCCCCGTCCCCGCGCTGATGATCTGCGAACTCCTTGGTGTGCCGTACGCCGACCGAGAGGTCTTCCAGCGTCATACGGCGACGTTGGCCAACCAGAGCTCCACCAAGGACGACGTGCTCGCCGCCATGACGGCGCTTCAGGAGTACCTGCACGAGCTGGTGGCGGCCAAGCGCGCCGAGCCCACCGACGACCTGCTCAGCGACCTCACCACCAGCGATCTCACCGATGAGGAGCTCGCCGGCGTCGGCGGCTTCCTGCTGGGCGCCGGGCTGGACACCACCACGAACATGCTCGCGCACGGCACCTTCGCTCTGCTCAGCAACCCGGACCAGCTCGCAGCCCTGCGGGCCGACCCCGGCCTCGCCGACCAAGCCGTCGAGGAGCTGATGCGCTACCTGACCATCGCTCACACCGGTGCCAAGTCAGCGCTGGAGGACGTCGAACTGGGGGGCCGGCTGATCAAGGCCGGCGAGACGGTCACCCTCTCGATCGAGACCGCCAACCGTGACCCGGAGCGGTTCACCGACCCCGACACCCTGGATCTGCGCCGCAGAGCCATCGGGCATCTGGGCTTCGGGCACGGCATCCACCAGTGCCTGGGCCAGCAACTGGCGCGGGTCGAGATGCGCGTCGCTTTTCCCGCCCTGTTCACCCGGTTCCCGACCCTCCGCCTGGCCGTCCCGCCCGAGGACGTGCCGCTGCGTACCGACATGAACATCTACGGGGTACACCGTCTGCCCGTCACCTGGGACGAGGAGTAGGCCGGTGGAACTCAGCGTCGACCGCGAGCGCTGCCTGGGCGCCGGCATGTGCGCACTGACCGCTCCCGAGGTGTTCGATCAGGACACCGAGGAAGCGCCAACTCCTCCTCGATCTCAATATGACCGTCCGTCGAATTTCGCAGCGACGGCCTGCTCCAGCGTGAGGCCGCTCGCGTCCTCGTCCGGTTCGAGGAACGCGTGGATCACGGCAAGCGCGACCGTGCCCATGAGGGAGCGGCGGTTGTCGTGGTCGACGACGCCGGCGCCGGGGTCACCGATGGCCCGCAGGATCATCCCGTCGGTGGCCGCGGACAGCGCGTTGGCCAGGTCGTCGAGGGTCAGGCCCGGGCGCAGGCGCAGGCCGCGCTGCTTCATGACGGCGGCGTACAGCTCCTTCCACGAGCCGAGGTAGTCGGCGTACATGGCGGAAATGGCTTGCGTCACCTCCTCGTCACCTTCGGCCGCCGTCATGAGGGCGAGGCCGAGCCGGACGGAGGGCATGTCAATACCCTCGGCGGTGTGCTGGAAGGCGGTCTCGTGTACGGCGCGCACGAAGTCCGGGCCGCTCACGAGCCGTTTGGTGTTGGCGGCACGTTGTTCGCGGTAACCCGGCCGGTAGTTGTCGCGCCACACAGCGAAGTGAATCAGGTCGGCGACGAAGTCGGACTGCGCGCTCCAGCGGTCGCGCAGCGACGCCACGCTGCCGTGCCGGGCAAAGGGGCTGGGGTTGCCGGCGACCTCCGCGGCGACCGCGCGCTGGGAGAGGAAGTTCAGGAACGGGCGCTCGCCATGGGCGCGTTCCTGAGTTCCGGGGCCGAGATGTCGTCCGAGCAGCCGCATGCCGGCAGCCAGATACGAGGCTGTGACCGGGTCGTTCGAGAGCCGGGTTCGGAAGGTGCGGGTGCGGCGGTTGAGATGGCGCAGCACCCCGGACAGATCCTGGTCGTAGGGGAAGGGCAGTTCCCGCTTCCAGGACCTGCCTCTGGGACCTCGCGGCTTGTTCACCATGGCCGCAAATCATTGCGTGGTCTGCGACCGGCCGACAGGGGCGCGGCTGCGTGGAGGTTGGGCAAGCCGACCGGTACCGCGCGGCTGCGAGGCAGCGGATCCCCGAGCGCCCGCGCTACACCGGGGGTCTCCCGACTCCCGAAGGGGTGACCACTGATGCTCACCATCACCATGGGCGCTGCCGCGTGGTTGCTGGCCTCTGTGGCCGTCAGCAGCGCTGTGGTCCGGCTGATGCTCGCACTGCTCGCCGCCTACGCGGCTCGTAAGGCACTCGGGCCATCGACCGGCTCGCGGTCCGCCGACCGCCTTCGTGCCCACCGTCTCGCGGTGTTGCGCGCGCTCCTCAACGGGCTGAGGCCGCCCCGCCAGTGAGCAACCCGTACCCGTCGGGTCCGGGAACGGGACGGGGTCGCCCGACGTCTGCTGGAGAGACATCGGGCGACCCCCCGTGGGCGACGGTTTTCGCTGTGTGGCTGCGCGACAGCCCATCGGTTATACGCCGACCTGCTCGCCCTGCGCGGCGGACTGCTGCGAGCCGGCCGTGGTGGACGGCTTGTCGCCGCGCATCACGAGCAGGGTGATTACTCCGCCGAGTGCGGCGACAGCCGCCGCGCCGGTGAAGGCGGAGCTGAACCCGTCGGTCAGGGCCGGCAGGTTGCCGAGTTCGCCGGCGCCCTGTGAGGTGGCGAGTGCGGTCAGGGCGGCCAGGCCGAGTGCCGAGCCCACCTGGTAGGTGGTGTTGACGATGCCGGAGGCGAGTCCCGCCTGCTCCTGCGGGGCGCCGGACATCGCGGTCATCATGACGGGGATGTAGGCGAGCGACATGCCGAGCGCGGCGACCAGCGACGCGGGCAGTACGTCGATCAGGAAGCTGCCGGTCGGTTCGACGGCCGACAGCCACAGCAGACCGGCCGCGAGAACCAGCAGTCCGCCCGCGATCAGCGGCTTGGAGCCGAACTTCACCATCAGCCGCGCGGTGATCATCGTCATGAAGATCATCAGGAGCACGGTCATCGGCAGCAGCGCGGCGCCGCTCGCGAAGGCCCCGTATCCGAGGACCTGCTGGAGGTAGAGGTTGAGGAAGTACCACATGGGGATCCAGGCGGCGCCCAGCAGCATCATGGCCAGGTTGGCCGAGCCGAGCCGCGGCACGCGCCACACACTGAGCGGCATCAACGGCTCGCGGACGGACTTCTGGATGATGAGGAAGAGCAGCAGCAGGGCGGCGGCGCCGACCAGTTGGAGCACGGTTCCCGTGGAGCCCCAGCCGGTCTCGGGGGCCCGTACGACGGCGAAGACGGCGAGCGCGAGACCTGCGGTGACGGCGACGGCGCCGGTGACATCCACGGAACCGCGGCGGCTCGCGACGGCGGGCAGCAGCTTGCTGGCGGCGAGCGTGGCGATACCGATCGGGATGTAGATGATGAAGACCCACGGCCAGCTCAGCCACTCGGTGAACACGCCGCCGAGGAAGACGCCGGCCGTGCCGCCGGCGGGAGCCGCGGCCCCGTAGAAGGCCATGGCCTTGCCGAGTTCCTTCGGGTTGTGGCCGAAGAGCATCATCAGCAGAGTCATGGCGGACGGCGTGATCAGCGCGCCGCCGACGCCCTGCACACCGCGGCCGGCGACTTCGGCCCAGGCGGTGGTGGCGCCCGCGGCGACGACCGAGCCCGCGATCATGATGGCCCAGCCGGTGACGAAGACCTTGCGGGCGCCGAGCAGGTCGGAGAGCCTGCCGCCGAGCAGCAGCAGCCCGCCGAAGGCGATGACGTAGGCGTTGAAGACCCACTGCAACTCGCCCTGGGAGAAGCCCAGGTCCTTCTGCATTTCGGGGAGCGCCACCCCGATGATGGACGTGTCCATGATCACCATGAACTGCGCGGTGGCGAGCACGGCGAGCGCCCACCAGCGCTTGGGATTGACGTTTGACATGACCCTTCCCCTCCTCCGGATTTAACTCCATACCCCCAGGGGGTATCTATGGAGTGGACCATAACACACCCCTGGGGGGTATGTGTGTTTGGCTACGGTGGAGACGTTCGCGGGCCGAAGTTGCCCCGCGCCGGCCGGGTGCGTCCGTAGCCCGTCCGGATGTATGCGGATGCGTCACGGGCGTTCCGGGGGGACGCTGGTTCCATGTCCGGACACCTGCCTGTGATCGTTCACCCGCCGCTCGGTCAGGGGGGCCGCCGCGTGACCGTGCGCGGTGAGGACCTCGGCCTCGCGTCCGGCCTTCCTGACCTGGTCGAGTTCCTGAGCCGTGCCGGGCTGGACATGGAGGACACCGAAGTCGTGGTGTCCCCGTTGATCGATTGGCGGGGCGGAGGCCCGGAGTACTGGGGGCCGGAGACGCGGCTGTGACTCAGCGCGGCGTGGTGAGCCTCTGGGTACGCTCGCTGTCGCAGACGCGGGGGCAGGTCAGGCACGCGTTGTCGGGACGGATCGTGTAGTAGAGGCAGCAGCCGAGCCGGGTGCGGGTCGTATGCGGCAGCCCGGCGCCGTCGCGCAGCCGGCGGAAGTCGGCGCCGCCGGGGAACGGTGCGACCGGGCCGGGGAGCAGTTCGGTGGCGGCGCGGACCGACCGGTCCTCCTCGCCGAGCGTACGGCCGAGATACCAGATTCCGGAGATCAGATCGTCTCCTGTCATGCCCCACAACACCCGGGGCCGCCGCCGCAGTTGAGGTGCCAGAGCGGTCAGCAATGGGCGTACGTGCTCAACCACGACGCTCCGGAGCTCGCCGCGCAGTGTCTCCTCGTCGGGTACGACCCGCACGCCGGGGGCCGCGGCCGCGGGATCGTCGGGCAGGCATGTGAAGGCGCCGGGAACGACGGCGAAGTCTCCACTGCGGCGCTCGATGTGCACGTCCTGCGGCCGCAGATGAGGCACCCGCCGCTCCAGGTACCAGGGGCCGCTCATCAGCAGACAGACCGACCACAGGTAATGGTGCAGCGCCCTGGAGGCGGCGACGTCCGGGCGGGCAGTGTGGCCGTGCGCGGCTTGGATACGCAGGGATTCGGAGCCGACGAATTCGTCGAGCTGCCCGGGGCCGGCCACCAGGTGCGCGCCGTCGGTCCATCCGTCGGCCGGATCTGCCGACGGTGCGACTTCCGCGTCGAGCGACGCGCAGATGCGGGTGAGGCGTTGATACGTCTCAGCCAGAGGTACGGGCCAACTCGCCGCGGGGGTGGGTGCGGTAGGTGCCGGGGCAGGCATCATCAACTCCCCTCCAACATCGCTAGATAAGGTGAGGCTCACCTTAGTCCCATGCGAGCGCCACCGTGATCAGGAGATGGGTCACATGGCGAGAAGTTCGCCCCGCGAGTTGACAGGCTTAGGTAGACCTAACCTAACCTTTCGCCTCGTGTTCAAGATCGAGCCGGGGACCCCGACGGGTGCTCGTGCCCCCACAACCGCCCGGCGGGTTCCGCTGTTTGTCGTCGGCGCGTGCGCGCCGGCGCTGTGCGCGGCGCTGAGCCTTGCCATGGGTTCGCGGCCGGTGCCGATGTCCACCGTCGCGGACGCGCTGTTCGGTGACGGCGGGGGCAGTGACGCGCTCGTGGTCACCGGCCTGCTGTCCTGGACCTCGGCGGTGGCCTGGATGTCCGGCATCGGCGTTCAGGCCGACGAGCGCATGCTCAGCGACGTGGCCAAGGCCACCGGCGTGGAACTCCCCAAGAAGTAACCCGTGTCGGGGTCTGGCCGCAGGCCGGGTCCGCCCCCGCCCGGCGTCACCGTTTCGCCCCGTCCCCACCGCCCGGAAGGGGCTCCCCCCCATGCGGATGTACCTGCTCGCCCTCAACCCGACCGACTCCGTCACCGAGGGCTTCCTCCCCGCCGCCCGCCGGCTCGGCATCGACATCACCCTGCTCACCGACCAGCCCGAACCCCACCGGCGCCGCGCTCCGGACATCGAGATCCTCGAGTGCGACGTACGCGACTACCGCGCCGTCATCACCCGGATCGCCACCCACCACCCGGCCGACGCGGTCTTCACCAACAGCGACCACCTCCAGACCCAGGCCGCGCTGGCCGCCGCGTACTTCGGCCTCCCCGGCAAGGACTGGCGGGCGACCCTGCGCACCAAGGACAAGGCCGAGATGCGCAGGCACCTCGCCGCCGCCGGGGCCGACGCCGTGTGGTCGGCCGAACTCGCGGCGGGGCAGAACCCTGCGGAGCTGCTGGCCCGCCCCGTTCCGTACCCCTGCGTGGTCAAACCGCGCGAAGGCGTGGCCAGCGAGGACGTCGTGCTGGCCGGCACGGACGACGAACTGGTGCTGCGCTGCGAGGAGATCCAGGCACGGCGGCCTGAAGCGGCCCTCGTCGTCGAGGAGTACCTGGCCGGCGAGCTGTACACGCTGGAGACGCTCGGCGACGGCCGGCGGCGTCATGTGCTGGGGGGCTTCCACACCGAGCTCTCCCCGCCGCCGTACTTCATCGAGACGCGTCTGACGTACGTTCCCGAGCACCCCGGGTCCGTCGTCGCCCAGGTGCTCAGCCGGCTCGACGCGCTGGGCGTGGGATTCGGTGCCTGCCACACCGAGTTCGTGGTGCACGAGGGCCGCGCGCGGATCATCGAGGTGAACTACCGGGCGATCGGCGACCAGTGCGACCTGCTGCTGCAAGAGCTGCTCGGCATCCCGCTGTTCGAGCACATCCTGCGTACGCACCTGGGCGAGCCGCTCCCCGCCGACCTCGGGGCACGATCCGACGGGCGGGCCCGCCTGGACTACCCGTGCGCCGAGAGGGCAGGAACACTCACCGCCGCCCCGACGGCCGCCGACCTGACCGTGGACGGCGTACGGCTGACCTACCGCCCGCTGCGCGAGATCGGCGAGCGGCACGAAATCCACCACACCAACCGTGACTTCGTCGGCGTGCTGCGTGCCATCGGGACCGACCAGGAGGCCGTCGACCGGGCGGTGACCGGCTTCCTCGCCGAGCAACGATGGGAGTTCACGCCGTGACCGCTGCCACGAAGCCCGACACCGCCGAGGCCGGACTGCTGCTGCGGGTCCTCAGCGCGCTGCTGCGCGAGGACGTCGCCGGCCTGCGGACGCGCAGCACACCCGTGCGGCTGCCCGACGGCCGCTGGCTGCGGCTTGCCCTCGGTGACGGGGACGCCCTGCTGCTCCCGGTCGCCGATGACGGCTTCCAGTGCGCCGACGCCGCCCGTCTGCCGTTGCTGCGCCGGGAGTCCGACGGGGCAGGACTGACCACCCTCGCCGAGGTCGTCACGGCGCTGCGCGCTCTCGCCGCCCCCGCCGACCGGGGCGGATTCGACGACTTCGCCGGGGAATGCCGGCAGACCCTCGACACCGTCCGTCTGCACACCGAAGCCCGGGAAGAGGTCACCGAAGCCCTCACCGCCCGGTACGGCGCCACACCCGCCGACTGGACCGGCCCGGCCGGCGGCCTGGCCCACGACACCCTCGCCGCCCATCTCGACCACCCCGTCTACCCGACCGCACGCGGCCGTTCCGGCCTCGGACGGGGCCAACTCCGTGCGTACGCACCGGAGTTCCACCCGCGCTTCGCGCTGCGCTGGATCGCCGTACCGCAGGACGCGGTGACTCTACCGGGCGGCCCCTCGTCCCTGCCCGTCTGCTGGCCCACCCCCGCGATCCTGGGCCTGCCCGAGCTCGACCGCAGCCATCTCGCCCTCCCCGTCCACCCGCTGTCGATCGGCGCGCCACTGCGCGAAGCCCTGCGCGAGAGCGGGCTCACGGACCGTACGGTCCTGGCCGACCGGCCGTACCTCGAAGCCGTACCGACCCTGTCGATGCGTACGGTCGCACTCGCGGCGGACCGCGCGCTCCACCTCAAGGTGCCGCTCGCCACGGCGTCCCTGGGACTGCGCAACCGCCGCACCATCAAGCCCGGCACGCTCGTCGACGGCGCGGCGGGGCAGCGGCTGCTGGAGTGTGTCATCGCCCGCGAGGAGCGGTTCGCGGATACGGTCCTGCATGCCGACGAGGCGACGTACGCCCACGCCGGGCATGAGCTCCTCGCCGTACTGTGCCGCCGCTACCCGGCGGGGCTCGACTCGTCGGCCGTCGTCCCCATGGCGGCTCTGCTCAGCGAGGCACCCGACGGCCGGCTCGTGATCGACCACCTGGCGGACCGGTTCTACGGCGGTGACACCGTCGCGATGCTCGACGCCTGTCTCACCCTCCTCTTCGACTGGCAGACCACGCTGTTCGGGTACGGCGTCGCGCTGGAGTCCCACCAGCAGAACATCTCCCTGGTGCTGGACTCCGAGGGCGGGCCGACCCGGCTGCGGCTCCTGCTGAAGGACAACGACGGGCCGCGCCTCCACACCGCCCGGCTGCGCCAGACCCTCGGCGCCGACGCCCCCGCCCCGTCCGACTTCGCCGACCAGCGGATCTTCACGGACGACGACCGGCAGCTCACCGACCTGTTCACCACCATCACGGTCCACCTCTGCGCGGGCGCGTACGCCTTCGGGCTCGCCCGGCACGGCCGGGCGCCGCTCGACACGCTGCTGAGGCTCGTACGCGACCGGCTCGCCGAGGCCGTAGAACGGCTCGGTACGGCGCCCGGTGAGCCCGGAGCGGTGCTGCGCGCCCACGTACTGGACGCGCCGAGCCTCCCGGTCAAGTCGATGGTGACCGCGGGCACCTTGCTCAGCAAGGAGCGTTCGGGCGCCGCCGACATCAACAAGCACTACACCGACGGACCCAACTACCTCCGGCGGGCGGGGGAGGACGCGCGATGAGCACGTCGGCACCGGCCACGACCCGCGGTTCCGCAGTCGCAGTCGCAGTCGCTGAGTGCCCCGCGGCCGCCGGTCCCGCCCTCGGCCGCCGCCAGGTGCACGCCGTCGCGGGCTCCTGCTTCGTGGCGCCCTTCGCCGCCCTGGGACTGCCGCCGTACCTCACCCGGATCCTGCCGGAGTCCGGCGACGCGGCCGTCCGCCGGGCCGGTCCGCCGGCCGCGGTCGGCAACAAGCGGTTCGGGCCCGGCGCGCACGTACCGACCGGCACAGCCGACGCTGTGACCGCGGCCCTCCTGGTCGCCCTCCGCGCTATGATCCGCCGTTCGTTCCACCCTCGCAGGAGCCGTTGATGACACTGCCGACCGGCGCCGCCCCCCGCCATTCGTCCGCCCCGCGCGGTCTGCCCACCGCCGACGAGGCCGTGGCACACACCCTCCTGAACTGTCTGCTGCGCGAGGTCTCGGGCCCCGAGCACCAGACCGCCGTCGCCGACGGCCGGCTGCTGCTGCGGCTACCCCGATGCGGCGTACTCCTGCGCGTCGCGCTGCGCCGCACCTCGCTGCTGGGCGCGCACCGCTTCACCGGGCCGGTGACCGAGCAGCGTGACGGCGGCACCTGGGCGGAGGTCGGCTGGCGCCGGCTCGCCGGCTACGCGCAAGCCGAACTCTCGCTCCGTACGGGCGTACGCAACGAGGAGTTCCTGGAGCAGATCACCTCAAGCCACCAGGGCGTACGCGCCGCGCTCGCGGCCGGTCCCCGCCCGGCGGCCGCCGACCGCCACCTCTCGTACCTGGCCTCCGAGCAGTCCCTCGCTCTCGGCCACCGCTTCCACCCCACCCCGAAGGCCCGCACCGGCGACCGGGACGCCTGGTCGTCGTACGCCCCCGAGGCGGCGGCGTCCTTCCCGCTGCGCCATCTCGCCGTACGTGAGGAGCTGATCGCCGAGGAGAGCGCCGAGCCGGGCGGGGCCCATCCCCTTGACCGGCTGGACTATGGCGATGGGCCGGTTGTGCCCACCGGCTACCGGCTGCTGCTGGCGCACCCCTGGCAGTACGAGCTGCTGCGCGAGCACCCCGCGCTCCGCGAGGCGCTGGCGCGCGGCGACGTCATCGACCTCGGCGAGGGCCGCACGCCGTTCGCCGCCACCGCGTCCGTGCGCACGCTGTACGACGGCGAGACGTTCCTGAAGTTCAGCCTGAACATCCGCATCACCAACTGCGTACGTAAAAACGCCAGTTACGAGTTGGCGGGCGCCGTCGCCCTGACCCGCCTGCTGCGCCCGGCCCTGACCGACCTGGCGGTGCGGTTCCCCGGCAGTGCCGTGCTCCGCGAGCCCGCCTACCGCAGTCTCGCCCTCCCCGGCCCCGACGGCGTACCGCACCTCGACCTGCTCGAAGGCTTCGGCGTGATCGTCCGCGAGGGCCTGGCCCGGCGCCAGCTGCCCGGCACCACGGCGCTGCTCGCCGCAGCCGTCGCCGACGAGTACCCGACGGGGCCCGGGCACATTTCCCACCTCATCGACGGGGCCGGCCCGCAGGTCGCGCTGGACTGGTGGGAGGCGTATCTGGAACTGCTCCTCCCACCCGTCCTCGCCGCCTACTTCGACCACGGTCTGGTGCTGGAGCCGCACCTCCAGAACGTCGTCGTCTGCGTCGACGACTTCGGCATCCCCGCCCAGGTGCTCTTTCGCGACCTGGAGGGCACGAAACTCGTCCCCGAGCACCACGCGGACGCGCTGGCGGCGCTCCCGGCCGAGGTCGCCGGTCCCATGACGTACGACGCGGAGCGCGGCTGGGACCGGGTGGTGTACTGCCTGCTGGTCAACCACGTCGCCGAGATGCTCGCCGCCCTGGCCGACCTGCACCCGGAGACCGAGCCCGCCCTGTGGGCCAAGGTCCGCGCCACGCTCCAGAACTACGCCGACCGCTTCGGCTGCCCGCCGCGACTCGCCGCCCTGCTCGCCGGCGTACCGCTGCCCGCCAAGGCCAACCTGCTCACCCGCTGGGAGCGCAGGGCCGACCGTGAGGCCGGTTACGTACGGCTCCCCTCGCCGCTCGCCGAGGACGTCCTGTCCGGGGCGACCGGCACCGACACCCCCTGGAGCGCCCGATGACGAACCCCACTGCCGCGGTGCGCGACCGCGCCCTTTCTCTTCCCGCCGCCGAACTGCCCGCCTACATCTACGACGTGGCGGCGCTGCGCGAGCACGCCGAGGCGGTACGGGCCGCCCTGCCCGGACGCGTCGAGCTGTACTACGCCGCCAAGGCCAACCCGGACCCGGAAATCCTGACCGCGCTCGCCCCGTACGTGGACGGCTACGAGGTCTCCTCCGGAGGCGAACTCGCCCACGTCCGCCGGGCCGTTCCCGGACACCCGCTCGCCTTTGGCGGCCCCGGCAAGACCCCTGCGGAGATCACGACCGCGCTGGAGCTGGGCGTACGCCGCTTCCACGTGGAGAGTGCCTACGAGCTGCGGATGCTGGCCGAACTGACCACGCGTACGATCCCGGGCGAGCGGGTGGCAGTGCTGCTGCGCTTCAATCTGCCGCTGCGGGAAGGCTCGCTGGAGAACAGCTCGCTGGCGATGGGCGGCCGCCCGACGCCGTTCGGCCTCGACCCGGCGGAGGCCGACGCGACGGTGCGACTGCTCACCAACGGCACGTACCCACAGCTGGAGCTGGTCGGCGTACACGCCCACCTCGCCAGCGGCCTGGAAGCGGGGGAGCAGCTGGCGGTGGCGGAGTCCGTGGTGGGCTGGGCGGTCGCCCTGGCCGACCGGCACGGACTGCGCCTGTCCGAGGTGAACGTCGGCGGCGGCATGACGGTGGACTACACCGAGCCGGAGCGCCGCTTCGACTGGGCGGCGTACGGCAAGGGACTCGGCGAACTGGCCCACCGCCACCCCGACCTGACGATCCGTATCGAGCCGGGGCGCGCACTCACCGCGTACTGCGGCTGGTACGCCACCGAGGTGCTGGACGTGAAGCACAGCCGGGGGGAGGAGTTCGCGGTCGTCCGCGGCGGTACGCACCATCTGCGCACCCCGGCGACGAAGGGGCACGACCAGCCGTGTTCCATACTGCCGGTGGACGACTGGCCCCACCCCTGGCCGCGCTCGCAGGCCCGTCAGGACCTGGTCACTCTCACCGGCCAGCTGTGTACGCCGAAGGACGTGCTGGCACGGCGGGTCCCGGCGGCGGGGCTGCGGGCGGGCGACCGGGTGGCCTTCTCGCTCGCCGGCGCGTACGCGTGGAACATCTCGCACCACGACTTCCTCATGCATCCCCGGCCGGGCTTCCACTACCTGGAGGGGAGCCGGGGCTGACGCGGCAGCGATCGGTATCGTGAGCGCATGACAGTCCAAGGCGGTGAACGCCGCGACCTCGCCGCCGTGCTGCAGCCGCTCGTGCGCTCGCTCATCGCCGCTGAGCTGCCCGTACTGGCCGCGCATGACCTCTCCATGTGGGGCTACGTCGTACTCAGCGCCCTCGATGACGGCCCGGTGCGTACCCAGGCCGCGCTCGCGGAGGCGATCGGCACCGACAAGACGCGGATCATCGCCACCTTGGACCAACTCCAGGAATCCGGCCTGATCTCCCGTACGCCCGACCCCGCCGATCGCCGCGCCCGGCTGCTCTCGATCACCGAGGACGGCCGCAAGGTACGCAGATCGGCCCAAGCCGGCATTCAGGCGAACGAGGACCGTCTGCTCGCCATGCTGCCGCCGGCGGACCGGCGGGGCTTTCTTCGCGCGGTGCGGGCGCTGTCGGCGCTGTCGCGCGAAGAAATCGTGGGCTGACGCACCCGGCGGTGATCATCGCGTCACGTACGTCCGTACCGAGGACCGTATGCGGTCTCCGAGAGGTCGATGAGGGTTGCGCGCCCTAGGCTGGGCACTCGGGGGGCCGGCGATCGTTTCTGTCGAGGCGTTGGAGGACCCATGGCCGTACGGCATCAGCTGATCCGCAGTGCGCCCGAGGCGGTGTGGGAGGTTCTGGCGGACGGGTCGCGGTACAGCGACTGGGTCGTCGGGACCTCTGACTCACAGCCCGGCAAAGGTCATTGGCCGGAGGTCGGCGCGACGATCGACTACACGGTGCGGCTCGGGCCGCGGACGCTGACGGGCGAGACGATCGTCCGCCGGAGCGAACCGCCGCGCGAGCTCGAACTGGAGGTCGACAGCGGCCCGCTCGGTACGGCCAGGATCGCCATCGAGGTCCGCCCCTGGGGGGACCACGCGCTGGTCATCCTCGACGAGCATCCCCTGCGCGGAGTGGGCGGCGCACTGCACAACGTGGCACTCGACGCCGTACTGCAACTGCGCCACCGCAGCATGCTGGGCAGGCTCGCCAAGGTCGTCGAGCGCGGTTCGCGGCACGCCGCCGCCGGCGCACAGCCCTGAATCGTGTGGCCGGGGTGGGCGGGGCGGCCGGGGTGGCGAGGGTGGACAGGAGGCAGCGATGCCGGACGCCGTAGTGATCGGCGCGGGCCCCAACGGGCTCGTCGCCGCGAACGTGCTGGCCGACGCGGGCTGGAGCGTGGAAGTCCTCGAAGCCCAGCCCGAGCCCGGCGGCGCGGTCCGCAGTGACCGGGGCGTACACCCCGATTACGTCAGCGATCTCTTCAGCGCCTTCTACCCGCTGGCCGCCGCGTCCCCCGTGCTGGCCCGCCTCGGCCTCCACGAACACGGGCTGCGCTGGAGCCACGCCCCCAGCGTGCTGGCGCACCCCCTGTCCGACGGCCGGTGCGCGGTCTTGGAACGCCGCGCCGCCGACACCGCCGCCGGCCTGGACCGCTTCGCCGCCGGCGACGGCGCGGCCTGGCACGCTCTGTGCGGGACCTGGGACCGGCTCGGCCAGGACATCCTCGGCTCCCTCTTCACCCCCTTCCCGCCCGTACGCTCCGCCGCCCGGCTCGCGGCCCGGCTGCGCGGCGCGGGCGGACTGCGTCTTGCCCGGACGATGCTGCTGCCGGTACGCCGCCTGGGCGAAGAGGAGTTCCGTGGGGAGGGCGGCAGGCTGCTGCTCGCGGGCAACGCCCTGCACGCGGACCTCGCCCCGGAAGCGGCGGGCAGCGGCGGCTTCGGCTGGCTCCTGTCCATGCTCGGCCAGAGGTACGGATTTCCCGTGCCGGTCGGCGGCGCGGGCGCGCTCACCGCGGCGCTCGTACGGCGGCTGGAACGGCGCGGGGGCGCTGTGCGCTGCGGAAAACGTGTGGACGAGATCGTCGTGCGGGCGGAGCGGGCGGTGGCCGTGCGCACCGCGGGCGGCGAAACGGTGCCGGCGGGCCGGGCCGTGCTGGCGGACGTGGCCGTGCCCGACCTCTACGGCGGACTCGTCGACGTACGGCATCTGCCCGGCCGCTTCCTGCGGGACCTACGCGGCTTCCAGTGGGACTTCGCCACGTTCAAGGTCGACTGGGCTCTGGACGGCCGGGTTCCGTGGACCGCGGCCGAAGCCTCGACGGCGGGCACGGTCCACCTGGCCGACGGGGTCGACGACCTGACACGCTTCGCCGCACAGGTCACGATGGGGCAGGTTCCCGACCGGCCCTTCGCGCTGTTCGGCCAGATGACCACCGCCGACCCCTCCCGCTCACCGGCGGGTACCGAATCGGCCTGGGCGTACACCCACGTCCCGCACGCGATCAAGGGTGACGCGGGCGACGACGGCCTTACGGGCGCCTGGGACGAGCGCGAGCAGGAAGCGATGGCGGACCGCGTCGAGGCCCGGGTCGAGCGGTACGCGCCGGGCTTCCGCTCCCGGATCCTGGCCCGCCGTATCCTCGCCCCTGCGACATTGCAATCGATGGACGCGAACCTCCACGGGGGCGCGATCAACGGCGGCACGACCGCCGTGCACCAGCAGCTCGTCTTCCGCCCGGTCCCTGGCACAGGCCGCCCGGAAACGCCCGTCAAGGGGCTCTACCTCGCCTCGGCCGGCGCGCACCCGGGCGGCGGCGTCCACGGCGCTCCGGGAGCGAACGCGGCCCGGGCGGCGCTGCGCAGCCGCTCCCTGGGCGGCGTACTCAGCCGTACGCAACGGGCTCTCGGCCGCCGCCACCGGAGCGGTGAACGCGTGGACTGAGACAACTGAGACAACTGGGACCTTCCGTCATCTCAGGCCGGCAGCCTCGGCGTCGGCCTCTCCGCCCGCCCCGAGCAGGCCGGTCGCCGAGAGGTCGGCGCGGCCCGCAAGCCGGCCGAGCTCGCGCCGGGAGCGGTGGGTGACGACGGCCGGCAGGCAGGCGCGCGCGGCTTGTGCGGCGCGCAGCCACGGCTGGGCGTAGATGGCGGGAGAACGTCGCTCGATACCCCGGACGAGGCGATCGACCACCGGCTGCGGAGCGTAAGTCCGGTCGGCGGGCCAGGGCATGCGGGCGCGCAGTGCACGCAAGGAGTCGTGGTGCTGGGCGCCCCGGATCATGTCCGTGTCGGTCCAGCTGAGGTACGCGACGCCCACGGCCACGCCGCGGTGCGCCAACTCGGCACGTACACAGTGGGCGAAGGCCTCCACACCCGACTTGGAGGCGCAGTACGCCGACATGAGCGGAGCCGGGGCGATGGCCGCGAGCGAGGCGACCTGGAGGTAGTAGCCGCGCGTCAGCAGAAGGCCGGGCAGGAAGACCCGGGCGGTGACCGCGCTGCCGATCAGGTTGACGTCCACGACGCGACGCCAGGTCGCCGGGTCGTCGTCGAGGAACAGGCCGCCCGAGGACACACCGGCATTGGCCACCAGCACGGACGGCGGCCCGAAGCGCTGCTCCACCTCGGAGGCGGTACGCGCCATCGCGGCCTCGTCGGTCACGTCGACCTGCCAGTGAGCGGCTCTGCCCGGGGGGAGCGAAGCCGCGACCCGGGCGAGTTCGGATTCCTCGTGACCGAGCAGGGCCACATCGGCTCCGCGCCGCACGAGAGCGCGCGCCATTCCTTCCCCGAGGCCCCGGGCGGCGCCGGTGACCACCGCGGTGCGGCCCACCAGGGGAAGAGTTCGTTCCATCGTCGCCCTCCGTCATCCAGAGATCTTGAAGCGTAGGCCCGCCTGACGTCCGCAGACGGCAGGCGGGCACCCACTGGTCGTGTCAGGCGGTGTTGGTGGTGGTGGAGCGGAGCCGTTCGAAGGCGTTGTGCAGGGCCGTACGCAGCGGTCCGCTGGGGGGCGGGCCATCGACGCTGTCCACGAGGCGCTGGGCGATCTCGCGGAGCTCGATGTTGGTGTGCCGTGAGACGTCCACCAGGACCTGGAACGCCTCCTCGTGGGTGCAGCCTCCCAGGGTCATGACAATACTGCGGGCGAGGCCGATCACCGGGCGGGTCTCGTGGAGGTGCCAGAGCTGGTTGAGTTCCTGCTTCAGCGCCCGCTCCGCGGCTGCCGGCGCCGGCGGACGGACTGCTTCCAGGGCGGCCTGGGCGGCGTGGTACTGCGCGGCGTCCGACGCCTGCCAGGACTGGTCGTCGTGTTCCCGGTGCGCGGGAGCCTCGCTGTCCGCGGTGATGGTGCGGTTGTCGTTCGTCGTCATGACTCCGGCTCCTTTTGACCAGTCTGCCGGCCGTCCCGGGCTCGAGCGGGGACGCCGGCGGCCCGCCGTACGGACGTGCTCCTTGGTTGATTCCCTGTTTCTGCCGGTTTGAGGCTGCGGGTCTTTTTCGTCACCGGGCCGGGGGCGACGGCCGCGGTGAGGGGCTCCTGCCATCGCTGCGAATGGATGAGTGAGGTACGCCGCTCAGGCGCGGGCAGCCAGGATCGAGCGCACCGTCCGCCAGCAGCGCGGATCGGCGGCGGCGAGCAACCCGCTCCTGGCGTCGTCGGGCCGGTAGGGGCTGCGGTCGTGACGTCGTACGACGCCGGCCGCTTCGGTGAGGAGGAGGGCGCCCGGCGCGTGGTCCCACGGCAGCGTGCGGTGGTACAGGACGAAGTCCTGTCCACCCTCCGCCAGTCGGGGGTAGTCCACGCCGGCGCACTTGGTGCCCGGCCCCAGAGCGGCGAACCGCGACGCCGCGGCCCGCACCCGTGCCCTCGCCGGTGCGTCGAGGAATCTGGTCAGTGCGGCGCCGCGCAGGGCGGCGGAGTCGGCGGGTGCGGGCGCGCGGTGGATCCGTGTCCCGTCCCGCCAGGCTCCGGAGCCCTTCTCGGCTGTGTACGTCCGGCCTCGCGCGGGTTGCACGATCCACGAGGCAACGGTCCTTCCGTGCCGCACCAGCGCCGCCATCACGGCGTACTCGGGCCGCCCGGCGACGAAGTTCGCCGTGCCGTCCAGCGGATCGACCAGCCATACCGCCGGAGCCTCCCGGAGTGCGAGCAGGAGTCCCAGATTCGCCGTCGTGGCTTCCTCGCCGTCCGCGAGCGACCGGTAGCGAGGAAGAATCGCCGCCTCGGCCGCCTCGCGCAGAATCTCGGTCACCACATCGATGCGCATGATCAGCAGGCTAGCGGGGCCGTACGCCCTTCAGCGGTGCTCGGGGTTGGGAAAGTCCGACCGGCAGCCCGCGTCCCACGCGGAACGCTGATTGCCGTGGGCGGGGATGCCGCCCGCCTGCTTGAGCATGGCGGCGACGGGCATCAGGTTCCAGCTCATGAAGGACGTGTTGCGGTTGGTGAAGTCGTTGTCGGGGCCGCCCGAGCCCGGGTCCAGATAGGAAGGGCCGGGTCCCGCTTCGCCGATCCAGCCGGCGTCGGCCTGCGGCGGGACGGTGTAGCCCAGGTGCTGGAGGCTGTAGAGGACGTTCATGGCGCAGTGCTTGACGCCGTCCTCGTTGCCGGTGATGAGGCAGCCGCCGGCCCTGCCGTAATAGGCGTACTGACCACGGTCGTTGAGGGTGCTGGAGCACGCGTACAGCCGCTCGATCACCTGCTTCATCACGGAGCTGTTGTCACCCAGCCAGATCGGCCCGCACAGCACGAGAATGTCGGCCGCCATGATCCGCTCGTAGAGCTGCGGCCAGGCGTCGGACTCCCAGCCGTGCTCCGTCATGTCCGGCCATACACCGGTCGCGATGTCGTGGTCGACAGCACGGATCACCTCGGTCGTGACGCCGTTGTTCTCCATCACGCCGCGGCTCCTGTCGATCAGCCCCTGCGTGTTGCTGACCTCGGGTGAGCGCTTGAGCGTGCAGTTGAGGAACAGTGCGCGCAGTGATGCGTAGCGGTACGTCGTCGTGGACATCGGCGGGGTCTCCTCGTGGGTCGTTCGCTCCGTCAACCCTGGCGCACAGAGTCGCGGATCGTGTGTACCGCCCCGGCCGCCGGTGCGCGCGGCGGCGTGCTTCGCGGCTGCCGACGCGGCGGGCGGACGAGGAGCGTCAGCGCCGCCGCGGCTGCCGTGACCAGGAACGCGGCGCGCAGGCCGTACGCGTCGCTGAAGAGCCCGAGCGCGGCCGGACCCGCGACCGTACCCAGGCCGAGGAACAGGACGGTGACGCTGAACCCGGTCGACGGCCGGTCGGGGAAGACCCGGTAGCTCCACACCGCGAGAACGCCCGAGCCCGCCATGAAGCACGGCCCGTAGAGCACCGCCGACAGCATCACGGCCACCGGCGCGCCCGGCGCCACGCCGAGCAGCGCGACCGCCATCGCGATGCCCGCGAACAGCGAGCCGTGGACCCGGCGCAGACCGTGCCGCGCGATCGCGCCGCCCGTCAGGGCGCCCGCGGTGCCCGCCAGGCCCATCACCGTCCAGAACAGGGCAGCCGTGGGTGCGTCGCGCCCCGCTTCCCTGGAGACCGCCTCCACGGCGAACGCCCAGTAGACGGCGCCGACCAGACCGTACGACAGGGCCGTGAGGTAGAGCGGGACAGCCGGGCGGCGGGCGAACGACCGAAGGCCCAGACCGGCGCGCCCCCGACCCGTGCCGGTCGCCGGGTGCGCTCCGGCGGGCAGGACGCGCGCGTTGTACGCGGTCGTCAGCAGGGCCGCCGCCGCGAACACCAGCCAGGCGTACCGCCATTGAGCTCCCCGGGCGATCAGCGCCAGCGGTCCGGCTACGACGACGGCGAAGGCCGTGCCGCTCGCGATCGTCCCCATGACGCGCTCGCGCAGCCCCGCCGGAACCATTCGGTCCACCGCGTCCGAGTACGGCGCCCAGGCCCACCCCGAGCTCGTACCGGCCAGGATCAGCCCGGCCGTCAGGACCCCCGGCCCGCCCGCGAAGGCGACCAGGGCCATGCCGACGGTCGCCGACAGCCCGCCGACGACGACCAGCGGACGCGGGCCGAAGCGTGAGACCAGCGCGCCGACCAGCACCAGCGCCGCCATGTAACCGAGGTACGTCGCGCTGCTGATCAGCCCCACCTGCGCCACCGAAAGCCCGAACTCCCGCCGCAGCTCCGGCAGGAACAGCCCGTAGCCGTAGCGGGCGAACCCGAAGGTGACGCCGATCGCCGTCACCCCGGCGAGGCTCACCTGCCACCGGGGCGGCAGCCTCCGCATCCGCTGTCCGTAGCCCATGCCTGACGCCTTCCGCTCGTGTACGCCGTCGCTCACGCCCCCAGCCTCCGACGTGCGAAGAGGGCGTACCAGTGACGTAAACGTCAGGGTCCCGTAGATTTACGACATGGCTCGTACTTCTTCCGTGTCTCCCATCCGCGTCGCCGTCGTGCTGCTCGCCGAGTCCTCGCTCTTCGAACTGGCGGTGCCGTGCGCGGTGTTCGGCCAAGGCGGCGACGAAGCCACACCGCCGTGGTACGAGCTCACGCTGTGCGCGAGCGCCCCCGGCGTGCAGCGCTCCCCGGGCGGGCTGCGGCTGGAGGCCGAGCAGGGCATCGAGGCGCTCGACGCCGCCGACCTCGTCATCGTCCCTGCCTGCCTCATGAACGGTTACGAGCCCCCGGCCGCACTCCTTGACGCCCTGCGCGCCGCCCACGGACGCGGCGCCCGCATCGCTTCCCTGTGCTCCGGCGCCTTCGTGCTGGCCGCGGCCGGCCTCCTGGACGGCCGCGAAGCCGCCACGCACTGGATGTACGCCGACGAGCTGCGACGCCGCCATCCGCGCGTCGACGTCAACGAGCACGCCCTGTACGTCGACGGCGGTGACATCCTCACCAGCGCGGGCACCGCCGCCGCCATCGACCTGTGCCTGCACATCGTCCGCGGCGACTACGGCACTGCTGCCGCCGCCGAGGTCGGGCGGCGGATGGTCGTGGCCCCGCACCGCGAGGGCGACCAGACGCAGTACGCCCGGCCGAAGCCGAAGAGGCCGGCCACACCCACCGCCAAGGGCCTCGCCGCCGTACTGGACTGGGCCGTCGCCCGGCTGGACCGGCCCCTCACCGTCGCCGAACTCGCGGCCCGGGCCGGCCTGGGCCTGCGGACCTTCGAACGGCACTTCGCCCGCGAGGTCGGCACCACCCCGCTGAAGTGGCTCAACCAGCAGCGCGTCGCCCAGGCCCGCGTACTCCTGGAGACCACCGACCTGCCGGTCGACTCCGTCGCCGAACGCAGCGGTCTGGGTACGGGCGACGGGCTGCGCCAGCACTTCCGCCGCACCCTGGGCACCAGCCCGGCGGCGTACCGTCGCACCTTCCGTGGCGGCGCCCGGCCCAGCGCCGCTGCCACCGCCGGTCAGGCGAGGGGCGCGTAATGGGGTAGCTCACGTCGCGTCGTGGAAGACGAGCCCCAGGGTGCGCCGGCTGCCCGAACGCACCGTACTGACACCGTGCCGTACCGGCGAGGCCGACCAGCCCCGCTGGGAGCGCACCGGGCGGTCCCGGGTGGTGAAGACCAGGCCGTGGCCCTGGGGCAGCATCATCGCGGTGCCCCGGGACTGCGCGCGGGGGCGCTGTTCGACGAGCAGGAACTCGCCGCCCGTGTAGTCGGTGCCCGCCGCGTCGAGGCCGACGACGACCTGGAGCGGAAAGACGGCCTCGCCGAACAGGTCGCGGTGCAGGGCGTTCCAGTCCCCGGCTCCGTAACGCAGCAGGATCTGGGAGGTCCTCGTCTGCCCCGCGTCGTGGCACATCGCGATCCACTCCTCCAGGCTGTCCGGCCAGGGTGCGGGCCTCCCGAGCTTGTCGGCCCAGTCGCGGGCGATCGGCAGCAGGTGCGGATAGAAGGCCGCGCGCAGCTCGCGCACCAGCTCCGGCAGCGGGTCGCCGAAGTAGCGGTACTGCCCGGAGCCGAAGCGGTGGCGGGCCATGTCGACGGTCGAGCGGAACCGCTCCGTATCGTCGTACAGCGCGGCCAGCTTCCGGCATTCGGCAGGGGTGAGGATCCGCTGGGTGAGCGCGCAGCCGTACTCGTTGACCTCGTCAGCCAGGGCCCGCCAGTCACCTGCGGCGACGCGGCAGGCCGCGGCGCCGCCGACCGTGCGGTCCGCCTGCTGGATGGTGGGGTTCATGGTTCTGGTTCCTCCGGTGTGCAATCCGGTTCTCTTCCGAGAGTGACGCCCCGCGCGCACGATCACCGGCGGAATTCGGACGTCGCGCAGACCGGTGACGCAGACCGGTGACGCCGACCGGGCCGGGGGTTCCGCCCTAGGGCCCGCGGCCGGGTCAACCCTTACTGGAGTCGGGGGTGGGCCCGGTCGCTCGGGGGACGCGCGACGCCGGGTTGTGGAGTGAAATCGCAGCAACGGCTCAACCGCTCCCCCGGAGGCTCCCCGTGACCACCCGCGCCCACAAGCGTCCGCTCCGCCCGATGATCGCGGCATTCGTACGCTTCGTCGTCTGCGGCGGCGGCGTCGGGCTGGCGTCGAGCGGTGTGCTCGTGCTGCTCCACGACCGGATGCCGCTGGCTGCGGCCAACGCGCTGGTCACCGTCGTATCCACGCTCATCGCGACCGAGTTGCACGGCCGGGTGTCCTTCCGCAGCGAGCGCGGTGGCTGGGGCGTCCATCTCCAGTCGGGCCTCACGGTCCTGGTGAGCTATGCGTTCACGACGGGCGCGCTGCTCGGTCTGTACGCTGCCCAGTCCGCACCCCCGGTCCTGACCGAGCAGGCGGTCTACCTCTCGGCTTCGGCGCTGGCGGGAATTGGCCGCTTCGCGGTCCTGCGGCTCGTAGTCTTCGCCGAACGCCCGGTGCCGGCCGGGCCGGCGCTCAGCAAGGCGGCCGTGGTCATCGCGGCTTGATTCGTTCGCATGAGGATTCGCATGAGGAGAGGCG
This sequence comes from Streptomyces sp. NPDC002994, assembly GCF_040611155.1. NCBI lineage: Bacteria > Bacillati > Actinomycetota > Actinomycetes > Kitasatosporales > Streptomycetaceae > Streptomyces > Streptomyces sp. NPDC002994. The sequence goes on from NZ_JBEXNQ010000003.1 coordinate 339,329, forward strand.
AGAGGCGCATGACCCTGGACCTGGTGCCCGTCGACCGCGAGCCCGCCGCGGGCGTGGTGCTGCTGGCCGGGATCCCCGGCAGCGGCAAGAGCACCGTGGCCGCGGCGCTCGCCGCGCGGTTCGCGCGGTCGGCGCACATCGAGGTGGACGCCCTTCAGGAGCTCATCGTCGCGGGAGGGCGGTGGCCGTCGTGGGCGAAGGACGAGGAGGCCGACCGCCAGATCTTCCTGCGCGCCCGCAACGCCTGCCTCCTGGCTGACAGTTTCGCCGCCGCCGGTTTCCTGCCGGTGATCGACGATGTCGTCGTACGCCGCTCGCATCTCGACTTCTATCGCGGCACCCTCGCCGGCAAGCCGCTGCACCACGTCGTGCTGGCGCCGGCACCGGCCGTCGCCTGGGAGCGCAACCTGGCGCGGGACAAGACGCTGGACACGGACTGGACGCCGCTGGACGAGGCGATGCGGGCAGAACTCGCGGGGGAGGGGGTGTGGATCGACAACGCGGGGCAGAGCGTCGCCCAGACCGTGGACACGATTCTGTCCGCGACAGGGCTGGCACCTTTCGCGGACGCGTGAGCCGGACGTGCGTGAGTGGGCCGCCCCTCGTCCGTAGGGCGGCCCACTCCTCAATGCGCGTGTGCGTCGGTCAGCACTCGCGCAGGCCGGGCGCCGGGTCGACTGAAGTGTGAACGTCCACGGCGGCCATGTTGCCCCACTGGCCGTTGTCCAGCTGGGTCCAGTACCAGATGTTGTTGCCGCCCGGGTGGCTGTCGCCACGGCCCCAGCACGAGAACCAGCTGAACGTCGTGTTCATCTGGCCGCGTACCGCCGAGGCGTACGACCGGTGCTCGTAGCCCTTCGCGCCGGCCCGGTTGCCGCAGTACAGCTTGCCGTCGGAGCGGACTCCGCATTCGGCGGCGGGTCCGGCCGGTGCGGCGGTGGCGGGGGCCGTGACGCCGGCCAGGCCCGCCGTAAGAGCGGTCGCGGCGAGGGTGATCGCGAGCTTCTTGCCAAGCTTCAGGTTCAGGTTCAGGTTCATGGTTTCTCCTTGAGGTGCGGTGCGGATTACGAACAGGTGGGCACGCCGTTGAGCCAGGCCGGGCCCTTGATGTAGATGTTGGTGATCCACGCCTTGTGGTCCGGCAGATAGGACCAGGCGTCGTTGGTGATGCCCTCGGCGGTGACGGACTGGGCATGCTTCTGGCACGTGATGCGCACGGACGTCGGGCCGGCGAACTTGATCACCCGCGCGCTCGTCGTGGACGCCTCGGCATGCGTCCACACGTCCGTACCCCAGGTGCTGAACGTCCCCTGCCCCGGCGCGGCGTTGATGCGTACAGCCCCGAAGTAGTCGCCGCCCAGGCGCACATCGCTGACCATGATCCGGGTGCCGGACTGCTTCGCCTCGACCATCTTCCCGGCGCCGAGGTAGATCGCGATGTGATGCACCTTGCGGGCGTTCCCGTAGACCAGCAGATCGCCGGGGACCAGCGGCCCGGTCCCCTCCGACGGGCCGAACCGGGCTGTCGCGTGCGCGGTGTTGTACTGGCTGTGGGCCGTGCCGTTCAGGATGTCCTGGCCGGTCGCTTCGGCGTAGGCGTACCTGACCAGGCCCGAGCAGTCGAAGCCGCGCCGCTGTGGGTCGTGTTCGCTGGCCGGGTCGGTGGGGTCCACCATCCCGTACGTGGGTCCCGGCGCCGGGCCGTGGCCGCCGCCCCATGAGTACCAGACGCCGATCTGCGAACAGGCGGTCCGTACCGCCTTTTCGGCCGCCGCCGAGGCTCCGGGGGCGAGGACGTCGCACCCCTCGGCGGCCGCCGTACCCGCCGTCCCCGCCGTTGACGAAGTGGCCGCCCGGGCCGGCTGCCCGGCCTGCGCCGGCCAGGCGATGAGCGACAGTCCGACGGCCGCTGCCGCGGCTGCCGCTCTCCATCGGTTGCGCATTGCTGATCCCCGTTCATCTTCCGTCAGGCTTCCGGCTTGTCGGGTTCGGTTCGTTCGGTCCACCCGGTCCGGCCCTTCGAGCCTGGGCCGTGAAGCCGGCGGCTGTCGAGGTTCCAGCTGTCTCCTGGCGCGACAGGAAACGGGAAACATCCTGGGAAACGGCCCTCACGTCGGTGTTCCAGAGCCGTACGGTGCCGTCATTGCTGCTGCTCACCAGCGCCTGCGTCCGCGGGTTGAAGGCGACACCCCACACCGCGCCGCTGTGGCCGGTGAGGGTGGCGGTGAGCCGGTGGCGCGTGGTGTCCCAGAGGCGGACGGTTCCGTCACTGCCGCTGCTGGCGAGCGTCACGCCGTCCGCGCCGGCGCCGGTGTCGAACGCGACCGCCCGCACCGCGCCGCTGTGGCCCGCGAGGGTGGCGGTGGGCCGGTGATGCGCCATGTCCCACAGGCGCACCGTCCCGTCGTTGCCGCTGCTCGCCAGCGTCCGCCCGTCCCGGCTGTACGCCACGCCGCGCACCGAACCCTTGTGGCCGCGCAGCACAGCGCGCGTCCGGTGGTCCGCCACGCCCCACAGCCGCACCGTCAGATCGTCACCGCCGGCCGCCAGCGTCCCGCCGTCCGGGCTGAACGCGACCGCGTTCGCGAAGTCCTGATGGCCCGTGAGCGTGGTGAGGGACCGTCGTCGGCGTACGTCCCAGAGCTTGACCGTACGGTCGGCGCTCGCGGAGGCGAGGAGGCGCCCGTCGGGGGAGAAGGCGACGCCGAAGACGGAACCGGTGTGTCCGGTGAGGGTGGTGAGGAGTCTGTGGCGGCGTACGTCCCAAAGTCTGACCGTGCGGTCGGCCCCCGCGGAGGCGAGAAAGTCACCGTCGGGGGAGAAGGCGACGCCGAAAACGGAGCCGGTGTGTCCGGTGAGGGCGGTGAGGAGCCTGTGGCGGCGTACGTCCCACACCTTGACCGTACGGTCCACACTCGCCGACGCCACCAGCCGCCCGTCCGGCGCGACCGCCGACTGCCATGCCTCCGCGAAGGGACGCGCGGTCAGCGCCGTCCTGTCCAGGTTCCACAGCACCGCCGACTGGTCGAAGCCCGCCGTCGCCACCACATTGCCGCCGCTGACGGCGGCCCCGAGCACGTAGTCGGTGTGCCCGGACAGCGTGGCGGTCACCCGGTGACTCGCCGTGTCCCACACCTTCGCCGCGCCGTCCCCGCCCGCGCTGACGACGCTCGCCCCGTCCCCGCCGTACGCCACCGCGTTGACGTCGTCGCTGTGGCCGGTGAGCGTGGCCCGGATGCGGTGGCGGCGTACGTCCCAGATCTTGACCGTACGGTCCGCACTGCCCGAAGCGGCGCTGCGCCCGTCCGGGCTGAAGGCCACCCCCAGCACGCCGTCGCTGTGCCCCCGCAGCGTCGCCCGCATCCTGCGCCCGGCCACGTCCCAGATCCGGACCGTACGGTCCAGCGCCCCCGAGACGACGCTGCGTCCGTCGGCGCTGAAGGCCACCCCGTGCACACTGTCGCTGTGGCCCCGCAGCGTCGCCCGCACCCGTCGGCGCGGCACGTCCCAGAGGCGCACCGTGCGGTCCGCGCCGCCCGATACGAGGCTCCGCCCGCCCGGGCCGAAGGCGACCGAGCGTACGGCGCCGCCGTGGCCGAGCAGCGTTCCGGCCGGCTGACGGTCCGCCACGCCCCACAGACGCACCGTGCCGTCGGAGCCCGCCGACGCGAGTCGCCGCCCGTCGGGACTGAACGCCACGGCGATCACCGGACCGCCGTGACCCGTGAGCGTATCCACGGGGCTGCGATGGTCCGCCCCGCCCCACAGCCGCACGGTGCCGTCCGAACTGGCCGACGCCAGCAGCTTGTCGTCGGGGCTGAACGCCACGCCGTTGACCGGTCCGGTGTGCCCGCCGAGACGGCCCGCGAAGTACCGCGCCTGCGTGCTGAGCAGCGCGCCGCGCGCCTCGGTGGTCGGCGCCGTGCGGTACGCCTGGGCCGCCAGGCGCATCGATGCCTCGGGCTGCCCCGACGCCAGCGCGCCGGAACGTACCGCCATCGCCTGGGACTGGGCGACCCGGCGCTCGTCGATGGCGCGTGAGCGCTGGTGGAACGCCGTCGCGCCCCCGAGGAGCGCCAGTACGAGCAGCGCCACCAGCAGCACCAGCAGCCTGCGACGGGTGCGGGTCTGCCGCCGCTCGGCCTGTTGCCCGGCCACCTCCTGCGCCCGGCTCGCATCGAGAAACTCGGTTTCGTACGGGCCGAGTTCGGTTCGTCCGTCGGTCTGCTCCGCCCATTCCTGTACGGCGGCGAGCCGCGTCCCCCGGTAGAGGAGTCCGGGATCGCGGCCCGCGCGCACCCACTCGGCGGCCGCCTCGGCGAGCTGCTGGTGGATGAGCAGCCCGGCCCGGTCGGTGCCGATCCAGCCGCGCAGCCGGGGCCAGGCGCGCAGCAGTGCCTCGTGGGTGATCTCCACCGCGTCGCTGTCCACGGTGACGAGCCGGGCCCGTACGAACGCGTCGAGCGCCGCCTCCACGCCGCGCCGGTCGGGCAGTTGCTCCAGCAGCAGCTCGCGGCTCGCCCTGCGCCGGGTCGCCGCGTCGCTGTCCCCGGCTCCGTTGCCGCCGCCGTCGCCGGCGCCGACCTGGACCAGCCGCACCAGTACCCGCCGCGCCATCTCCTGTTCGGCGGGCTGGAGCCGGGTGAACACGGCTTCGGCCGTCCGCGCGATCGCGCCGTGGATGCCGCCCGTCGTCTCGTAGCCGGCGACGGTCAGCGTGTGGTCGGTGCGCTGCTGCCAGGTGACCAGCAACGCGTGGGCGAGCAGGGGCAGCGCGCCGGGCGAGGCCGGGGTGAGGTCGTCCTGGCTGCCCTGCCCGGTGCTCCTGGCTCCCACGTCGCGCAGCAGCAGGCCGACGAGACCGGGCTCCAGGGTCAGCCCCGCGCGCTGGGCGGGAAGCGTGATGGACGCGCGCAGTTCGGCGCCGGTCATCGGGCCGAGCGCGAACAGGCCGTGCGAGAAGACGGCCGCCAGCTCGGGGTGGTCGAGGCACCGGCCGCTGAAGTCGGCCCGTACACCCAGGACTACGACACCGGGCGGCCGCTCGGCGTCCCCCTCGGCGGGGGTGGTGAGGGCGGACAGTGCCGCGACGAAGGCGCGCCGCTCCGCCTCGTCCGCGCACAGCGTGAACGTCTCCTCGAACTGGTCCACCAGCAGCATCAGCCGCCCGGGTCCCGCCGCCAGCAGCGGCCGTACGGCGTCGGCCAGCCGTTGTGGCCGCACCCGCAACGACTCCGGGCTGACCTCGACGCCCGCCCCCAGCGCCTCGGTCACGCACCGCAGCAGCTCCTTCAGCGGATGGGCGGTGGGCGTGCACACGGCCACCGGCCAGCCGCTCGACCCCTCGACGGGCAGCGCGCCGCGCCGCAGCGCGGGTACCAGACCGGCCCGCAGCAGCGAGGACTTTCCCGCACCGGACGAGGCGACCACGGCGAGGGGGCCGCTGCCGGCCCGTTCGGCGAGCCGGCCGACCAGCTCGGCCGTCGCCCGCTCCCGGCCGAAGAACCACTGCGCGTGTTCGGGGCCGAAGGCGGCGAGGCCCCGGTACGGGCACACCGCCTCGGCCGGGCCGGGGAGTTGGGGCGGCAGCGGGGGCCGGCGCGCGGGCGATCCGTCGACGCTGTCGCTGTCCACCAGCCGCACCAGGGAACCGCCCGCTCCGAGCGCTTCGTCGCAACGCCTGGCCACGTCGGCTGTCGGCGGCTTGCCGCCGTTCTCGATCTTGCTCAGATAGCCCTTGCTGTAGTGGATCGACCGGGCCAGCGCCGTGAGCGAGATGCCGCGCTCGCTCCGCAGACGCCGTAGTTCTTCCCCGAAGGAGCATGCGCCCCGAACCCCGTCCATGCGGGGCACCGTACAGGCCGATTACTGTCAGTTTCCTAACGTAGTAACGCTTTTGCCTGAATTCTCGCCTGCGTGGCTTGTTCGACCCGGGGGCGGGGTAGGTGGCCGGGTCATCCTCACGCCGCTGCTCGCGGCCGTACGACCATCAGCGCCAGCAGCGCACCCGCCCCGCACAGCGCGCCGACGCCGACCCACAGCGGGTCGTACGAACCGAACGCGTCCCGGGTCGCACCGCCCGCGAACGCCGCCAGGCCGGCGCCCAGTTGGTGCGCCGCCGCGACCCATCCGAAGACGATGGAGCTGTCCTTGCCGTACAGCTCCCGGCACAGCGCGAGCGTCGGCGGAACCGTGGCGACGTCGAGCAGCCCGAACAGGACGACGAACGCGACGAGGGGCGCCCCGATGTGAGCCGACAGCAGGAGGGGCAGGGCGAGCAGGGTGAGGCCGCGCAGCGCGTAGTACGCGGCGAGCAGGCGCCGTGGGTCAAGGCGGTCGGTCAGCCAGCCCGAGGCGATGGTTCCCGCGACGTTGAAGACGCCGATCGTCGCGAGCAGTGACGAGGCGAGCGTGGCGGGCATGCCGTGGTCGTGCGCGGCCGGGGTGAAGTGGGTCCACATGACGCCGTTCGTCGACGCGCCGCAGATCGCGAACGTTCCCGCGAGCAGCCAGAAGGGACCGGTGCGCGCCGACCGTACGAGCACGTGAACGGTCCGCAGGGCGGCCGTCCCGGGAACGGTCGCGGACCGTTCCCGGGAAGCACGCGCGGCGTGCTCCGGAGCCCCGTACGGCCGTAGTCCGACATCCGTCGGACTATCACGCAGCAGCAGGAGTACGAGCGGCAGCGCGACCAGCGCCGCCACCACGAGCGTCACCGTCCCGGCGCGCCACGCGTACCGGTCGACGATCCAGGACAGCAGCGGCAGGAACACGAACTGCCCGAACACGCCCGCCGCCGTGAGCGCACCGGTGACCAGCCCGCGGCGGCGTACGAACCAGCGGTCCGTGACGGTCGCGGCGAACGCCATCGCCATCGACCCGCAGCCCGTACCGACGAGGACGCCCCAGGCGAGCGCGAAGTGCCACGGCTCGGTCATCACCGTGGTGAACAGGGCGCCCGTCGCGACGGCCGCCAGCGCGCCGCCGACCACCCGGCGCATCCCGAAGCGGTCCATGAGGGCGGCCGCGAACGGCGCGGTCAGGCCGTACAGGACCATGTTCACGGACGCGCCGAAACCGATCGTCGAGCGCGACCAGCCGAACTCCCGGTGGAGCGGGCCGACGAGCAGCCCGGCCATGGTGGTGAAGGCCCCGGCCGCGACGATCGCCAGGGCAGCGACCCCGGCGACCAGCCAGGCCCGGTGCACCCGTGTCCGTACCGGCGGCCGCTGGCCCGGACTTTCCGTGATCCGCATCTGAACCATGCGTCCGACCATCCGTCCGCGGGACGCCTCCGAACCAGTGGCGAGAAAGTCATGGTGTGAAAGAATCTCGCCATGTCGACTGAGACGGCGTTCCGCGGCTTCCCCGGCCAGTCAGGAAACCCGCACCGCGTGGCAGTCCTCGTGCGTGACGGACTGCTCACCATGGAACTGGGCATCGTCCACAGGCTGTTCAGACAGGCACTCTCGTCCACCGGCGAACCCCTCTACGAGGTCCTGACCTGTACGCCCGAGCCCGGCGACGTACGCACGGACGCCGACGTCACCGTCCATGTCGCGCACGGTACGGACATCCTCGCCGAGGCCGACACCGTGGTCGTACCGGCCTCCGACGAGGACTACACGCCCCGCGCCGCACCCCACCTGCCGCCCGAACTGGCGAAGGCCCTGGGCCGGATCCGTCCCGGCGCGCGCATCGCCTCCATCTGCACCGGGGCCTTCGTCCTCGCGGCGGCCGGCCTGCTCGACGGCAAGCGCGCCACGACGCACTGGCGCTCCGCCGCCGACCTCCAGCGGCTCCACCCGCGGGTGCGCGTCGACCCGGACGTGCTCTACACCGACGACGGTGGCGTACTGACGGCCGCGGGCGTCGCCTCCGGCATCGACCTGTGCCTGCACATGATCCGCGGCGACCACGGCTCACGGGTGGCCAACGAGGTGGCCCGCGGCACGGTCGTCCCGCCGCACCGTGACGGCGGCCAGGCGCAGTACATCCCGCGCCCCGTCACCGCCCCGCGCCAGTCGTCCACGGAGCCCGCCCGCACCTGGGCCCTGGCCCACCTGGACCGCCCCATCAGCCTGCGCGAGCTCGCCGAGCGCGCCGCGATGAGCACCCGCACCTTCTCGCGGCGCTTCTGCGAGGAGGCCGGGCAGACACCGGTCCAGTGGCTCACGGGACAGCGCGTCGACCGGGCCCGGCACCTGCTGGAGGAGACGGACCTGCCCGTCGACCGGGTCGCGGCCGCGGTCGGCTTCGGCACGGCGGTGTCGCTGCGCCAGCACCTGCACGCCGCGCTGGGGGTCTCGCCGAGCGCCTACCGCTCCACGTTCCGGGGCGCGGCCGGCGGGGCGGCTGCGGCTGCGACGGATGCCGACGGGCGCCGTCCGGCTTAGCCTGGGAAGGCTCGTACGCGCGTACTCCCGTACACCGAGGCGAGGAGCCAGATGTGAAGCCGGACGCCAGCATCTCCTACCAGGAGGTCGTCTTCAGGGACCGGGCCGCGGGATACGCGTTCCTCACCCGGTCGACGGCCACCAGCGAGAACACCATCGAGTGGGACGACGGCAGAACGTACCCCGTTGTCGATGTCGAGATCTCCTCCGAGAGCCACCCGTTCTACACCGGCAAGGCCCGGACAGTGGACACGGAGGGGCGGGTCGCGGCGTTCGAGCGGCGGTACGGTCAGGAGGGACAAGAAGCGCAGGGCGGGCAGAGCGGCAGGGGCGGGCAGGACGGCACGGGCGGTCCGGCCGGTGAGAGCCAGTCGTCGCCCGGGTAGCCGCGGCTATCCGCCTTCCAGTTCCTCGTCGAGATCCTCGAGCTCGTTGTCCAGACCTCTGAGTTCGTCGTCCTCTTCCTCCACGTCGGGGGCGTCCGGATCAATGTCCGGTTCCTCCTCGGAGAGAAGCTGGTCCAGCGACTCGCCCCGATGTGCCTCCTCCGCCGTGTTGCCGAAGAATTCCGCGGGCGACCAGTGCTCGGGGGGTGCGATGCCCGCGTCGAGCGGGTCGTACTCCAGGTCGTCGCTCTCGAGCGTGTCCTGCGCGTCCAGGACGCCGTCGTCCTCGGGAGGAATGGTGTTGTCTTCGCTCATGTGTCCCACTCCGTGCCTCGATCGGCCCGATTGGGCTGCCCACATTGCCCACGCTCCCGCAGGCGGGCGCCCCTCGCATCCGGAACGGAAGAACACGGAACGGAAGAACACAACAGGGCCGTGGGATGTTCACCGGATGCGGTGCGGGTACGCGAGAACCAGAATGCCGACTGTGCGACGAAACAAGGAGGCGGTATGAGCGAGGAATCATCCGTTGCGAGGCCGAAGCCGTCGGAGGTGACCCCCGACAGGCTGCTGCACACCGGCGCCACCGACGACGTAACGCCCGAGGACGTGGTGCTCTCCTCAGGGCGTGACGTGACTCCGGCAACGCTGGAGTGGGCGCGGCGCCGGCTGGAGAAGGAGGGCCGAGCGGCGATCGACACCCAGCTTCCTTAGCGCCCCGCGACAGCACACCCGCACTCACGCACTGCGCCCCGCACAGGCCGTTCTGTGCGGGGCGCAGTGCGTGTACCTCAGCGGGGAGCCGTGGGGTGGTCCGCGGGGCGGTTGATGTCCGGCGCTCCCGGCCGCAGCGAACTGCGTCCCTCCCGCCAAGCCGCCAGGACGTGCTCCTCCCAGCGCGACTCCAGCAGCACGCTCGCCCGGATACCGAACGCCACGTCCCCGGCCAGCTCCGGCTCCCTGGCCAGCAGGTCCCCGATGACGTCACGGCGCATCACCTGCTCGTGCACCGCGTCCGCCTCGACGTGCTCGGTGAAGAAACGCGTGCACTGCTCGCCCGCGCCCAGCCGCTCCAGTGCCTTCGCCATCCGGCGCGCTCCCGGCGGAGAGGTGATCTCCAGGGTGGCGAAGTTGCCCACCATGGCGCCGCGCAGCGCACGGCGCAGTCCGAAGAGCGACATCACATTGACGGGGGCGAGCGTGACGGCAGGCGCGAACTCCAGGTACCGGCCGTAGCGCGCGTCCAGCCCCGCGCCCTCCATCAGGTCGGCGAACAGCCTGGCATGCACGTTCTCGCCGTGGCCGCCACCGAACTCGTCGAACTCGACCGCCACCAGCGACGCCTTGGCCTGCCCCTCCAGCCGGGGGATCACCCACGCCTGCGGGTCCGCCTCCTTCAGCTGGTACAGCGAGCGGTGAGCCAGGTATTCACGCATCTGCTCCCAGGTGCCGTCGTGCATCAGCTCGTGCGAGACACCGTGCCCTTCGACCAGCTCGGCGAGCAGCGCGTCCAGCTCGGCTGTTACGTCGTCGCCGCCGGACGCCGCCGCGCGCAGCGCGCCGAGGAACGCCTCCTCCATGGCGCCGCGCAGCCGCAGCAGCTCCAGGTCCCACTCCCGGGAATCGGGGACACCCTGGAAGCCCCGGTAGTGCGGCTCGTACGCCATGTAGAGGGCCAACTGGAGATCGTCCCCGAACGGGTCCGCGGAGGCGGCCTCGTCCGTGGGCAGGCCGCCGGGCGGGGGAGAGCCGAGGAGTATGTTCCGCACGGCGTCAGACAAGGGGCCGCGAGAGGAGGGCAGCTCGGCGGTGCTGGTCATTTGCCGTCGTCCTCGAAGTCGTGGATCTGTTCAAGGGGGCGTACGGCCGGTCCCTGGAGCACGTCCCCGCCGATCCCGAACCGGGAGCCGTGGCACGGGCACTCCCAGGTACGTTCCGCGTCGTTGAACCGCACGATGCAGCCCAGGTGCGTACACCGGGCCGACAGCGCGTGCAGCTCCCCGGTGTCGTCGCGGTGCACCGCCAGCTGACGGGAGCCACTGCGCACCACCGCGCCCCCGCCGGGAGCGATCGCCGAAGCAGGCCCGCCGCCCGTCACGAACGGCAGCCGGTCGCCCACGAAGTGCCCGGCGGCAGCGGCCTGGAACCGCATCAGCGACGGGGCCTCCTTCAGCGGCTGGAGGCGCACCGGGTCGTACAGGTCCGTCCAGGGCAGCTTCTGTCCGGTGATCCGGGCGGCGAGGAGCTTGCCGGACATCACGCCGCTGGCCATGCCCCAGCTGTTGAAGCCCGCCGCCACGAAGGCGTGACGCGCGCGCGGATGCAGGGCGCCCACGAAGGGCACGCCGTCCGTCGGCTCGTTGTCCTGGGCGGCCCAGCGGTGCGTCAGCCGTACGTCCGGGAAGCGCTCCGTGGTCCACTTCTCCAGCCGTTCGTACCGTTCACCGACACGGCCCGCTCCCGGGGTGAACTTCTCGCCCGTGACGATGAGCAGCCGCTGCCCCTCGCCGTACGGAGCGGTCCGCACCGAACGTGTCGATCCCTCGGGCGTCAGGTACATCCCGAGGGGGTCCTGTGCGGCCGGGATGATCCCGGCCACCACCAGCTCGCGGTGCGGCTTCAGCCGCGCGAACAGCAGCGACCGGTCGAAGACCGGGTAGTGCGTGGCGACCACGACATCACGGGCCACCACAGTGCGGCCGTCCTCCGTCGTCAGCCGGCACGGATCCCCCTCGCGCAGCCCGACGATCCTGGTCCCCTCGAAGATCTGCCCGCCGCGACGTTCCAGGTCGGCGGCGAGCGCGTAGAGGTACTTGCGGGGATGGAACTGTGCCTGTTCCTCGACGCGCACCGCGCCCGCGACAGGGAACGGCAGCCCAGTCTCCTTCACGTACGACGCGGGCAGCCCGGCCTCACGCGCGGCCTCCGCCTCCGCCTCGACCGTACGGGCCTCCTTGGACGTCTCGGCGTACGTGAACGCCGGGGCGCGCTCCAGGTCACAGTCGATCCCGAGCTCCTCGCACACGGCCACCACGTGGCCGATGGCGTCCTGCTGCGAGCGCGCGTACAGCGCGGCGCCCTGTGCGCCGCGCGTGCTGCGCAGCCGCTGGTAGACGATCCCGTGCAGGGCGGAGAGCTTGGCCGTGGTGTTGCCGGTGACTCCGGAGGCGATACGGTCCGCCTCCAGCAGGGCGACGGTCTTTCCGGCCCTGGCGAGCTCCCAGGCCGTACAGATCCCGGAGATGCCCGCGCCGATCACCGCCACGTCCACCTCGAGTCCGTCGGGCGGCCCGGGGCGCGCCGCGCCGTCACCGAACTCCATCCAGTACGAAACGGGGCGGGCGGGGACATCCCTCATTTGCTGCTCCTTCCGGCGGGGGCCGTTACGACCAGGGGTCTTCGAGGTACCCCCGTCCCATGCGCCTACTCAGACCACCTGGTGTCTACGCCCCATTGGAAGACACCCAACTGCTCGCACGGGTGGCCCGTGAGGAGCCACGGATGCCCGGTGCCGACGTGCTCGACGTCGGCACCGGCACGGGTGCGCTCGCCCTGGTGGCCGCCGAAAGCGGCGCCGTGAGTGTGACCGCGACCGACCTGTCGCGCAGAGCCGTCCTCGCGGCCCGGTTCAACGCCCGGCTGCGAGGACTGCCGATCCGTGTCCACCGCGGAGACCTGCTGAGCTCGGTGGCGGGGCGGAGCTTCGATCTGATCCTTTCCAATCCACCGTACGTCGCTTCTCCCGGCGGCGTACCGGCGAAGGGCGCCGACCTGGCCTGGTGGGCGGGTGCGGACGGCCGGGCGGTGCTGGACCGGCTGTGTGTGCAGGCGCCGTCCCTGCTGAGGCGGGGCGGCGTACTCCTTCTGGTGCAGTCGGCGCTGTCCGGCGTAGGGGCGACCGTGGAGGCCCTGACCGCGCAGGGGCTGCGGGCCGAGCCGGTGGCCCGCGAGACAGTGCCGTACGGCCCGGTGATGCGGCGGCATGCCGCCTGGCTGGAGGCCCGCGGCCTGGTCGCCCCGGGCGAGACGAAAGAGGAACTGGTGGTCATCCGTGCCGTGCGCAGCTGAGCCCGAGCCTGAGCCCCGAGAGCCGCGTGAAAACCCTCAGACCCCTCCGGCGACGCGGGACAGCCGCCCCGCCCGGCGCGTCGTCGTGGACCCGCAGGGGCCTGTGCTGGTCGAGGGCCCGGTCGAGATCACGCTGGCGGACGGCACGACCGTCCGCTCCGACCGGTTCATGGTGGCCGTCTGCACGTGCCGGCGCAGCCGCAGCTACCCCTGGTGCGACACCAGCCACCGCCGCAGAAGGGTTGCCAGGAGCGAGGCCGGGTACTCGGCGGGCTCCAGCGAACGGACCGTCAACCCCGAATCAGGAGGGACGATGACAACCGCACGCCAGATCATGTCCAAGGGCACGGAGTGCGTGGGTGAGCAGGAAACCCTGGCGGACGCCGCCCGGATGATGACGCGGCTCGGCGTGGGCGCCCTGCCCATCTGCGGCACCGACGAAAAGCTCAAAGGCATGCTGACCGACCGCGACATCGTGGTGCGGGCACTCGGCACGGGCAAGGACCCGGGCACGACCAAGGCCTCCGAACTCGCGCAGGGCGAGGTGGTGTTCGTACAGGCCGACGACGACGTCGAGCAGGTGCTGCGCAAGATGACGCGGCACAAGGTGCGCAGGCTTCCGGTGATCGACGACCACCGCCTGGTGGGCATGATCGCCCAGGCCGATGTCGCCAAGGCGCTCCCCGAACCGCAGGTCGGTGAGCTCCTGGAGGCGCTGTCCACCGACTGAGGACGGCGGGCCGGCAGAGGCCGGCAGCGATCGGGTGCGGGAAGGCCCTTCCAGATTCTTTGAACGCGTTCTAGTGTGTGCGCCGCCGTAGGGAACGCGACACTCTGGAGGGGCCGTGCACCTCGAATACACGCCTGAGCAGACGCGGTTGCGCGCCGACCTGCGTGCGTACTTCGCCGAGCTGGTAGCCGACAACGCCTACGCCCGGTACGCCGATCCGGCGGCCCAGAAGCGCTTCTACCGCGCCACTGTCCGCCGGCTCGGCACGGACGGCTGGCTGGGTGTCGGGTGGCCCGAGGAGTACGGCGGCCGAGGGCTCTCGCCGATGGAACAGTTCATCTTCTTCGACGAGGCCGCGCAGGCCGGCGTGCCGCTGCCGCTGATGGCCCTCAACACCGTCGGCCCGACGATCATGCAGTTCGGTACGGACGAACAGAAGGCGTACTTCCTCCCCAAGGTGCTGGCAGGGGAGATCGACTTCGCGATCGGCTACAGCGAGCCCGACGCAGGCACCGACCTCGCCGCCCTGAAGACCCGCGCCGTACGCGAGGGGGACGCGTATGTCGTCAACGGGCAGAAGATCTGGACCACCAACGGGGACACCGCCGACTGGGTCTGGCTCGCCGTGCGCACCGACCCGGACGCGCCGCCCCACAAGGGCATCACCATGCTGCTCGTACCGACGAACGACCCCGGCTACTCCTGCACCCTCATCAACACCCTCGCCTCGCACGACACCACCGCCAGCTACTACGAGAACATCCGCGTCCCCGTCTCCCGCCGCGTCGGCGAAGAGAACAAGGGCTGGCGGCTCATCACCAACCAGCTCAACCACGAACGCGTCACGCTCGCCGCCCACGGCACCATGGCCATCCGCGCCCTCCACAACGTTCAGCGCTGGGCCGCCGACACCAAGCTCGCCGACGGGCGCCGCGTCATCGACCTCGGCTGGGTGCGCGGACGCCTCGCGAAGACCCACACCAGGCTCGACGCGATGAAGCTCCTGAACTGGCAGATGGTGTCCGCCCTCCAGGACTCCACGCTCACCCCGCAGGGCGCCTCGGCGGTGAAGGTCTACGGCTCAGAGGCGCGCCGCGACGCGTACGCCTGGCTGATGGAAGTCGTGGGCGCCGCGGGCCCGTTGAAGGAGGGCTCGGCGGGCGCGGTCCTGCACGGCGACCTTGAACGCGGCTACCGCAGCGCCGTCATCTTCACCTTCGGCGGCGGCAACAACGAGATCCAGCGCGAGATCATCTCCTGGATCGGCCTGGGAATGCCACGCGTACGCCGCTGACCGGCTGCGACGTGACGTCGTGCGACTTGGCGCGCGACTATGGAGTGAGCGGGACAGGGGCTGGACGGCCGATTTGGGTCTTCAGGGCGGCGCAGAGCCAGAAGTGGGCAGCGCCTGCGGTAGGTTCCGCCGGGCCGGACGGCGGGGCGGTGAGTTCGGCGGTGAGTTGCCAGTAGCGGCCGATCACCGGGTCGGCGCTCCGGGCGACCTGGCCGGTGAGGTGGTTGCGGAAGGCCGGGGTGTCCCGGGTACCGCGTGAACGGGCATAGGCGGAGACGAAGCAGTCGAGTGCCTCCCCCGCGCCCGGTGGCCGCCGGGCCCGCAGGTCCGCCGAGGCCAGCGCGTAGGCCTCGCTGAGGCCGTCGTAGAGCACCGTGGGGCGGTATTCCTCGGCGGGCGGGAGAGGCGCCGGTCGGTAGTCGTCGGTGCCGAGGCGGGTGTCGGAGACGAGGGCGTGCAGTCGGGCGAAGGCCAGCACCTGGGCCGGGGTCGGATCCGCAGGGGGCTGCGGAACAGCCGCGTCGAGGACCATGGAGACCAGCCGGGCCGGAAGCCGTGCGGGCAGCGTGCGGCGCCAGAAGCGCGCCAGGGCGGCAGTGCTGGGCGGGGTGGCGACGGCTCCGACCAGACGCAGCCGGTCGACGCGTTCCTCCGCGGTGCAGTCCCGGAGCAGCTGGAGGGCGGCCTCCTGCCAGCGCAGGGAGGCCAGTTGGGAGCCGAGCCCCCGCAGCTGCCCCGCGATGACGTCCTCCAGCGCATCGTCTCGGTCCAGGACCCGGACCACCTCCGAGACGGGCAGGTCGAGGGTGCGCAAGGAGCGGATCAGCCGGAGTCGGTCGAGCGACTCGGGCCCGTACCGCCGGTGGCCACCGGCGCTGCGAGTGGTCTCGGGCAGCAGACCGCGCTCGGAATAGAAGCGAACGGTCTTGACGGTGACACCCGCATGCTCGGCGAGCTCTCCGATACTCCACATGCCGTCAGGGGGCAAGACTTGAACCTCCCTCAGGGGGAGTTCCTACCGTACCGGTGAACGCGGGCGGCCCCTGAGCCGGCCGCGGACCGTGGCATACGAGGAGGCGATCATGACGGCGTTCGTGTTGGTGTCGGGGCCCTTCACCGGGGGCTGGGTGTGGCGGGAAGTGACCGCCCGGCTCAGGGAGTCAGGATCCGAGGTGTACCCGGCGACACTCACGGGCATGGGGGACCGTCGTCATCTGGCCGGGCCGGAGACGGACTTGGAGACACACATCGAGGATCTGGTGCAGCTGATCGACGAGGTCGAAGCGCCGGATGTGGTGCTCGTCGGCCACGACTACGGTATCCACCCGGTGCTGGGCGCCGCCGAGCGGCGCCCGGAGCGGATCGCGCGGATTGTCCACCTGGACGCGGGCATGCCACAGGACGGTGACTCGGCCCTCGCGCTGGTGCCCGACCAGGCAGTCCGCGACCAGTTGTCGCACCGGACCGGGCAGTCCGAGGACGACTGGCGGATCCCCCCGCCGCCACGGGACGAGTGGCAGCGCTGGGGCAGCACCGCCGGCATCCCCGCGAACGCGTTGGCGCGACTGGACCGCCTCGCCGCACCGCAGCCGTCGGGCACGCTCACCCAGCCGCTCCGACTGTCCGGTGCGGCCGCTGAACTGCCGACGACCGGGGTCCTGTGCACCGCCGGCGGGGCGAGTATCGCCATGGTCGAACTCCTGGTGGCATCAGGGCCACCGCAGTACCAGGCGCTCGCCGACCCCCGAGTGGGCTTCTTCGAACTGGACACCGGCCACTGGCCCATGCTGTCCGCCCCTGACGAGCTGGCCGAGGTGCTGTTGCGAGCCGCCGTGGGAGAAGGGCGCCGAGTGGCCGCGGCCGTCGGCGAGCAGCCCGCCCATCTGCGGCCCTTCCTCCTGGAGGTACCGGAGCAGCCTTACGACCGGGTGGGGCGGGTCGATTTCCATCTGCCGGGCGCCGACCGCCCTCGTCCGGCGGTGGTGTTCGTCCATGGCGGCCCGGTCTCCCCCGACCTGCGGCCCACGCCGCGGGACTGGCCTTCCTACGTCGGCTATGCCCGATACGCGGCGAGTCTGGGAGTGGTCGGTGTGACGCTGGATCACCGCCTGCACGACCTCGCCGACTACGCGCGTGCCGCAGAGGACGTCGCCGCGGCGGTCGAGCTCGTACGAGCCGATCCGCGCGTCGACGGGGAACGCGTCGCGCTGTGGTACTTCTCCGCCGGCGGGCTGTTGTCGGCGGACCTGTTCGCGGCGCCCCCGCCGTGGCTGCGGTGTGTGGCGCTGACCTATCCCGTGCTCGCGCCGCTTCCGGGCTGGGGGCTTGTGGACTCCCGATTCCGCCCCGTGGACACGGTGAGCTCGGCGGGGCAACTGCCGATCGTGCTGACCCGGGTGGGGCTGGAACACGCGGCGATCGCGGCGACGGTCGAGGAATTCCTCAGCGCCGCCGAGAACTGCAAGGCCAATGTCGACGTGATCGACGTGCCGCTCGGCCACCACGGGTTCGAGACGATCGACCACACCGAGCAGGCACGGGACGCCGTGAACCGGGCGGTGCGGTCCGTGCTGGGCCACCTGCCGCGCTGATCCCTGCCGCGCTCCTGCCGGGTTGCCCCCAACACGCTTTCCAAGAGGGCAGAGCACTGGAAAAGGCCCGTGGGCTCATATCCGGCGCCTCCAGACCAGCCTCCAGCGTTCCGCGCGGGCGGCCTCGACCCCGGGAGCGGGCTCGGTGGGCCGTCCGGCGAGGCTCACCCCGCATCCCGCGCAGAGGCGGTGTTCCGTGAACCCGTCGTGCCAGGACTTCGTACCGCGGCCCGCTCCGCACACCGGGCATTCGGCCAGATCCCCGGCAGGGGCGCGCAGGATTCGCGGCATCACCGCCGCGAGCGGTTCGGCCGGGTGGGACTCGGGGTCGGGGCACAAGAGCCGGCGCCGGGGTTCGGGCGGGTCGGGAACGCGTATGCCGGCGGCCTTCTGCGCACGGCGGCGGACCTGCCACCCGTGGAACTCCGCCAGCCAGATCTCCCGCGCGGCGTGCAGCTCCTCGACCGCCCGCACCACCGCCTCCGAGTCCATCTCGGGCTCGGCCGGAATCCCGGCTCCGCGGCACAGGTGGTGATAGGTCGCGTGGAAGCCGTACGGGGCGAACTCCGCGAGGCACGTACGCAGCGCGCCGAAGCGCTGCACTGGTGAACGCGTACGGTCGTGCGCCCGCAGGCGGTGTGTGGTGAAGCTGCCCATCACCCGAGCCTAGGGGGCCTGTTTCAGAAGTGAGGTTCTGAGTCCTGAGAGAGTCCGGCGCTCTGCTGGTGCCAACTGGGATTCCTCGTCACACCGTCCGCCCGGCGTTAGCCTGGCCGTACCGGCCTGGCAGGAGGCGGCGAGGAGGAGGCGGAGACATGCGTGACGCCGACCCGGGCCTCTTCGGACCCGAATCGGTCACCTGGCAGATGCACAGCGACCCGATCATGTGGGTCGCGGGCGTACGCGCCCTCTACCTCCAGGCGCTGCACCCGCGCGCGGTACGCGGCGTTCTGCAGAACAGCGACTTCAGGAAGGACACCTGGGGCCGGTTGATGCGCACCGCCTCCTTCGTCGGCACCATCACGTACGGCACCACGGAAGCCGCCGAACGGGCCGGCGCCCGGGTCCGCAAGATACACAGCATGCTGGGGGCCACCGACCCGGCCACCGGTGAGCGCTACGGCGTCGGTGAGCCGGAGCTGCTGCTGTGGGTGCACTGCGCCGAGGTCGGCTCGTACCTGGAGGTCGCGCGCCGCTCCGGCATCGGGCTCAGCGAGGCCCAGGCCGACCAGTACCTCGACGAACAGCGCGAGGGGGCCCGCCTGGTCGGTCTCGACCCGGCACACGTCCCCGCGTCGACTGCCGGACTCGCCGCCTACTTCGAGAAGGTACGGCCGGAACTCGCCGCCGGGCCCGAAGCTCGCGAAATCTACGATTTCCTGCGCAAACCCCCCGTGCATCCGCTGCTCGTACCGGCGCGCGCGCTGCTGTGGCGGCGCGCGGCCGCCCTCGCGTACGCCTCACTGCCTCCTTACGCCCATGAGCTGTACGGCCGCCCCGCCCCCGCCCCGGAGACGGTGACCCGCAGGCTCGCCGTAACCGGAACGGCCCTGCGCTGCATCCCCTCGCGTGTGCGGTGGCAACTGCCGCCCGGTCACATTCTGAAGGCGATGGCACGACTCGGCCCCGACGCGCGCCCCGCACCGTACAAACTCCGCAGACAGGCGGCCATACTGGACGGGCCGGGGAGGGCGCAGCGGAGTGACGGGGGCGACAGCACGAGATGGCGGACACCAGGCTGATCCAAGGCCGGTACCGGCTGCTCGATCTGATCGGGCGCGGGGGCATGGGCGAGGTGTGGCGTGCCCACGACGAGTCGCTGGGGCGCAAGGTCGCCGTCAAGTGCCTCAAACCGGTGGGGCCTCAGCACGACCAGTCGTTCACCAGGGTGCTGCGGGAACGCTTCCGCAGGGAGGCGCGCGTCGCGGCCGCTCTGCAGCACCGGGGCGTCACCGTCGTCCATGACTTCGGCGAGCACGACGGCGTTCTCTACCTGGTCATGGAACTGCTCGACGGGCGCAACCTCAGCCAGCTCCTGGAGGACAACAAAGCGCACCCGCTGGACGTCGCCGATGTCGTCGACATCGCCGAGCAGGTCGCCTGGGCCCTCGCCTACACGCACGAACAGGGCATCGTCCACCGTGACCTGAAGCCCGCCAACATCATGCGGCTCACCGACGGCACCGTGAAGATCTGCGACTTCGGCATCGCGCGCCTCGGCCACGACATCGGCTTCACCTCCCGGCTCACCGGCACCGGAATAGCCATGGGCACCCCGCACTACATGTCGCCCGAGCAGATCAGCGGCATAGAGGTCGACCACCGCAGCGACCTCTACTCGCTGGGCTGTGTGCTGTACGAGATCGCCACCGGCGTTCCGCCGTTCGACCTCGACGACGCCTGGGCGGTCCTCGTCGGCCACCGCGACACGCAGCCGGAGCCACCGCGTAAGCACCGCCCGGAGCTTCCCGGGTTCTTCGACCGCATCGTCCTCGACCTGCTCGCGAAAACCCCCGAGGAACGGCCTTCCGATGCCAAGGCCCTGGCGCACCGCCTGACCGCGGCCCGCTCGTCGGGGCCCGTCGGCGTACCCGCGCTACGCCCGCCGGCCGGGCGCCCCGAACAGCCGCCGTCACGCGCACCCCGCCGGCCCTCCTGGACGCGCGGCATGACCACCGGCCACAAGGCGAGCGGGACGTGGTCCCTCCCGCAGACCCCGCCCGACCATTCCGCGGGGCTGACGGGGGAGTGGACCACCGGCGTCGACCTGCGACGCGCTGCCGCCGTCCCGGCCCCGCTCAGGCCCGAGCGGCCCACACCCCCGCCTGAGGTGCTGGCCGTACTCAACAGCAGGCACAACGCGGGACTCAGCCTCGGCCGCCTCGGCCGCTGGAACGAGGCAGGAGAGGTTCACCGCGCGGTCGCCGCCGAGCGCGAACACGCCCTGGGCCCCGACCACCCCGACACCCTCGCCAGCCGCTACGAGGTCGGCTTCACGCTCAGCAGGACCGGGCGCGCCGCCGACGCCCTGCGCGAGTTCGGCGCCGTGGCGGAGGGGCGCGAGCGCACCATGGGCCCCGACCATCCCGAGACCCTCGCCGCCCGGCAGGAGACGGCGTATGTCCTCGGGCAGCTCGGCCGGCATTTCGAGGCGCACCAGGTGTACGCCGCTGTCCTCGCCTCCCGGGAACGCACCATGGGAGCCGAGCACCCCGACACGCTGCGCTGCCGGCACAATCTGGCGTTCAACCTGAGCAGGCTCGGGCGCCTTGAGGACTCGTACCGTATGGCGCACGAAGTCGCGACGGCCCGCGCCCGGGTGCTCGGCGCGACGCACCCGGACACGCTCGTCACGCGGTACGAAGTCGCGTACGCGCTCGGCCAGCTGGGGCGCTGGGCGGAGGCCCTCCAGACGTACCGCGAGGTTGCCCAGGCCCGCGCGCAGGCGCTCGGCGCCGATCACCCGGACACCCTCGCCGCCCGCTACGAGGTCGGTATCAGCCTGGGCCGGCTGGGCCGCAGTGCGGAGGCCTTGGAGCTCTACCGGGCACTGGTCGACGACCGCACCCGGGTGCAGGGCCCGGCCGATCCCGAGACGCTGCGCGCCAGACACGGCCTCGGCGTCAACCTCGGCCGCCTCGCCCGCTGGGAGGAGGCCCTGGCCGAGGCACGCGACGTGTGCGCGATCCGCGAACGCGTCCTGGGTACCGACCACCCCGATACGCTCGTCAGCCGCCGGGAAGTCGCCGTCGGCCTCGGCTGGCTGGGCCGCTGGGCCGACGCCCTCACCGTCTACCGGCAGGTCGCCGAGGCCCGCGAACGCGTCCTGGGCGCCGACCACCCCGACGCCCTCGCCAGCCGCAACGACGAGGCACACTGCCTGGAGCAGCTCGGGCGCGGCGCTGAGGCCGTCGAGCTGTACCGGCGGGTGGCCGCTCTGCGCCAGCAGCGCGGAGCGCAGAGCCACTGAGTCCGGGGTACGCACAGAGGTACGCGAAGACAGGAGTGCGCACGCCATGCCCGTACACGTACAGGACAGCTATGACGCCGTGATCGTGGGCGGCGGACACAACGGCCTGGTCGCCGCCGCCTATCTGGCCCGCGCGGGGCGCTCCGTGCTCGTGCTGGAACGCCTGGACCGCACCGGCGGTGCGGCGGTGTCCACCCGCCCGTTCGCCGGTGTCGACGCCAGGCTCTCCCGCTACTCGTATCTGGTGTCACTGCTGCCTCAGCAGATCGTCCGCGATCTCGGGCTGGACTTCGCCGTACGCAAGCGCACTGTCTCGTCGTACACGCCGAGCGGGCGTGGCGGCCTGCTGGTCGGCGGCGGCACCGAAAGGACCCGGGAATCGTTCGCACGGCTCACGGGCGGTGACACGGAGTTCAAGACCTGGCAGTCCTTCTACGCCGTCATGCGCCGCGTCGCGGAGCGCGTCTTCCCGACTCTCACGGAGCCACTGCCCACCCGGGACGCCCTGCGCGCCCGTATCGACGACGAAGCAGCCTGGCGGATGCTCTTCGAGGAGCCGCTCGGTGTCGCCATCGAGGAACACTTCGCCGACGATCTCGTACGCGGCGTTGTCCTCACCGACGCCCTGATCGGCACCTTCGCCGACGCCCACGACCCCACGCTGCTCCAGAACCGCTGTTTCCTCTACCACGTGATCGGCGGCGGTACGGGTGACTGGGACGTGCCCGTGGGCGGCATGGGAGCGCTCACCGACGCGCTCGCGAACGCCGCCCTGGCAGCCGGCGCCGAGATCGTCACCGGCCATGAGGCCACCCGTATCGACACCGATGGCAGCCGAGCCGAAGTGACCTTCCGAAGCGACACGGGTGAGGCCACTGTCGCGGCCCGCGACGTTCTCGTGAACGCTTCACCCCACGCTCTCGCGACCCTCCTCGGGGAAGAGCCTTCCGCCTCCGCCTCAGCCGAGGGGGCGCAGCTCAAAGTCAACATGCTGCTGCGCAGACTCCCGCGCCTGCGCGACCGTTCCGTGGAACCGAACGAAGCGTTCGCGGGAACGTTCCATGTCGCGGAAGGGTACGGTCAATTGGCGGCCGCGTACGGGGAAGCGGCGTCCGGGCGGCTGCCGAGCGCGCCGCCGTCCGAGATCTACTGCCACTCGCTGACCGACCCGTCGATCCTCGGCCCGGATCTCGCCGCGCAGGGTTACCAGACGCTGACACTCTTCGGTCTGCACACTCCGGCACGCCTCTTCGCCCACGACAACGAAGCGGCCCGCGCCGAACTCCTCGCGGCCACTCTCGCCCAGCTCGACACCTACCTCGAAGAGCCCATCGCCGACTGCCTCGCGCTCGACGAGAACGGCCGCCCCTGCATCGAGGCGAAGACCCCGCTCGACCTCGAAAACGAACTGCGGCTGCCGGGCGGGAACATCTTCCACCGCGCGCTGTCCTTCCCGTATGCCGACGAGTCCGCCGGAACCGGCCGCTGGGGCGTCGAGACAGCGCACGCGAACGTATCGCTGTGCGGGGCGGGCGCTGTACGCGGCGGGGGAGTCAGCGGTATCCCCGGCCACAACGCGGCGATGGCGGTTCTCGGGCGCTGAACAGTCCCTTCAGCGCCCTTCGCCGTCAGTCCTCGGACGCTGTCCAGCCCGTCGCCTCGATGCGGGCGGCATCCGCGGGCCTCGCCTCGTCGAAGAGCGTGCGCCGGCCGTCGTCGACGCGCAGCCCGTCGACGTACGCGCCCCGCCCGACGTACAGCGTGTCGGTCCGGTACCGCCAGCGCAGACGTACCTCCTTGCCGCGCCACGCCGCGAGGTCCGCGCTCAGCCGGTGCCAGACGCGCTGCGACCAGCCGGTGACCGCGCCCGCCGGGTGGGACTGCGGCTCATGCCCCTTGCGTACGGTCGTGAACGGCACGGCCTGCCACGTTGTCCCGCCGTCCGCCGAGGCTTCGAGGAAGAGGCGGTCGGAGCCTGGCTCGGTGTCCCACCACAGCGAGCAGCGCAGCCGGGGGCGGTCCGACCCGGGGGTGAGGGCGGGCAGCGTGAGCGTGGCCGTGGTGGCCGAGGCCATGCCGGAGAACCAGGCGGTGCGGCCGTGGACCGGGCGTACAGCGACCGCGCGGGCCATGTTGTTGGCGGCGGCCACGCGCGGGGCGCTGCCGGAGCGCCAGCTTCGCACCGGGTGGACCGAGTTGCCGAGTACGACGAGGAAGGAGTCGGTCGACGGGTCGAGGACCAGGCTGGTGCCGGTGAAGCCGGTGTGGCCCGCGGTCTTCGGGGTGGCCATGGCGCCCATGTACCAGTGCTGGTAGAGCTCGAAGCCCAGGCCGTGCTCGTCGCCCGGGAAGGCGGTGTTGAAGTCGGTGAACATCAGCTCCACCGACTCGGGGCGCAGGATGCGCGACCGTCCGTACGCGCCGCCGTTGAGGAGCGTACGGCCGAGGATCGCGAGGTCCCAGGCGGTGGAGAAGACACCGGCGTGGCCCGCGACGCCGCCGAGGCTGTACGCGTTCTCGTCGTGCACCTCACCCCACACCAGACCGCGGTCGAGACCGGACCAGGGCAGTCTGGCGTCCTCGGTGGCGGCGGTCTTCGGCTTCCAGGAAGCGGGCGGGTTGAAGCGAGTGCGGTGCATCCCGAGTGGAGCAGTGATCTCGTCGTGGAGCAGGGCATCCAGAGTGCGACCGGTGATCTCTTCGAGGACGAGCTGGAGCGAGATCAGATTGAGGTCCGAGTAGAGGTACCTGGTGCCGGGCGCACTGGACGGCGCCTCGTTCCACAGGAGCCGCAGCTTTCCCTCCCGCGTCGGCTCCTTGTAGAGCGGAATCCAGGCGCGGAACCCGGAGGTGTGCGTGAGCAGCTGGCGCACCGTCATGTCCTGCTTGCCCGCGCTGCCGAACTCCGGAAGGTACGAGGCGACCTTCTCCTCCAGTTCCAGCGTGCCGCGCTCGATCTGCTGCACGGCGAGCATGGACGTGAAGAGCTTCGAGACCGACGCCAGGTCGAAGACCGTGTCCTCGGCCATCGCGATCCGCTGGTCCGCCGGGAACTCCACCGCCGTATCGGTCTTCTCGTCGTACGCCGAATAGCGCACCGCCGACCCGATGGCCTGATGCAGCGCCACCGTGCCGCCCCGCCCGGCGAGCAGGACCGCACCCGCGTACCAGGGGTGCTTGGGGGACGGGCCGAGGTAACGCTCCGCGTCGGTGACGAGCTGCTTGAGGGGCCCGGGGAGCAGCCCGGCGCGTTCGGGTGAACCACGCCGCAGCGTCGGCCGTCCGGCGTCAGCGTCCTTGGCGCGGTCCGCCGCGCCCGCCCGTCCCGCAGCCAACGGCGCGAGCACTAGGGCGCCGCCCAGCGCCATGATGCCGCCACCCAGCCTGCGCCGGCTGATTCCTCCGTCGGTCACGAGCCACCCCTTGTGAAAGTAACTTCCGCCACACGTTCAGCAAATGAAACTTTCTTGCAGGCGGAGAGTGCTGTCAACCGGTCGGCCGCCGCGAAGGACACGAGGAATCTGACGCTGTATCAGAAAATCTCTTCCCTCGTCCGCCCCGCTGCGGCATCCTGCCGCTCATGGAGACGGAGCTGAGTAAGAAACTGGGTGTCGAGCACGCCATCTTCGGCTTCACCCCCTTCCCGGCGGTGGCCGCCGCCATCACCCGGGCAGGCGGATTCGGCGTGCTCGGCGCGGTCCGCTACACCGCGCCGGACGAACTCGCGCGCGACCTCGACTGGATGGCGGAACACACCGACGGGAAGCCGTACGGCCTCGACGTCGTCATGCCCGCGAAAAAGGTGGAAGGAGTGACCGAGGCTGATGTGGAGGCGATGATCCCCGAAGGGCACCGCCGGTTCGTGGAGGAGACCCTCGCCAAACACGGCGTACCGGGCCTCGCCGCCGGCGAGGCCTCGGGCTGGCGTATCACCGGCTGGATGGAGGAGGTCGCCCGCAACCAGCTCGACGTCGCCTTCGACTACCCCATCAAGCTGCTCGCCAACGCCCTCGGTTCCCCGCCGGCCGACGTCATCGCCCGTGCCCACGACCACAACGTCCTCGTCGCCGCACTCGCAGGCAGCGCCAAGCACGCCAGGCGCCACGCCGAAGCGGGCATCGACATCGTCGTCGCGCAGGGGTACGAAGCGGGTGGCCATACGGGTGAGATCGCCTCGATGGTCCTCGTCCCCGAAGTGGTCGACGCCGTCCACCCCCTGCCCGTCCTCGCGGCCGGAGGCATCGGCAGCGGCGAACAGATAGCCGCCGGCCTCGCGCTCGGCGCCCAGGGCGCCTGGCTCGGGTCGCTCTGGCTCACCACCGAGGAAGCCGACCTCCACTCGCGCGCCCTCACCGCCAAACTCCTGGCAGCGGGCTCCGGCGACACCGTCCGCTCCCGGGCGCTGACCGGCAAGCCCGCCCGCCAGCTGCGCACCGAATGGACCGACGCCTGGGACGACCCGAACGGAC
The DNA here is from genome assembly GCF_040611155.1 of Streptomyces sp. NPDC002994. Taxonomy (NCBI): domain Bacteria; kingdom Bacillati; phylum Actinomycetota; class Actinomycetes; order Kitasatosporales; family Streptomycetaceae; genus Streptomyces; species Streptomyces sp. NPDC002994. Next base: position 365,233 of record NZ_JBEXNQ010000003.1, read on the forward strand.
CAGGGACGCTCCCCATGCCGCTCCAGGGACTGCTCGTCGCCGAGGCCGTCTCCCGGATACAGAAGTACGAAGTCGGCCCGCTCCTCGGCACGCCCGTCGGCCAGATCGTCGGCCGTATGACAACCGAACGCAGCGTCCAGGCCGTCGTCGACGACCTCACCCGCGGTTTCGAACGCGCCGTGGACCGTATCAACCGCATCGCCGGAAGGAGCAGCCGGACATGACCGTGACTCAGCCGCCCAACGGCTTCTGGGCCCAGGCGACCGCGGACCCCGGGCGTACGGTCCTCACCGCCCCCGACGGCGAGGAATGGACCGCCGGGCGGCTGCACACCGCCGTCAACCAACTCGTCCACGGACTGCGCGCGGCCGGCATGCGCCAGGGGGACGCCTTCGCCGTCGTCCTGCCCAATGGTGTCGAGTTCTTCACCGCCTATCTGGCCGCCTCCCAAGCCGGCTTCTACCTGGTCCCCGTCAATCACCACCTCGTCGGTCCGGAGATCGCCTGGATCGTCGCCGACTCCGGAGCGAAGGTCCTCATCGCGCACGAACGCTTCACGGGAGCGGCCACCGCCGCGGCCGACGAAGCGAAGCTTCCCGTGAACGGCCGTTACGCCGTCGGCGACGTGCCCGGGTTCCGCCCGTACGCCGAACTCCTAGGAGGGCAACCCTCGTACGAGCCCGCCGACCGCACTCTCGGCTGGGTCATGAACTACACCTCGGGCACCACGGGACGCCCGCGCGGCATCCGCCGCCCGCTGTCCGGCAAGCTCCCCGAGGAGTCCTACCTCGGCGGCTTCCTCGCCATCTTCGGCATCCGCCCCTTCGACGACAACGTCCACCTCGTCTGCTCGCCGCTCTACCACACCGCCGTACTCCAATTCGCGGGCGCGGCCCTCCACATAGGCCATCCCCTCGTCCTCATGGACAAGTGGACGCCCGAGGAGATGCTGCGCCTCATCGACCGGTACGCGTGCACGCACACCCACATGGTCCCGACCCAGTTCCACCGGCTGCTCGCCCTGCCCGAGGACGTACGCGCGTCGTACGACGTGTCGTCGATGCGCCACGCCATCCACGGCGCGGCGCCCTGCCCCCACCACGTCAAGCGGGCGATGATCGACTGGTGGGGCCACTGCGTGGAGGAGTACTACGCCGCCAGCGAGGGCGGCGGCGCCTTCGCCACCGCGCAGGACTGGCTGAAGAAGCCCGGGACCGTCGGCAAGGCCTGGCCCATCAGCGAGCTGGCCGTCTTCGACGACGAAGGAAACCGTCTGCCGCCCGGTGAACTGGGCACCGTCTACATGAAGATGAGCACCGGAGGCTTCAGCTACCACAAGGACGAGAGCAAGACGAAGAAGAACCGCATCGGCGACTTCTTCACCGTCGGAGACCTCGGGATACTCGACGAGGACGGCTATCTCTTCCTCCGCGACCGCAAGATCGACATGATCATCTCGGGCGGGGTCAACATCTACCCCGCCGAGATCGAGGCGGCCCTCCTGACCCACCCCGCCGTCGCCGACGCCGCCGCCTTCGGTATCCCGCACGCGGACTGGGGTGAGGAGGTCAAGGCCGTCGTCGAACCCGCCGAGGGGCACACGGCCGACGACGCGCTGGCCGCCGGTATCCTCGCGCACTGCGAGCGGCAGCTGGCCGCATTCAAACGGCCCAGGACTGTCGACTTCATCGAGACGATGCCCCGCGACCCCAACGGCAAGCTCTACAAGCGCCGCTTGCGCGAGCCGTACTGGGAGGGCCACGAGCGGGCTCTCTGATCCGCGCCGACCGCCCGGCGCCACGCGCCGGGCGCCGCCGGGCGCAATGTGCTCCCGAGACGCCGACGGCGTACGGGAACGGCCTCGCCGACGACCGAACCCTCTCCCGGGCTCGGCTTCGCCGAGAGTGCCCCACCTGCGGACGGGCCCCCACCGCACCGGTGAGGGCCCGTCGTGACGCCCGCGCGTCAGTGCTCGCGCACCCGCTCCACCCGCAGCTCCGGTGACCTGAGGATGTCCTTTTCGCAGAACCGGGACGTAACCCAGCGCTCGCCCGAGTACAGATCAGTCTGATCGCTGTAGTACGGCGACAACGGGTTCGACGACTGCGCGTAGGTCAGCAGCGTGCGCGCCACCGGACACCGCCCGCCGTCCCAGCCCACAGCCTGGATGTGGCTGGATCCGGTCGTCACGTCCGTGTAGCCGCCGCCCGCGGCGTTCCACACGGGCTCGATCTTGTTCCAGATGCCGAGCGACTCCGTGCCGCCGTGGAGTGGGACGCGCTTGCCGTTCCGTACGACGAACTGGTGCTTGCCCAGCGGCGCGTCGAGTGCGATGCCCGCCGCCTTCAGCTCCGCCACCGCGCCGGTGAGGGCGGTCTCGAAGCCGGGTGCGGCCGTGTTGAGGGTGTTCGGCGTACGCACCGGATCAGCCGCGGAGAACGGCACCTTCCACAGGTCCGCCGCAGACACGGACGCCACAAGCCTTCGCCAGAACCGGTCGAAGAGCAGCGCGCCCTTGCTGTCCGTGTTCACCGTCCTGTCCCACCGCCCCAGCACCTCGCACGCGTCCCGAAGATCCGGACGGTCCGCCGCCAGCGCCGTGCACCCCTTGGCCGCATCGGCCGCCGCCAGGTCACCCGCGGGCGCCCGGTTCGCGAACTGCTGCCGCTGCAGATCGCCGACCGTCAGCCGGCCCTTCTCCGCCATGGCCGCCACGTCCTCGACAGCGCCGCGCGTACGCATGGAGCGGCGAGTCGCGACCGTGCCGAAGATCCGCTCGTAACCGGTCAGCGGACGGTCCGTATTGGTCAGCCAGGCGCTGTCGTTGGAGTTCTCGGCGTACGGCGCGTCCTTGAGTGTCGGCATCTTCGACGGGCCGAAGATTCCCGGCTGCACCGCGTCCTTGTCCGAGCCGAGCGCGCAGTCGGTGCGCGACCCGTCCAGTACGGCGACCCCTGATGCCGGGTACGTCACCTTCCCGAGCGGCGTCGAGCAGCGCTGCGCCAGCTCGTCGGTGATCCTCGGCAGGACCTGCGACTGGCTGAAGAACGAGTGCCCGGCGGAGTCCGCCGCGACGGTGTTCACCCAGGGCAGCCCCTGGACGCGGCGCAAGGTCTCTTGGATGTCGCGCGTCGAGCGGGACTTGGCGAAGCCGAGCGCGGTGTCGGAGCCCCGCATGTTGGCGGCGTTCGGGTCATTGAGGGCGTACGCCGTCGTCGCCGACCAGGGGAGTGGCAGCGAGGGGCCGAGCCCGGTGACGACCGGCCCGTAGCGGGTCCACCACTGGGTCCGCGTGACCGGGGCCCCGCCCTTGACCGGCACGGACACCGTCCGCTTCGTCATACGCTCCGGCTTGCCGTCCACGAGATACGCCGTCGGGTCGGCCGGATCCAGCGTCAGCTGGTGGAGGTTGAGCGTGACGCCCGTCGCGACCGTGTGGCTCCAGGCCACCTTGTCGTTGAAGCCGATGTTGACCACGGTGGTGCCGAGCAACGAGCCGCCGGAGACGTTCAGTTCACCCGGGATGGTCTGCTGCGACTGCCAGAAGCGCCGCCCGCCCTTCCAGGGGTAGTGCGGATTGCCCAGCAGCAGTCCGCGCCCGTTGGCGGTCGTCTTCCCGCTGAACGCCACGGCGTTGGAACCCATGTCGGCATTGCCGGAGGCGAAAATCTCGCGCGCCGCACCGGCCGCCCGCTCCGGATCGACCGCGCCGACGGGCGCGGCGCCCGGCGGAGTCGCGGCCGTGATGCCGTCGATGGCGCGCCCCTGGCCGCCCAGGACGGAGACCGCGAACCCGCGCCGGGCGACGTCCAGCGGTGTCACCGGGCGTACCCAGTCGGCGTCCTTGCAGGCGGGGTCGGTGATGCGGTTCTGCTTGAGCCACGCGTTGTACCCGGCGGCCCAGCCGCGCATCGAATCCTTGATCTGCCGGCTGGGACCGGCGGGGGCGGGCGTGGCGAGCAGCTTCTCGACCGTGCCGGCGTCCCGTACCCCGGCGAAGTACAGGTCGCTGGAAAGGTTCTTGGCGGCCGACGACAGTGAGCCGTCGGGCGCCGCGTCCGGGCCGAAGTGGCGCGAGCGCTCGCCGCGCACGGTCACGAAGCCGTCGGCGAGCGTGCACACCTGGTCGGCGGCCTGGGCCCAGCCGGTGCCGAAGCCGAGGTTCGCGTAGTCCTTGGCCACGATGTGCGGAATACCGTGTTCCGTGTAGCGGATGAGGGCGGACAGTCCGCCGGACGAGGGATGCCGGTCACGGGAACCGGCATCGCTGGCTCCGGCGGTGGCCGGTGGCAGCCCGGCCGCGGCCGTGACCAGGGCTATTGAGGTGAGTGCGAGCTGTCTCAGGCGGGTGCGGAGGTGCAACGTGCCTCCCAAAGGGACTGCGGTGCAGGGTAGTTGGCAGTGTGGCCGGAGTGGTGGGCAGAGTGATTGGTCCATGCACGCAGCCGGGCGCGCTCATGTCAACATTCCGTTCGGTATCCAGTCACGTCCGGGCTCGGGCCCAGGGCCATTCAGCCCCTTGACCCCACTCTCACCGCGCCCCAGGATCACGCCATGACGACAGACGTACGCAGCAGCACAGTCGACGGGATCGTGCGCCGCAGCGCGCGCCGGACCCCGCAGCGCGCCGCCCTGCGGTACGCGGACCGGACCTGGACCTACGCCGAGCTGGACGCGGCGGTGTCCACCGCTGCCGCCGAACTGGTCACCTGCGGCCTGGAGGACGGCGACCGGGTGGCGGCCTACGGCCACAACTCGGACGTGTACCTGATCGCCTTCCTCGCCTGTGCGCGGGCCGGGCTCGTCCATGTGCCGGTCAACCAGAACCTGACCGGTGACGACCTGACGTACATCCTCGAGGACTCGGGCAGCGCGCTGGTCCTCGCCGATCCCGGCCTCGAGCACCGCATTCCCGCAGGCTTCGCCGTACGTCCGCTGCGTGACGCCGAAGGGTCGATGCTCGCCGCGCTGGGCACCCCACGGCCGTTCGACCCGGACCGGGACGCCCGGGACGTCGTGCAGTTCCTCTACACCTCCGGTACGACGGCGCTCCCGAAGGGGGCCATGATGACGCACCGCGCGCTCGTCCACGAGTACGTCAGCGCCATCACCGCACTGGACCTCAAGGAGGACGACCGGCCGGTCCACTCGCTGCCGCTCTACCACTCCGCGCAGATGCACGTGTTCCTGCTGCCGTATCTCGCGGTCGGTGCGGAGAACGTCATCATCGACGGGCCCGACGCGACGACGATCTTCGACCTGGTGGAGGCGGGGCGGGCGGACAGTCTCTTCGCGCCACCCACGGTCTGGATCGGTCTGTCGAACCACCCCGACTTCGCCACCCGCGACCTGGGCGGACTGCGCAAGGCGTACTACGGCGCATCCATCATGCCCGTACCGGTACTGGAGCGACTGCGCGAGCGGCTGCCCGGGCTGGCCTTCTACAACTGCTTCGGGCAGAGCGAGATCGGCCCACTGGCCACCGTCCTCGGGCCGGACGAGCACGAGGGACGGATGGACTCGTGCGGCAGGCCGGTGCTCTTCGTCGAGGCGAAGGTCGTCGACGAGAACGGCGACGAGGTCGCCGACGGAACGGCGGGCGAAATCGTCTACCGCTCACCGCAGTTGTGCGAGGGGTACTGGCACAGGGCGGCCGAGACCACGGAGGCGTTCCGCGACGGCTGGTTCCGCTCCGGAGACCTCGCGGTGCGCGACCACGAGGGGTACTTCACGATCGTCGACCGAGTGAAGGACGTCATCAACTCCGGTGGCGTGCTGGTCGCCTCCCGGCAGGTCGAGGACGCGCTCTACACCCACCCCGGCGTCGCGGAGGCCGCGGTCGTAGGGCTCCCCGACGAGCGCTGGATCGAGGCCGTCACCGCCGTCGTCGTGCCGCGCGGCGAGGTGACCGAGGCCGAACTCCTCGCGTACGCCCGCGAGAAGCTCGCCCACTTCAAGGCCCCGAAACGGGTGCTGTTCGTGGACGAGCTGCCGCGCAACGCCAGCGGGAAGATCCTCAAGCGCGAGCTGCGGGACCGCTTCAGCTGACGTCACTTCGTCCGCAGATCCTCGATCCGCTTGAGCTTGCCCACCGACCGCTCCAGCGTCTCGGGGTCGACGATCTCGACCCCGACCGAGACCCCGATGCCGTCCTTCACGGCGGTCGCGATGGACGCCTCGGCTGCTGCCCGCTGATCCCCGGTGGCCCCCGCCCGCGCCTCCGCCCGTACGGTCAGCCGGTCCATCCGGCCCTCGCGGGTCAGCCGCAGCTGGAAGTGCGGGGCGACACCGGGCGTACGCAGCACGATCTCCTCGATCTGGGTGGGAAAGAGGTTCACGCCGCGCAGGATGACCATGTCGTCGGTGCGGCCGGTGACCTTCTCCATCCGCCGGAAGCCGGGACGCGCCGTTCCCGGGAGCAGTCGCGTGAGGTCGCGGGTGCGGTAACGGACGACCGGCATGGCCTCCTTGGTGAGCGAGGTGAAGACCAGCTCGCCCTGTTCGCCGTCCGGCAGCACCTCACCCGTGACGGGGTCGACGACCTCCGGAAAGAAGTGGTCCTCCCAGATGTGCAGACCGTCCTTGGTCTCCACGCACTCCTGGGCCACTCCCGGGCCGATGACCTCCGACAGCCCGTATATGTCGACGGCGTCGATCGCGAACCGCCCTTCGATCTCGCGCCGCATCTCCTCGGTCCACGGCTCGGCGCCGAAGATGCCAACTTTGAGGGATGTCGTACAAGGATCCACGCCCTGGCGCTCGAATTCGTCGAGCAGCGTCAGCATGTAGGAGGGCGTCACCATGATGACCTCGGGCCTGAAGTCCTGGATCAGCTGCACCTGGCGCGCGGTCATGCCGCCGGACGCCGGGATGACGGTGCAGCCGAGGCGCTCGGCCCCGTAGTGCGCGCCGAGGCCGCCGGTGAACAGGCCGTATCCGTACGCCACATGCACCTTGTGCCCGGGGCGGCCGCCCGCCGCGCGGATCGAGCGGGCGACCATGTCGGCCCACATGTCGAGGTCGCGTTCGGTGTATCCAACGACCGTCGGGCGGCCCGTCGTGCCGCTGGAGGCATGGATGCGCCGGATGTCGGACTCGGGGACCGCGAACATGCCGAAGGGGTAGTTGTCGCGCAGGTCGGTCTTGACGGTGAAGGGGAAGCGGGCGAGGTCGGCGAGCGACCGGCAGTCGTCGGGACGCAGGCCCGCCTTGTCGAACGACTGCCGGTAGAAGGGGACGTTCTCGTACGCGTGTCGCAGAGTCGCCCGCAGCCGTTCCAGTTGCAGAGCGCCGAGCTCCTCGCGGCCGAGCTCCTCCGCCGCGTCCAGCAGAACCGTCATAAGTGACTCCCCATGACTCTCCCGTACCAACCGGACAACCGATCATTCGGTTGATCCTCTGGGGGTCAGTAATCCAGGAGGCCGGTCGGGCGTCAAGAGAAAAGCATTGCCTTGGGCGCCCCGCAGTTGTAATGATCTTGTGCATGAGGGCCACGGGGACATTCAGCGCGTACGACGGGACCGAGCTCGCCTACCACCTCGTGGGTGAGGGAGAGCCGCTGATCTGCCTCCCCGGCGGCGCCATGCGCGCCGCCGCCTACCTCGGTGACCTGGGAGGGCTCTCCGCGCACCGCCAGCTCGTCCTCCTCGACCTGCGCGGCACCGGCGGCTCCGCTGTCCCGGCCGACCCTTCGACGTACCGCTGCGAACGGCTGGTCGCCGACGTCGAGGCGCTGCGCGATCATCTGGGCCTGGAGCGCATGGACGTGCTGGCGCACTCGGCGGCGGGCAATCTCGGCATGCTGTACGCCGCTGCCCACCCCGGCCGCGTCCGCCGCCTGGCGCTCGTCACGCCGACCGCGTGGGCCGCGGGCGTGCCGGTGACACCCGAGGACCGGCTGGCGGCGGCGCGGCTGCGAAAGGGCGAGCCCTGGTTCGAGGAGGCGTACGCCGCCCTCGACGCACAGCTGCGCGGCGTCGACACGAGCGGGTCGGCGTACCCGTTCTTCTACGGACGCTGGGACGCGGCCGCCCAGGCGCACGCCGCGGCAAGCCCGCAACAGCTCAACCGGGCGGCGGCGACGGTGTTCGCCACGGAGAGCACCTTCGACCCGCCGGCGACGCGCACCGGGCTGGCGGCGCTCGCCGCGCCCGTTCTCGTGCTCGCCGGGGAACGCGACGGCGTGCCCACCCCGGAGCGCGCCGCCGAGATGGCCGCCCTCTTCCCCGACGTGGAGTTGGCCGTCCAGCCCGGCGGCGGGCACTTTCCGTGGCTCGACGACCCGGGCTGGTTCGCCCGTACGGTCGGCGCCTTCTTCGACGCCGGGCTGCGGAGCGTACGGGCGAACGGCATCCGGATCGCGTACCGCACCTGGGGCGACCCCGCCGCGCCACCCGTCGTACTGCTGCACGGCAGGTCCGGGAACAGCGCCCACTGGACGCACATCGCGGAGCGGCTCGCCGCCACCCGCCGGGTGTACGCCCCGGACCTGCGCGGGCACGGGATGAGCGACTGGCCGGGCAGCTACACGTACCCCCAGATGCGCGACGACGTAAGGGCGTTCCTCGATGCGCTCGGTCTGGACCGTGTCAGCCTCGTCGGGCACTCCATGGGCGGCTCGATCGCCTCGCTGGTGGCCCAGGCGTATCCGGAGCGGATCGGGCTGCTCGTGCTGGAGGACCCGCCGCCGCCGTTTCCCGCCGACCCGCGGCGTCCGGTTCCCTGCCGTACGGACGAGGTACTCGACTTCGACTGGGAGGTCGTGCCGGCGACGGACGCGCAGTACAACGATCCCGATCCGGCGTGGTCCGAGGGGCTGACAGGTATCACCGCGCCCGCTCTCCTGATAGCCGGAGGTTCTGCGAGCCACCTGCCTCAGGACAGGCTCGCGCGGATGGCGGATCTGATTCCCGGCTGCCGCCTGGTGACCATCGACGCGGGCCATCACATCCATCACGAGGCGCCCGAGGCATTCCTCGCGGAGCTCAAGTCGGCCGGCTGTTACTGACATGATGTCTAGCAATGTGGCGTACCGACTGGTAATAATCATGCTGCCCGACTGCCACGACTGCCACGACCGCCCTGGAGGCTCACGTTGACCGCCACCGACCGTTCCGCGCGTCTTCTCGTGGGTCTCCTCGCCGTGGCGGGCGCCGCCCACATCGTGGCGCCCAAACAGTTCGACGCGACCGTGCCCGAGGTGCTGCCGGGAAGTCCCCGTGCGTGGACGCACGCGAGCGGCGTCGCCGAGCTGCTGCTGGCGGCGGGTCTCGCCGTGCCCCGTACCCGGCAGGTCAGCGCGGTCGCCGCAGCGTGCTTCTTCGCGGGCGTCTTCCCGGCCAACGTGAAGATGGCGTACGACTGGCGCCACAAGCCCGCCCCGCTCAGGGCCCTCGCCTACGCGCGGCTTCCGCTCCAGGTCCCGCTGGTGCTCTGGGCCGCCAAGGTGGGGCGGGACGCCGCCCGCTGACTCAACGCCGGTGCGTGCGCGTGGTCTTGCGCCAGCCGAAGGGGCCGGGCAGATCCACCGAGGTGGTGCGGCGTCCCGTGCTGCTGGTGGTGCGCCGGGGGCCGTTCCTGCCGCCGGTGGTGATGGACCAGGAGCGACGGTTGATGTTCAGCCGCACCCCCGGGAGGATCCGGAAGCTCTTGCGGAATGTGATCGGCATGTGTGACGTCCTTCTGAGGTGGGACGGGATGGGTTGCTGTACGGGTTTCCCGTCCCGCCCGCGCCATGCCGACCGCGCCTGCCCCGTCGAATCTCGCTGGTGGAACGGAAACTGGCCTGCTTAGGATCCGACCGTGACCACGCCGACGGACGAACCCGCCAAAACCCACCCCCCGGCCGTCGTCCGGCGTCTCGTCCTGCTGGCAGAACGGGTGGCGTCGGGCCGCGCGCCCGACGAGCGGGAACTCGCTGAACTGGCGGGGCTGATGGCGGGACCCATGGCGGAGCCGCCGGAGGCGGCGCTCGTCCTGGCCGGGCTGTACGAGCGACTGGGGTCCCGCATCGGCGGACCACCCCCGCTGTCGTGGCGTGCGGCCGCATCGCCGGTAAAGGTACGGATCGCCTGGCTGCGCGCCGAGTTGCTCAACGAACCGACGGTGGTGCGGCAGGAACCTCCGGGCGAACTCCTCTACCAGGCCGTGCGGCAGGCGAGCGTCACGAGTGCGCACCGGCCCGACCGCCTCGTGGCCGAGCTGGCGGGCAGCCGCGACCCCGTGCTCCAGGCCGAGGCGCTGCGGCTGGCCCGGCAGGGACTGCACGCCGGACTGCTGGCCCCCGCGCCGGTCCGCGAACACCTGCTCGGCCTGCTGAGCGCCGACAGCGCCGAAGTCGCGGCCGCCGCACTGGGCGAACTCACCCAACCATGGGCCGCGCAGTACCCCTTGCCGCCTGAACTCCTGGCCCCCTTCCTCGCCCCGAGCCCGGCGGCCACACGTCCCGGGGTGACCGACGCCGCGCTCGCGGCCGCTGCCCATCACGGTCACCGCGACGTACTGCGGCAGGCTGTCGAGAATCCGGACCTGCCGCCACGTCTTCGGCGACGGGCCCTGGAACTGCTCGGTGACGTGGCCGAACGCGGCGACATCGGTGAACTGACGACCGTCGCCGCACAAGACCCGTTGCTGCTCGGCGGGCCGGCGGTGACCTGCTTGCGCCGTCTCCACCGGCGTGGGCACTTCCCGGACGACCGGGCCGTCCGTTCCATCGTCGGCCTGGCGCTCGCCGACCACACCATCGCCCCGGACGACATCGCGACGGTCCTTTTCACCTGCCGTCAGGTGTTGTTCCGGGTGCTGGTGGACGTGGCCGCCGACGACCCGAACTGGCCCCGGCGGCTCGCCCTGTTGGTCGCCCTCGCCGGGCAGGGACCGGGGGACCTGCCGATCGGGGAGGAAATCACGCGAGTGCTTCCCCTGTCTCCCTCACCCGCGCCGTTTCTCGACGCGATCCGTCAGCTGCGCCACGCCGATGCCGAAGACGCCGTGATCGCCCTGCTGCCCTCGGCACCCTTGGCGGCGCTGAACGCTCTGGAGGCCATGGGCGGGCACCGGACGGTGACGGCGCTGGCGGAAGGGCTCGGCCTGCCGCCGGACGGGACGCCGTACCCCGCCCCGGGCGAGGGCGAGGGCGGGGGCGAGGGTGTGATCGTGCCGCACCTTCGCGCCGTACGGAACCAGGCCCTTGAGGTCCTGTGGCACCTGAGCCACGAGCCGCACCAACGGCACCGCATCCTCGTCCGTCTCGACCCCGCCGATCTGCCGACCCGCATCGCGACCGATCTGGGCGCCCCCGACGAGCGGGAACCGGCCCTCCTCAGTTCCCACTTGGACCCGGACAAACCGGTGGAAGCCCTGTGCAGGCTGGCGGCCCACGGCGGCGCCCGCACGCTGCCGCTCATCGCCGACCTGCTGCTCGCCGTCGTGCGCGAGCTGGCGGCGGACGCGGAGCCGGGCGGCGCAGCCACGCGCCCGCCCGCCAGTGACGAGCCGGCCGGCGAGCCCGCGGTGCCTCAGGAGGCGATTGACGCCCTGTACGCACTGGGCTGCCGCCTGCACGAGCGGGGGAAGGTCAGACCGTCCTGCCTGCTCGACGCCGCCGATGCGCCGGCGGCCGGTCGCGCCCTCGTCGCGACCGTGGCGCTGGATCTGCTGGACCGGCCGGGCCTGTCCGGCGGCGAGCAGTCGATTCTGCTCGGCATGCTGCTGGCCGCCCCCAGCCCGTGCACTCGCCCGCGAGTGCACCGACTGCTGCGCTCGCGTGACCGGCATGTGCGCAAGCGCGTCATCGCGCTGCTCGCCCAGGACGCCACGGGGGACGATGCCCAGGCGTTGTCAGCGACGCTGATCACCCTGACCGCCGCCCGCGACATCCAGACCGTACGGCAGGCGCTCCTGGCTCTCGGTCAGGCGCGGGCCGGCTGGGCCTCGGCCGCGATCGCCGCATGTCTGAGCCACCCGAACATGAACGTCAAAAAGACCGCAGCCGAGGTCCTGGCCCAGGCGGGCACATCGGCGGCGGCGCCCGCCCTGCTCTACTGGCTCGGGCACCACGACAATCCGGGCCTGCGCGCCGCACTCGTCAAAGCGCTGCGCGGCATCCTCGGCGCCGCATATGCCGCGACCCTCCTCGCCGCCGCCGAACGCGGCGAGGACAGCCGCACGCGCGAACTGCTCCTGGCCGGCCTCGACGGCGTACTGCCGGCGCGTTCGGTTCTCGCCCTGGACGGCGACGGGCAGGCATCACCGGTCGCACCGACGCTGCTCGGCCTGGTGGCGGCCGGGCGGGTGGCTCTCGCCGCCGGGACGATCGCGGATCTGGCAGTCCCACTGGCCAGACATGGCATCACCGTACCCGCGGCCCGGAAACCGCGGCCGGAGCCCGATCCGGACGCCAACGGAACGGACCCCGAAGTCGCGTCGCTGCTGACCGAAGGCTGGAACCCCTCGGTCGCGCTGCGCATCGCGGGCCGGCACCAGCCGCCGCACCCCGACCGCCTCCGGGAACTGCGGCCCATGCTGGCGGACTGGCTGCGCCTGGCGGGCTCCACGCCCACCGCACGAAGTCGCGTACTGAGGCTCGCACTTCGACTCTGCCCCGCACCGCGGTCGGCCGGCGAACTGGCGACCTTGGCGCGGTTCGTCCACGTCCTGCTCGACGGGCTCGCCGACGCTCAGGGCGGGAACGGGCACGACCTCGTCGCGCTGCTGGAAGAGGTCGCGCCGATCCTGCCGGCCGTCGAGAAGCTGTCGGTGACGGACGCGGTACGGGCACTGCCCGCCGAAGCTGCCGGGGGCCGGTCCGTTCTGCCGCTGCTGCGACGATGTGGCGCGGTACTGGTCCGCACCGATCTCGACCGGGCTCTGGCCGCCGTACGGCTCGGCGCCAACCCGTGGCAGGCGGAGACGGACGTACTGCGCGACGCTTTCGCCGTTCCGCGCCCGCCGGTTCCGGCCGGGACAGAGGCTCAGGCCGAGGCATGGCGGACCGGGCTGCGGGAAGCGGTACGTACGCCCGCCGGCCTGGAGGAATTCCGCCGCGACGCAGCGGTCGCCCAGGCTCCGTGCTCACGGGAGCGGCTGAGCGCCCTGATCGACGCCTGTGCGGCCGCCGGTCCGGACGTCCGCGAAGCGCTCCTCGACTGGATGACGGCTCTTCAGCCCCTCGACGCACCGCCCTGGACCATCACGGAGACACCACCCGACACACCGGCATCGCCGCCGACGCCGCGACTCGTGCACATTGACGATCTCGACCAGCCACGTTCCGCCGCTCAACGAGAGCGTCTGCTGGCCATGCTGGACGCCGCGACCCCGGACCGCCGGGACGCCGCCGCCCTGGCGCTCTCGAAGTGGCCGGAGCCCGAGATCGCCCGTCACGTGCTGCGAGCGTTTCTCCGGGGCCGTGTCACAGTGCCCGTCAACACCGGTCTGGCCCGCACGTTGAACGCCTTCGGCGAGACGGAACTCAGCAGCGACGACATCCTTCCCGACAGGGTGATCCTCGCGGCCCGGTGCCTCGGCGACCCGGAGGGCCTACGGCCGCTCCTGCCCCTGCTGCTGCGATGGTGGGAGCACGGCCCGCCCGCCATCCGCCCGGAAGCCGGACATGCCCTGCGCGGTGTCCCCGCGGACCTGCTGGCGGCAGCCCTTGCCGACCGCCTCGACGCAGGTGCCTGGGGGCTCCTGGACCTGCTTGCCGGCCGTCCGGTGCTGCGCACTCCCCAACTGGACCGGGTCAACCGGCGGCTGCTCGCCGAAGGCCGTGACGACCTGGCGGACCGGCTCCGGCTCGTCGACGGCCCGCTGCGCGGCCCGGACGCCGAACAGCGGGACGCCGCCGCGCTGGCCGAGCTGCGCGAGCGCGCGGCAACGGCGCCCGGCCCTGCGGATCGTCCGTCCCGGGAGGACCTCCTGCACCTGGCCCGCACCGGTGACGCCGAGCAGATACGCCGCGCACTCAACCGCCTGGCCGAGGAGCACCACGGACCGGACCCGGACCAGGACCCCGCGCTGCGGCGGCTGATCGGTGAGTTGCTGAAGCACCCGAGGCCCAAGGTCCGTCTCCACGCCCACCGGACCTCGCGGGCCATGCTCGACCGGCCGGCCCACCTGCACCACACGGCCCTCCTGCTGGACGACCCCCAGCCCGACGTGGCGCGCCTGGCCATCCGGACGCTCTGCCACGCCGCCTGGGAGCCCGCGATCCCCATCGTGATCGACAAGCTCAAGCACGCACACCCTGTCGTCCGCAAGGCGGCACGCGAGGGACTCACCAGGATGGGCACGTCGGTCGTCCCTGCTCTCAGACACGCCGCCGACCACGCCCGCCCCGACAAACGGTCCCTCTATACGGACCTCCTCACCCGCATCACGTCCACCGCCGACATGTCCTAGGCGAGCCGAGTACGGCCGTTCAGTCCTGGGCCCGCACAGGACCCGTCGCCAGGACGGTCTCGACCGTGTCCGCCTCGGCGGCCGGCTTGTCCTCGCGGTAGCGCACCACACGCGCGAAACGCAGTGTCACGCCCTCCGGGTAGCGCGTGGACCGCTGAAGCCCGTCGTACGCGATCTCGACGACGAGTTCCGGACGTACGGTCACCACCTGGCCGCTGTCGCCGGTCGCCAGCTCCAGCAGCCGCTCCGTCTGCCAGTCGAGCATCGCGTCGGTGAGTCCCTTGAAGGTCTTCCCGAGCATGGCGAACGTACCGTCGGGCCGCCGGGCGCCCAGATGCAGGTTGGAGAGCTTGCCGGTCCGCCGGCCGTGCCCCCATTCGGCGGCCAGAACCACCAGATCAAGGGTGTGTACGGGCTTCACCTTGAGCCACGACGTACCGCGCCGCCCGGCCTGGTACGGCGCGTCCAGCGCCTTGAGCACCACCCCTTCGTGGCCGCGCTCCAACGTCTGCGCCAGGAAGTCCTCGGCCTGCGGCGCGTCGTCGGGGCCGGTCACCACCGTCCGGCGTACGCGCATCGGCCCGGGCACCAGCCGCGCCAGCCGCTCGTACCTGTCCGCGTAGGGCAGGTCCAGGAGGACTTCACCGTCGAGCGCCAGTACGTCGAAGAAGACGGGGGACAGGGGAAGCGCCTCCCGCGCGGCCGCGACGTCGAGGCGGGAACCGACGCGGCCCGCGATGTCCTGGAACGGTAGCGGCCTTCCCTCCGCGTCGAACGCGATGACCTCGCCGTCGAGAATGAACGGGTCACCGGTCAAGCCGACGGCCACGGAAGTGAGTTCCGGTACGCGGTCGGTGATGTCGTCCAGGGTGCGTGTGAAAACGCGTACCCGGGTGCCGTCGCGGTGCACCTGCACCCGGATGCCGTCCAGCTTCTCCTCCACCGCGCACGGCCCCAGCTTGCCGACCGCCGCGCCGACGCTCTGCCCGGGATGCGCCAGCATCGGCGGCACGGCGCGGCCCACCTGGAGGCTGAACTCCGCGAGCGCCGCGGGCCCTCCCGCCAGCAGCGCCTGACCGACCGCCACCAGCGAACCGCTCAGCATCACCGCCCGCCGCACATCGGCGGCGGGCACCGAAGCCGCCGCGGCCAGCCCTTCCGCCGCCAGCGCGTCCAGCGCCCCTTGCCGCACCTCACCCGTGAGCAGCCCGAACAGGAACTGCTGCTCCTCGTCGGTAGCCGCCCCCATCAGCTCCCGCACCAGCCGCCGCCGCTGCGTCTGCGCACCCGGCCCGGCGACGCCCGCGAACGCGGTCAGCGCCGCGTCCACCTCGCGCACGGTCAGCGTGGGTTCGGCGGCGGGGGTGACGGGCTCCCGCAGCAGGCTCCAGCCGGTTCCGATGCGCCCCTGGGGGAGGCGGCCCGCCAGACAGGGGATCACGATCGGTACGTCGTCGGGCCCGGCGCTGCGGAAGAGTTCCGCCAGCAGCGCGGTCTTGCGCGAGCGCGCGGACGTCGAGGCGATCTCCCGCGAGACCCGGGCGAGTGTGGCCAGCAGCATGCCCCCATCCTGCAACGCTGCCCGCCGTCCCGCTGCCCCTCAGCCCTAAGGTCGGGCTGTGGCCCTCTTCCGTATCGAACGCCGAACACCGCTTTCCGTCGACGAGGCATGGCGGCGCCTGACCGTGTGGGAAGACCACGCCGCCCAGGTCCCGCTCACCCGCATCACCGTCACCACCCCGCCGCCGACGGCCGCGGGGACGGTGTTCGTGGCCCGCACGGGCCTGCGGCGCCTCGGCTTCGACGACCGCATGGAGGTCGTGGCCTGGGATCCGCCGGAGAGAGGCGGTTCTGGGCACTGCCGGCTGGAGAAGCGGGGCGCGGTGGTTCTCGGGTGGGCCGAGATCGACGTACGCCCGGTTCCGGGCGGAGCCGTGGTGGTCTGGACCGAGGACCTGCGGCTGCGGGGGCTCCCCCGGGCGCTCGACGGGGTGATCGAGCGAGCGGGCCGGCTGGTCTTCGGCCGGGTGGTCAAGGGGTTGCTCGGTTGCCGGCCCGGTGCGGCGAACGGCCGTGCGATCGGGTGACTCTTGCGGTCGGACGACATGCGGGGGCGGCCGGGAGGTTAATCGTGCGGTCATGAACCTTCAGCCCATTCATGTGTACCGCGCCGGCACCCCGCGTGCCCGGCGTGTCCGTACTGCCGGCGTCCTGTACGTCGCAGCCGCCACTGCCGCCGCAGCGCTCCTGACTGGCTGCGGGAACAGCGGCGACGACAAGACGGCCCGCGCCGCCGCCGGGCAGCCGGACGTACGGCAGACCCCCTCGCCGAGCCCCACGGGCTCCCCCCGGCTCACCGAGGACCAGGCCGCGCGCAAGGCCCTGGTCCCGACCGCCAAGGTGACGGCCGACAAGGCGGCCGCCACGGCGGTGGGCGAGGTGCCGGACAGCACGCTCCTGTCGATCGAGCTGAAGCGCTCGGCCCGTGGCGCCGACCCCACCGCGAGCCCCACTGGCAGCCCGAGTCCGAGTCCGAGCCCGAGCCCCGGCGCCCGTCGTTCGGTATGGGTCGCGGAGGTCTCCGAGAAGGACGGCACGGAGCACACCGTCCGCATCGACGCCGCGTCCGGTGACGTGATCCGGTCGCGGACGGACGCGGGTCAGGACGCCGACGACAAGGCGGAACGGGCCGAATGGCTCACCAAGATCAAGCAGACTCCGGAGCAGGTGGCCAAGGCCGCCACCGACCGGAAGAAGGGCACGGTCACCTCCATGGAACTGGATGACGCCGACAGCGGTGACGTCATCTGGTCGGTCGAGGTCGTGACCACCAACGACTGGAACAAGACCACGTTCGACATCGACGCGACGACGGGCGAAGTC
The DNA here is from genome assembly GCF_040611155.1 of Streptomyces sp. NPDC002994. Taxonomy (NCBI): domain Bacteria; kingdom Bacillati; phylum Actinomycetota; class Actinomycetes; order Kitasatosporales; family Streptomycetaceae; genus Streptomyces; species Streptomyces sp. NPDC002994. The sequence goes on from NZ_JBEXNQ010000003.1 coordinate 382,516, forward strand.
CTGAGCGAGGACGTCGACCGCGACTGACACGTCGCGTCCCCACCGGACGCGGTGGGCGACCGACAGGCCCTACTGGCCTCCGGAGCCCGCCGCGACCGTACGGGCCCAGCGGTAGTCCGCCTTGCCGCTCGGCGAGCGCTGTATCTCCGGGGTGATCACCATCTGGCGGGGGATCTTGTATCCCGCGAGCCGGGTGCGGCAGTGCGCCTGGATGGCGTCCAGGCCAGGGGCGTCCGCGCCGTCGCGCAGCTGCACCACGGCCGCCACCCGATTGCCCCACTTCTCGTCCGGTACCCCGGCCACCAGCGCGTCGTACACATCCGGATGGGACTTGAGCGCCTGCTCGACCTCCTCCGGGTACACCTTCTCGCCGCCGGTGTTGATGCACTGGGAGCCCCGGCCGAGCACGGTGACGATGCCCTCCTCGTCCACCGTCGCCATGTCGCCCAGCAACACCCACCGCTCGCCGCCCGCCTCGAAGAAGGTCTCGGCGGTCTTCTTCGGGTCGTTGTAGTAGCCCAGCGGGACATGCCCGCGCTGCGCGATCCGGCCCACCTCGCCGGGTGCGGCCGGGGCGTACGTCGCCGGATCGACCACGGCCGTACGGGAGTTGACGCGCAGCCTGAACCCCTTGCCGGGACCCGAGTCGTCCGTCGCCGTGCCGTTGAAGCCGGACTCCGACGACCCGAAGTTGTTCAGCAGCATCACATTCGGCACCAGCGCCTGGAACTGCTCGCGCACCGTCTCCGACAGGATCGCGCCCGACGAGGAGACGCTGAACAGCGAGGAGCAGTCGGTGCCCTTCATCGGGCCGTTCAGTGCGTCGATCAGCGGCCGGAGCATCGCGTCGCCCACCAGCGACACGCTGGTGACCTTCTCCTTCTCGATCGTACGCAGCACCTCCTGCGGCGCGAACCTCCGGTGGATGACCACGCGTTGGCCGAAGAAGAACCCGATGAACGCGGTGAGCGTGGACGTGCCGTGCATCAGCGGGGGAGTGGGGAAGAAAGTGATCCCGTCGCCGCCGGCCGCCACCCGCTCCGCCAGCTCCTGCGGGGACTTCACCGGCTCACCCGTGGGCGCGCCGCCGCCGAGCCCGGCGAAGAACAGGTCCTCCTGGCGCCACATCACCCCCTTCGGCATGCCGGTCGTGCCGCCGGTGTAGATGATGAACTGGTCGTCGGCCGAGCGCGGCCCGAACCCCCGCCCCGCCGCCCCCGACGCCTCGGCCTCCGCGAACGGCACCGGCAGGACCGCGGGTTCCGGAGCGCCGCTGGGGGGCGTACCGACCCGTACGAGATGCCGGAGCTTGTCCGTCTGCGGCAGAGCGGCCGCGACCCGCTCGGTGAACTCGGCGTCGAAGACCAGCGCCACCAGGTCCGCGTCGCGGTAGAGGTAGACCAGCTCCTCCTCGACATAGCGGTAGTTGACGTTCACGGGAACGACGCGCGCCTTCAGGCAGGCCAGCACGGTCTGGAGGTATTCGATGCCGTTGTAGAGGTGCAGCCCCAGGTGCTCGCCCGGCTTCACGCCCGCGTCGATCAGATGGTGGGCGATGCGGTTGGCCGCCGCGTCCAGCTCGGCGTACGTGAGCCTGCGCTCCGCGCCCGTACCGGGATGGTCGGCGTACACGAGCGCCTCACGGTCCGGGACCGCGTCGACGACCGACTCGAACAGGTCGGCAAGGTTGTACTCCACCGTTCCTCCTGACCCAGGCTGCGGGAATTCTCATCAGAGCAAAGGGCGCCACAAGTGGGAAGGGGCTGCACCGAATAAATCTGACTGACTGTCAGAAAGCTATTGAAGTGGGCGCCGCCCTACTGCAACCTGTTCTCGTTCCTGAGACGGGAGGCAGTCAAATGGGTGGTGGTACGGAACACCTCACCGTGCGGCGCGAAGGCGCCACACTGGTGCTCACCTTGAACAGGCCGGAGGCGAAGAACGCGCTGTCGCTGCCGATGCTGGTAGGGCTGTACGACGGCTGGCTCGCCGCCGACGCGGACGACGAGATCCGCTCCGTCGTGCTGACCGGCGCGGGCGGCGACTTCTGTGCCGGTATGGATCTCAAAGCCCTCGCGGGCGACCGGGGGATGGGCGGCGACCAGTACCGCGACCGCATGAAGGCCGACCCCGACCTTCACTGGAAGGCGATGCTGCGCCACCACCGCCCCCGCAAACCGGTCGTCGCCGCCGTCGAGGGGTACTGCGTAGCAGGCGGTACGGAGATCCTCCAGGGCACCGACATCCGCGTCGCCGGTCAAAGCGCCACCTTCGGCCTCTTCGAGGCCAGGCGGGGGCTGTTCCCCATCGGCGGCTCGACCGTACGCCTGCCGCGCCAGATCCCGCGCACGCACGCCCTGGAGATGCTGCTCACCGGCCGCCCATACCCGGCGGCGGAAGCCGAACGCATCGGACTCGTCGGCCATGTCGTCCCCGACGGCACCGCCCTCGACAAGGCCCTCGCCATCGCCGGGCAGATCAACGCCTGTGGCCCGCTCGCCGTCGAGGCAATCAAGGCGTCGGTGTACGAGACGGCGGAAATGACCGAAACCGAAGGCCTGGCAGCCGAACTCAAGCGTGGCTGGCCCATTTTCGACACCGCCGACGCGAAGGAGGGCGCCCGCGCCTTCGCCGAGAAACGCCCGCCCGCCTACCGGCGGGCATGACCGTGTGACCACTGCGTCGGCCAAGCCGCCTGAATGGAGTCTTGCCCATGACTGCCACCCCCTCACCGGAGGTGCTGCGTGCCCCGCTCGTTGTCGAGTTCCCCTTCACCCGCTCCCTTGGGCCCGTACAGAGCGCCTTCCTCACCGGCCTTCGCGAGCGCACCGTCCTCGGCGTGAAGACCGCCGACGGCGGGGTCCTCGTGCCGCCCGTCGAGTACGACCCGGTCACCGCCGAAGAGATCCGCGACCTGGTCGAAGTCGCCCCCACCGGCACCGTCACCACCTGGGCCTGGAACCCGGCCCCGCGCCGCGACCAGCCCCTGCCCACCCCCTTCGCCTGGGTCCTGGTGAAGCTCGACGGCGCCGACACCGCCCTCCTGCACGTCCTCGACGCGCCGGGCCCCGACGCCGTACGCACCGGCATGCGCGTCCGCATCCGCTGGGCCGGCGAACGCACGGGCGCCATCACCGACATCGCCTGCTTCGAGCCGTACGAGAGCGAGAACAGCGGGCCGGCGGCCCCGCACGACGGCAGCTTCGCCGACCCCGTCACCGGCATCACCGCCCCCGCCCGCCTCGACTACACGTACAGCCCCGGCCGCGCCCCCACCGACTACATCAACGCGCTCGCCGAGCAGCGCACCGTCGGCGAGCGCTGCCCCTCCTGCCGCAAGGTGTACGTCCCGCCCCGCGGAGCCTGCCCCACCTGCGGCATCGCGACCGCCGAGCGGGTCGAGGTCGGCCCCCGCGGCACCGTCACCACCTTCTGCATCGTCAACATCAAGGCCCGCAATCTCGACATCGAAGTCCCGTACGTCTACGGGCACATCGCACTCGACGGCGCCGACCTGGCCCTGCACGGCCGGATCGGCGGCCTCCCGTACGACCAGGTGCGGATGGGGCTGCGCGTCGAGCCGGTGTGGACCGAGGGCGGCCGCTATCCCGACCACTACCGGCCCACCGGCGAACCGGACGCCGACTACGACGCGTACAAGGAGCTGATCTGATGCGCGGGATGCGTGAGATCGCGATCGTGGCCTTCGCGCAGACCGATCACCTCCGCCGCACCGACGAGCTCTCCGAAGTGGAGATGCTGATGCCGGTGCTGCACGAGGTGCTCGGGCGGACCGGACTGAAGACCAGCGACATCGACTTCACCTGCTCCGGATCGAGCGACTACCTCGCGGGCCGCGCCTTCTCCTTCACCATGGCCCTCGACGGTGTGGGCGCCTGGCCGCCGATCTCCGAGTCCCACGTGGAGATGGACGGCGCCTGGGCGCTCTACGAGGCCTGGGTCAAGCTCCTGACCGGCGAGGCCGACACCGCGCTCGTCTACGCGTACGGCAAGTCGTCGCCCGGCGAGCTGCGCGACGTACTCACCCGCCAGCTCGACCCGTACTACGTCGCCCCCCTCTGGCCGGACTCCGTGTCTCTGGCCGCGCTCCAGGCGCAGGCGCTGATCGACGTGGGCGACACCGACGAGCCCGCCCTCGCGGCGGTCGCGGCCCGCAGCCGTACCGCCGCCGCGACCAATCCGCACGCCCAGCTCAGGGGAGCCGTCCCCGCCGGCGACTACCTCGTACAGCCGCTGCGTACGGGCGACTGCCCGCCCATCGGCGACGGCGCGGCCGCGGTGATCCTGGCGGCGGGCGACACCGCGCGCCGACTGTGCGAGCGACCCGCCTGGATCCGCGGCATGGACCACCGCATCGAAGCGCACAGCCTGGGCGTACGCGACCTCACCGACTCCCCGTCGGCCCGGCAGGCAGCCGAGCGGGCCGGGGCCTTCGAAAGGCCCGTCGACACCGCCGAGCTGCACGCGCCCTTCACCTCGCAGGAGGTCGTCCTGCGCAAGGCCCTGCGCCTCGGCGGTGACGTCGACGTCAACCCGTCCGGCGGGGCGCTCGCCGCCAACCCCGTCATGGCGGCCGGACTCATCAGGCTCGGCGAGGCGGCGGCCCGTATCCACCGGGGCGAGTCCGGCCGGGCGCTCGCGCACGCCACCTCAGGGCCCTGCCTGCAACAGAACCTCGTCGCCGTCCTGGAGGGGGAATGATGACCAAGGAGCCCGTCGCCGTCGTAGGCATCGGCCAAACGAAGCACGTAGCCGCCCGCCGCGACGTCTCCATCGCCGGTCTCGTGCGCGAAGCCGCCCAGCGGGCCCTGGACGACGCCCAGTTGACGTGGGCGGACATCGACGCCGTCGTCATCGGCAAGGCCCCCGACTTCTTCGAGGGCGTGATGATGCCGGAGCTCTACCTCGCCGACGCGCTGGGCGCCGTCGGCAAGCCCATGCTCCGCGTCCACACGGCGGGCTCCGTCGGCGGGTCCACCGCGCTGGTCGCCGCCAACCTGATCGCCGCCCGCGTCCACGGCACGGTCCTCACCCTCGCCTTCGAAAAACAGTCCGAGTCCAACGCGATGTGGGGCCTGTCCCTGCCCGTCCCGTTCCAGCAGCCCCTGCTCGCCGGGGCCGGCGGCTTCTTCGCGCCGCACATACGGGCGTACATGCGCCGCAGCGGCGCACCCGACACCGTGGGCTCCGTCGTCGCGTACAAGGACCGCCGCAACGCCCTCAAGAACCCCTACGCCCACCTCCACGAGCCCGACATCACCCTTGAGAAGGTCCAGGCCTCGCCGATGCTCTGGGACCCCGTCCGCTACTCCGAGACGTGCCCCTCCTCCGACGGCGCGTGCGCGATGATCCTCACCGGGCGGGCCGGCGCCGCCCGCGCGCCGCACCCGCCCGCCTGGGTGCACGGCGGCGCGATGCGCAGCGAACCCACCCTCTTCGCCGGCAAGGACTTCGTCTCCCCGCAGGCGGGCAAGGACTGCGCCGCCGACGTCTACCGCCAGGCGGGCATCACCGATCCGCGCCGGGAGATCGACGCCGTCGAGATGTACGTGCCCTTCTCCTGGTACGAGCCGATGTGGCTGGAGAACCTGGGCTTCGCCGCCGAGGGGGAGGGCTGGAAGCTCACCGAGTCCGGCGTCACGGAACTCGACGGCGACCTGCCCGTGAACCCGTCCGGCGGTGTCCTGTCCACCAACCCCATCGGCGCCTCCGGCATGATCCGCTTCGCCGAGGCCGCCCTCCAGGTGCGCGGGCAGGCCGGTGAGCACCAGGTCGACGGCGCCCGCAGGGCCCTGGGCCATGCCTATGGGGGCGGCGCCCAGTTCTTCTCCATGTGGCTGGTCGGCGCCGAACCGCCCGCTTCCTGAGGGGCCCCGCCCGGCGGACGGGCCACGGCAGTGCTGACGTGGCCTGTCCACTCCCGGAGTCGATGGCTAGGCTGACCGGCGGACGACGAACCGGGAGGAGCAGGGACGTGGCCGAGAGCATCACTGCGCAGCGTGTTACGGGCTGGGACAAGCCGGAGCAGCTGGACCTGAGCAAAGCGGACTGGCAGTCGGGCAGTCAGGGGGCGGGCGACCTTCAGATCGCGTTCGTCGAGGGATTCATCGCGATGCGCAATGCCACTGCCCCCGGCAGCCCGTCACTGATCTTCAACCCGGCCGAGTGGCGAGCCTTCGTCCTGAACGCGCGGGACGGCGCCTTCGATCTGACCTGAGCCCGTTGAGCTCCCCGATGTGGCCCGGTAGTCGGCGACGAAGTACGGCAGGCCGGGAACCATCATCAGCAGAGGGACCCACAGTGGCAGTTCGAAGAGCGGATCGTCACCGGTCAGCCAGGCCGTGAGGAAGGTGGCAGGGAGCCCGATCAGCAGCTGGACGAGCAACAGCTTTCTGAACCCGAGGCTCCCTCGCCGCGTCTCCCAGGTGACCACGACCATCGCGAGCACGGCGCACAGGACGAGGCGGCTCGGGATGACGGGCCGCTCGTACGACCAGTGCAGCAGGTGTGAGAGCAGCAGCATCGGGCCGAAGACGCACGGGATCAGCGCCACCATGCGCAGAGCCCGCTGACGCAGTGGCTTGCGCGCCCGCGCCCACGCGGCGGCGAAGGACTTCACGTCCTCCCCGACGACATCCTTCGCGCCACGCCCGGCCGCCGCGGCGTCGTCCAGGTGAGCGGAGAGCTCGTCGAGCATCTCCCGTACGGAGGCGTCGTCGATGCCGCGGTACTCCCAGTTGCTCTTGCATATGGCCAGTACGTGCTCACGCGTCATGGTGTGTTTCCCCCGGGTCGTTGGTTCAAGGTCCGCCCGACCGCCTCGGAGAAGTGTTGCCAGGCGGCGCGGCCGACGGTCAGTTCGGCCCGCCCCTCGTCGGTCAGCCGGTAGTACTTGCGCGGCGCGCCGCCGGTGGCCGAAGGGGCGCGGAAGGTTTCCACGAGACCCGCTCGTTCCATCCGGGCCAGCAGCGGATAGATGCTGCCTTCGCTGACCAGGTCGAGCCCGGTCGCGGCGAGAGCCTCGACGAACTCATAGCCGTAACGCGGCCGCTCGGCGATCAGCGCGAGCAGGCACAGGTCGAGGACGCCACGCAGAAGCTGACTGCGCCGCTGGTCACCTGCGGCGGCGGGCGGCTTCTCTGTCATGCGGTACAAGATAGTTGGCGCTGTCTTGCGGCGCAAGACACTGCCGTGCCCCGACGCCGGAAGGGCCCCCGGGCCACGTACCATGGCGACATGTCCTTCCTCCGCCGCCGCCCCTCCGCCACGCCCGCGGGCCCGGAATTCGATGTCCTGGCCATGGACCCGGGCGACTGGCCGGGCAACCTCGGAGCGGGCCTGCTGCCCGCGCCCGACGGCAGCTGCCAAGGTGTCTTCCTGCGCTACGACCTGTTCGGCGGCCGGGGCCCCGCGATGATCATCGGCAACCTGCCGGAGGGCTCGCCCGCCAGGGAGCTCGAGGAGGGCCAGGTGCCCTTCGAGGTGGCGCAGCTGCTCGTGGCGCTCGAGAACGACGAGCCCGTCGAGGTGACCGGCAGCGAGGACATGCCGGTCATGCAAGGTGACAATCTGCTCATCGTGCGCCGTATCAAACTCTCCGAAACCCGCATCTCCTGCGTACAGTTCGACCGCAGCGACAATGTGCTCGTCACCATCGCCAGCTGGGACCGGCCGATCACCGACGACCTGTACGCGCTGCTGAAGCCCTTGCCCGCGGAGCTGTTCCAGCAGGGCTGAGGACCCTGTGAGGCGAGGAGTGGTTGTGGGAGATGTGTCGGTCGGGGCACCGGACGCGCAGGAAACCCAACAAACCCAGCATCCGAAGGTGAAGAAGCCGCGCCCCTTCTGGAAGGAGTTCCCGCTCCTCGTCGTGATCGCGCTGCTGCTGGCCCTGCTGATAAAGACATTTCTGCTGCAGGCGTTCTCGATCCCCTCGGACTCCATGCAGAACACCCTCCTCAAGGGTGACCGCGTCCTCGTCGACAAGCTGACCCCGTGGTTCGGCTCCGAGCCGGAGCGCGGTGAGGTCGTCGTCTTCCACGACCCGGGCGAATGGCTGAAGAACGAGCCGACTCCGCGGACGAACGCCTTCCAGGACGCGCTCAGCTTCATCGGGCTGATGCCGTCCGCCGAGGAGAAGGACCTGATCAAGCGGGTCGTCGGAGTCGGTGGCGACACGGTGGAGTGCGAGGGCACGGGCCCGCTGAAGGTCAACGGCAAGGCGCTCGACGAGCCGTACGTCTTCCCGGGGAACACGGCGTGCAGCACGGACGACGACGGTCAGTTCAAGGTCACGGTGCCCGCCGGCCACATCTGGGTGATGGGCGACCACCGGCAGGCCTCCGGCGACTCCCGCTACCACCAGCACGAGCCCGGCGCCGGCATGGTGCCGGTGGACGACGTGGTGGGGCGCGCGGTGGTGGTCGCCTGGCCGCTCGACCGACTGGACAACCTGCCGGTGCCCGGCACCTTCGGTCAGACGGGCATCGACGCGCGAGACTGACCGCGCCTCAGCCTTCCGACGCCTGGCGGTGAACAGGCCGTACGCAGCGGCCTGTTCACCGGCGACCGGCCGGTCGGAGCTACGCGTGCGCCAGGGCCGGCCTGCCCAGCAGGGTGACGATCTGTGCGGCCGAAGTTCCCAGCCCCGTAGGGCCGCTCAGCTGCCACGGGGCGCCGCTCGTGCCGCCGGTGCCGCCCCGCAGGTCCTCGTCGTGGTAACGGACGCATTCGTGGTGCCAGTTCAGGATTCCGGCCATCCAGTCCTGAAGCTCGCGCACATAGCCGTCGAGTACGTCGCGTGCCTCGGCGTCCAGCGCGAAGTCGTCGTAGAGGACGGGCAGTTCGACCTTGATGACATGCTGGAACTGCTGCATCCGCCCCTTCATCAGCTCGTGCACCATGTCGACCCCGGTCGGGTAGTCCACCCCGAAGAAGTTCTGCACGACCAGGACGGCGTTGTGCACCTCGCCCTCGTACTCGATCTCCTTCTGGTACGAGAAAAGATCGTTGAACAGCATGGCGTAGTCGACGGCGGAGTTCTCCAGCGAGCGGATGGGGCCGCTCCGGTAGATCTCGTCGGGCACCCGGTCCCCGTGCGACAACCGGCACAGCCGCATCGTCATGTCCGCGCCGAAGGTGAACCGCCGCATCTCGATGTAGTCCACCGGGTCGGGGATGCGGTGCAGCGCCTGATTGGCCAGCTCCCACTCCCAGCTCGCGATCATGTCCTCGACGGACTTGCGGAACGTACGCCGCGAAGCCTCGTCCATCGGCCCCGCCGTCCGCTGCCACAGGTCGGCCAGCCCCCGCTCCATCGCGTCGGACGGCTCCGGCGTGGGCTCCCCGTCCAGTGGCATGAAGAGCCTCAGCCGCTCATTGGCCGCGTGTGCCCCGGCCAGGTCGCGGGTGCGCCCGTAGATCACGGGGTACAGGTCGTCACCGTACGTTCCCCAGGTCAGCCAGTTCGACGACAGATCCAGTTCCTCCGGCGTCGCTTCCGGATGGAGGCCCGCCGAGCAGAGCGGCAGGTCGATGTTGCGGGCCCGCCGCTCGTCCCAGACGTGCGACGCCGGCCGCCCCGGCAGCGGCTCCAGCATGCCCATCCGCCGCGCCCAGGCGATGTTCCGGTCCCGCGTGCCCGGCAGATGCGGACTGAGCTGGAGCGCGTACGGAAAGTCCAGATCGGGAACGATGGACGGACCGACGTGCTGGTACGGCACATGGGTATGCCGACGCCAGCGCGCCGCCTCGGCCCGCGGCGTGAAGTGGATCGTCGCCGCCGCCATGCCCCAGGCGCTCTCGCCGGGCGCGGCCGGGGGGGGGGGGGGGGGGGCCCCCCCCCCCCCCCCCCCCCCCCGGGGGGGGGGGCGCGGGGGGAGAGGGGGCACAGGGCCCCCCCCCCCCCCGCGCGGCACCCCCCCCCCG